>PLAH01000150.1 GCA_003134045.1 Gammaproteobacteria bacterium
TGTATTGCGACAGGATGCGCCCCGTGGTGAGCAACAGCGGGAATCGCGCGCCAGTCCGTTCATCGGTCGGGATGTATTCGGTGATGACGAAGTTGCCCTTGCCGCGCACGAAGCCGCCGATATGCATCACCGGCGTGCCCTCCGGCGCCTTGTCGTTGACCGGCCATTGCAGCGAGCCCTGCGCCAGCTTCTCATACGTCACACCGGCTAAGGTCGGCGTGGTGCGGGCCACCTCGTCCATGATCTGCGACGGGTGAGTGTAGTTCCAGTCGAGGCCCATCGCGCGAGCGATCTCTTGTGTCACTTCCCAATCCGCGTAGCCGGCGCGCGGCCGCATGACCTTGCGTACCAAATTGATGCGGCGCTCGGCGTTGATGAACGTGCCGTCCTTCTCCAGGAAGGTCGAGCCCGGCAGGAACACGTGCGCGTAGTTCGCCGTCTCGTTCAGGAACAGGTCGTGCACCACGACGCATTCCATCGCCGACAGTCCGGCGGTGATGTGCTGCGTATCGGGATCGGACTGCGCGATGTCCTCGCCCTGGATGTAGATGCCGCGGAAGCTGCCGTCGATCGCCGCATCGAGCATATTGGGAATGCGCAACCCCGGCTCCGGGTCCAGCGCCACGCCCCATTCGCGTTCGTAGATCGCGCGCACGCCCGGATCGGAGATGTGGCGATAGCCGGGCAGCTCGTGCGGGAAGGAGCCCATGTCGCAGGAGCCCTGCACATTGTTCTGGCCGCGCAGCGGGTTCACGCCCACGCCCTCCCGGCCGATATTGCCCGTGGCCATGGCCAGATTGGCGATGCCCATGACCATGGTCGATCCCTGGCTATGTTCGGTGACGCCGAGTCCGTAGTAGATGGCGCCGTTGCCGCCGGTGGCATACAGCCGCGCCGCGGCGCGCACGCTCGCGGCCGGTACGCCCGTGATCGGCTCCATGGCTTCGGGCGAGTTGTCCGCGGCGGCGGCGAAGGCGCGCCATTTTTCGAATGAATCGACTTCGCAGCGCTCGCGCACGAAGTCTTCCTTGACCAGCCCTTCGGTGACGATGACGTGGGCCAGACTGTTGACCAGCGCCACGTTGGTGCCCGGCCGCAGTTTCAAGTGATGGTCCGCCGCGACGTGCGGGGTGCGCACCAGGTCGATGGTGCGCGGATCGGCGACGATGAGACGCGCGCCCTGGCGGATGCGGCGCTTCATCTGCGAGCCGAATACCGGGTGGCCGGCGGTGGGGGTGGCGCCGATCACGAAAATCACGTCGGCCTTCATCACCGAGTCGAAATTCTGGGTGCCCGCGGATTCGCCGAGCGTCTGCTTCAAACCATAGCCCGTGGGCGAGTGGCACACGCGGGCGCAGGTGTCGACATTGTTGTTGCCGAAACCGGCGCGCACCAGTTTCTGCACCAGGTAGGTCTCTTCGTTGGTGCAGCGGGACGAGGTGATGCCGCCGATCGAATCGCGGCCGTACTTTGCCTGGATGCGCTTCATCTCGCCGGCGGCGTAGGCGATGGCTTCAGCCCAGGAGACTTCGCGCCACGGGTCCGTGATCTGGGCGCGGATCATCGGCGTGGTGATGCGGTCCGAGTGCGTGGCGTAGCCGATCGCGAATCGTCCCTTCACGCACGAGTGCCCGTGATTGGCGTGTCCATTCTTGTTAGGCACCATGCGCACCACTTCCTCGCCCTTCATTTCGGCACGGAACGAACACCCCACGCCGCAGTACGCGCAGGTGGTGATCTTGCTGTGTTCGGCTTGGCCCTTGTCGATCAGCGTATTTTCGGAGAGCGTGGCCGTGGGGCAGGCCTGCACGCAGGCGCCGCAGGATACGCATTCCGAATCCATGAACGACACGTTCTGGCTCGGCGACACCTTGGAGTCGAACCCGCGGCTCTGAATGGTGAGCGCGAGCGTGCCCTGCTGCTCGTCGCAGGCGCGCACGCAGCGCGAGCATACGATGCACTTGCTGGCATCGAACGTGAAATACGGATTGCTGGTGTCCTTATCGGCGACCAGATGATTCTCGCCCTCGTAGCCGTAGCGCACCTCGCGCAGGCCGACGATGCCGGCCATGTCCTGCAATTCGCAATGTCCATTGGCGGGGCACGTCAGGCAATCGAGCGGGTGATCGGAAATGTACAGTTCCATCACGCCGCGGCGCACATCGGCGAGCTGCTTGTTCTGGGTGGTGACCTTCATCCCGGGGGCGACCGGGGTGGTACACGAGGCCGGCAATCCCTTCATGCCCTCGATCTGGACCAGGCACAGGCGGCAGGAGCCGAAGGCCTCGAGCTGGTCGGTGGCGCACAACTTGGGGATCTTCACGTCCGACAGGGCTGCGGCACGCATCACCGAGGTGCCTTCCGGCACCGTGATTTCCTGGCCGTCGATGGTCAGCGTCACCGACTTCGCGCTGTGGCGCTCGGGGGTGCCGAAATCCCGTTCAACAATGGATTGCATGGAAAAGCCTCTCTAACGAACCGCGGCCGGCCGAGCGTGCCTGGTTCCAGATGTGACAAAATCTTCGTGAAAGTGGTTCAACGCGGACAGTACCGGGTACGGCGTCAGGCCGCCCAGTGCGCACAGTGAACCGTAAGTCAGCGTCTCGCACAGGTCGCGCAGCAGGGCTTCCTGCCGGGCAGCGTCGCCCGCCATGAGCCGATCGATGACCTCGACGCCGCGGGTCGAACCGATGCGGCAGGGGGTGCACTTGCCGCATGATTCCACGGCGCAGAACTCCATGGCGTAACGAGCCTGGGCGGCCATGTCGACCGTATCGTCGAACACCACGATGCCGCCGTGCCCCAACATGGCCTTGATGTCGGCGAAGGCCTCGTAGTCGAGCCGGGTGTCGAATTGGGATTCGGGGAGATAGGCGCCGAGGGGACCACCGACTTGCACCGCCCGAATCGGGCGGCTGCTCAAGGAGCCGCCGCCGTAGTCGTACAACAATTCGCGCAAGGTCAAGCCGAACGCCAGCTCCACCAGGCCGCCGTGCCTGATGTTGCCGGCGAGCTGGACGGGCAGCGTGCCGCGGGAGCGCCCCATGCCGAAGTGCTGATAATAGTCGGCACCGCGATCGAGAATGATGGGGACGGAGGCCAGGGTGATGACGTTGTTGATGACCGTGGGTTTGCCGAACAATCCTTGCAGCGCCGGGAGCGGCGGCTTGAATCTCACCTGGCCGCGCTTGCCTTCCAGGGATTCGAGGAGCGAGGTCTCCTCGCCGCAGATGTAGGCGCCGCCGCCCAGCCTGACCTCGAGGTCGAAGGTCTTGCCGCCGCCGCGGAGGTTCTCGCCGAGATAATGCCCGGCATAGGCCGCCGCGATGGCGGCATCGAGCGCGATCTTGGCGTCCGGGTATTCCCAACGAAGGTAGATGTAGCCGCGCGTCGCGCCCGTGGCGAGCCCGGCGATGGTCATTCCCTCGATCAGTACGAAGGGATCGCCTTCCATCAGCATGCGGTCGGAAAATGTCCCCGAATCGCCCTCATCGGCGTTGCAGACGATGTATTTTTGGATCGCGGCCGCGCCCAGCACCGTTTTCCACTTGATTCCCGCGGGAAAAGCGGCGCCGCCGCGGCCGCGCAATCCCGACGCGGTAACGCTCGCCACGATGGCGGCGGGTTCCATGGCCAGCGCGGCATCGAGGCCGCGATAGCCGCCGTGCTCGAGGTAGTCGGCGAGACTGCGCGGGTCGGTAATACCGACACGAGCGAAGGTCAGGCGTTCCTGATTCTTGAGGTAGGGCATGTCCGCGGTAGGGCCGTGGGCCAGGGGATGAGCCGCGCCGTGAATGAAATCCGCGTCGAACAGGCCCGCCACATCGCCGGCGCCCACCGGACCGTAGGCCATGCGGCCCGCCGCGGTGGCGACCTCGACCAGGGGCTCGAGCCACAACAGGCCGCGCGACCCGTTGCGTATCAGTTCGATGGCCACTTCGCGCTTGGCCGCTTCCGCGACGATCGCCCGTGCGGTCTCCTCGGCGCCCACGCTGCAGGCCGCCGAATCGCGGGAAACATAGATCTTCACGGGGTTCACGAGGGATTCACCGCAGATTTCCGGGCGCGTGCGATCAAGTCGTCGAAGCGGCTGTTCGACACTCGGCCCTGCAATCGATCGTCGATCATGACGGAGGGGCCCAACGCGCAATTGCCCAGGCAATAAACGGGTTCGAGCGTGATCGCGCCGTCCGCGGTGGTGGCATGGAAATCGATGCCGAGGCTGCGCTTGGCGTGCGCTTCCAGTTCGACCGCGCCCACGGCTTGGCAGGCTTCCGCGCGGCAGAGGTGTACCACATGGCGGCCAGCGGGTTCCTTGCGAAAATAATGGTAGAAGCTCAAGACCCCGTGCACTTCGGCCAGCGACAAGTTCAGCTCGCGGGCGATCAACGGCACCGAGTCTTTCGGCACATAGCCTACGGCTTCCTGGACGGCATGAAACAACGGCATCAGGGCCCCGGGCAGGTTCTTCAGGCGCACGCAGGCGTCGAGCACGGCGGATCGTTCCGCGGCGCTCAACGCGGAGGGCGGCTCGACTTTGATGGGGATGACGCGCCGTGGCGCTTTGCTACTCATCGCAGGCAGTCACTCGTTGAATTCCAATACTTACGTAGCGTTTATAATAACTGCAAACGGCGGCTGTCATCGGGATGAAAGCCGCAGCCGGGACACTCTGCGGTGCGCGATTTTGCGACACAAAGTGTCGCAAAATCGAACCTGCGAGGGCCGGCCGCCTGGAGGCCTGGAAAACGCGGAATTCGCACGCATGTAGGCGGGTGGTGGTCAGCGGAGGGTAGGGTTCATGCAGAAAAGAGTGCGCGGCGTGTTTCCAAGCCCCAAAGGCCATTGGGTGGGGGACGGATTTCCGGTCCGCAGCCTGTTTACTTATGACAACTTGGGGCAGCATCTCAGTCCGTTCCTCCTGCTCGATTATGCGGGGCCGGCCGAGTTCGCGCCGGCGAGCCGGCCGCGCGGCGTGGGCGAGCACCCGCACCGCGGCTTCGAGACCGTCACCATCGTCTACTCGGGCGAGGTGGCGCACCGTGATTCGACCGGCGGCGGCGGCGTCATCGGTCCGGGCGACGTGCAGTGGATGACGGCCGCGTCGGGCATCCTGCACGAAGAATTCCATTCACCGGCGTTCACACGCCGAGGCGGCGCATTGGAGATGGCCCAGCTGTGGGTCAATCTGCCGGCCGTGCACAAAATGTCCGCGCCGCGCTATCAGGCGCTCGCGAGCGCGAACATTCCCGACCTGGCACTGCCTGACGCAGCGGGACGGATTCGCGTCATTGCCGGCGAGCATGCCGGGCAGGCGGGTTCCGCGAACACGTTCACGCAGCTCAACGTGTGGGATGTGCGTATGGCGGCGGGACGCAGTGCCACGTTTCGCATACCTGCGGGGCACAATACGGCGCTCGCCGTTTTGAAAGGCGAGATTGCCGTGAATGGGTCGAGCGCGCGTCATGCCGATCTCGCGGTGCTCGACGCCGCCGGCGAGGAGATCCACGTCGAGGCCGCCTCGGGCGCGGGCGATGCCGTGTTCCTGCTGTTGAGCGGCGAGCCCATCGCCGAACCCATCGTGGGCTACGGCCCGTTCGTCATGAATTCGCGGCAGGAGATCGAGACGGCGATGGAGGATTTCAGATCGGGAAAATTCGGCCGGATGCCCCCGCAAGTCATGCCGCCGGCCGCCGCAGCGGCGCCGCGCGTGGCGGCCGGCGTTTAGTGGCTGCCTCGCTCGGGCAGCGTCGACTGGGTGCCGGCGCGGTCTCGGCGATCGGATTCGGCTGCATGAATCTGAGTCATGCGTATGGCGTGCCGCCGTCGCCCGCCGAGGGCGCCGCGATGTTGCTGCGGGCCCTGGAACTCGGCATCACGCATTTCGACACGGCGGCGCTGTACGGATTCGGCGCCAACGAGGAGTTGCTGGGGCGCACGCTGGCGCCGTTTCGAGCGCGCTTCACATTGGCGAGCAAGTGCGGCCTGCAGGGCGTCGCAACCGCCGGCGGCGTACGCCGGGCGATCGACGGCCGGCCGGAGACGCTGCGGCAGACCTGCGAGGATTCGCTGCGGCGTCTGCGCACCGAGGTCATCGATCTGTACTACCTGCATCGCTGGGATAAAACGGTGCCCATCGAGGAGAGCGTCGGCGCGCTCGCCGGCCTCGTACGGCAGGGCAAGATCCGCGCCATCGGTTTGTCGGAAGTGTCCGCGGCCACGGTAAGACGCGCCCACGCCGTACATCCCATCGCGGCGGTGCAAAGCGAATACTCGCTTTGCACCCGCAATCCGGAAATCGCCGTGCTCGACACCTGCCGCGACATCGGCGCCACGTTCGTCGCGTTCAGTCCGCTGGCGCGCGGCTTCCTGACGGGCGCGTTGCCGGACGTGGCGGCGCTCGATGCCAAGGACATCCGCCGCTCGATGCCGCGATTCGCCGCCGACAACAACCGCGTCAATCTCGAACTGCTCGGGGCCTATGCGGCGCTCGCCAACGAGGCGAGGTGTTCGATGGCGCAACTGGCGCTCGCCTGGGTGTTGGGCCGGGGCAGTCATGTCGTGGTCATTCCCGGTACCACCCGCGGCGCGCACCTCGAGGAGAATCTCGGCGCCGACCGGGTGCAACTGTCCGGCGACCTCGCCCGCCGTCTCGAGGCGCTCATCAACCGTCGCACGGTGGTCGGCGACCGCTACAATGCGGCCACCCAGGCGGAAATCGATACCGAAGAGTTCGTTTAGTAAATCAGCGCTGCGCGGCGCCGCTCAGGCCGTCAGTTCCCGTACCGCGCGATGCGCCTGGTCGATGGCGACGTGGGTGTAGGCATCCCAGCCCGAGTCGGAATTGGCGATAGCGATGCGGCCGATCTTGCGCCGAGCGTGCCCGGCGCGGGTAGCTTGCTCGCCCGGATCGTCGTAGAGCGGCGTCGGCGTGTAGGCGTAGCCGTGCGGCCAGCGATTGACGGTGATCGCGGCCACGTCGCGCTCGAAATCGAAGCCGGCGCCGCCCAACATGCGACCGAGCTCGTCGCGGATCTCGTTCTCGAAATCCGCGAAGGTCATGCCGTAAAGACGGGTCCGTCCGGCGCGATATTGTTCGCGCATGTCGAGGCCTTGATTGGGGGCCGTCGGGGTGTGTACCAGGTGGATGCAGACCGGTTGCGAGGGGTCGGCGGAAAAACGATAGCCGTCGAGACTCACCGGGAAGTCCAGACAGGCGGCGTAGGTGCCGCCGGGATTGTCGATGTACGCGACTCCGAGCTCGTGCCAAGGGTGCCAGTTGCGCACCGCGACATTCACGTACACCAGAGGCGCGCGCACGTTGTCATGCAGCGCCGCGCGCTGTTCCGCGTCCGCCTCCGGCGCAATGTACGGAATCATGGCTTGATAGCACGCAAGCACGCAGTCGCGCGCGGCCACTCGCGTGACGACCCCGGCCTTGACGTAGGCCAGTTCCACGCCGTTCGCGACGTTGCGCACGTCCACCGCCGTGCTGCCGAGCCGCAGGCGAATGTCGTGTTCGGGCCGATCGAGCTGCGCGTAATCGAAACGTGCGAGCACGATGTCCTCCATGCCGCCGCCGCCCGCGATTCCCGGTATGAGCCGGCGCACCAGCATTCTCGCGATGGACGCGTTGCCATCCGGAAAGTGATAGATGTAGGGCTCCTCGGCTTGCGCGCCGAGCGCGGCGCTCTGCGCCTTGAGGCCCGGCATGCCCAGCGTTTCGCTCGCCGGTACCGCATCGATGCCCACGGCCCAAAGTTCATGGGTTCGGGTCTGCAGGAACTTCAATACATCCTCATCGGCGTTCCAGTAGCTTTTCAGGAAATCGCGATAGCTCAAGTGTTCGAGCACGGCCCGCCGCTCGGCCCGCGTCTTGCCGGGCAGCACATCCCGGTCCGACCAAATCATGTCGATCAGCTGGGCGCGCGCGGCGGGGGATAACGGGAACGCATCGACATAGGCGCGCAATTCGGCCCGGCTGCGGGGCTCCTCGTCCCAGTCGTTCCAGCCGCCGAAGGGACGCCTGACCAAGCGGTCGGTGCCGAAGGTTTCCTTCTTGAAGAACGTGCCGTGGGAGAGCCCCCAGCGGGTGTAGAACTGCTGGTCGAACGCCGTATCGAAGCGCGCCACGTCGATGCCGAGATCCTGCAGCAGGCTCTTCGCGACCTTGTCCCACTTGCGGCGCGGCGAATCGATGGACTGGGTGCCGCCATAACCGATGAGCAGCTTCCCGTCGACGAGGAACTCGTTGCGTTTCGCGTGGCCGCCGAAATCATCGTTGGTGTCGAGGATGAGAATGCGCGCGTGCGGGCGGCGTTGCCGATAGAAGTAAGCGGCGGACAAGCCGCTGATACCGGCGCCGACCACGACCAGGTCGTAGTGCTCCGTCACTTGGGCGCCCAAGTCGAACGGGGTGCCATCGCGCAAGCGGTGCGCGGCCTCGAACGAACCCACGTGACTGCCGCGCAGTCCGTCGCGGCGTGGTGGATAGGAGGGTGGGCGCGTCGCGAGGGCCGCGTCGCCACGCGCGCCGGCATCGCCGGGCGAGCGGCCGCCGGCCGAGGGATCGCCGGCCGACGGAGCACCGCTCGGGGGTTCGGCCGCCGCTGCATCGAGGCCCGCCATGCCCGCCACGGCGATGGCAATGCCGTTCATGAAATCGCGTCGCGTGATTTTTGAGGTCATCGAAGGATGGTCGCAATACCGTCCCGACACGTCAAATGCGATGATCTCCACAGCAGATGTTATCCTCGGCCGGAGGGGGTGCGCTTG
Organism: Gammaproteobacteria bacterium; assembly: GCA_003134045.1. Taxonomy (GTDB): domain Bacteria; phylum Pseudomonadota; class Gammaproteobacteria; order Steroidobacterales; family Steroidobacteraceae; genus Bog-1198. Next base: position 8,776 of record PLAH01000150.1, read on the forward strand.
AAATCGAGTTCCGCCGTTGTGCGCGCGATGCTGGCCGGGCTGTTGCTCAGTGCGGCGAGCCTCGCCACGATCGCGCATGCGTCGCACGCGTCCCAGCCACCCGCGGCGGCAGCGGTGCGCCGCTCCTTCGATGCATTCACCGACGATCTCGCGGCGCAGTGGATGCGCGCGAATCCCGCCGCGGCAACCTCGCAGCAGTATTTCCAGGGCCCCGAACAGGACGCCTTGGATCGTGAACTCGCGGCGATCGATGCGCAGTACGGCATACCGCTGGATGCGCCGGGCGTCGCGGTCTACATCGCACGTGCGCGCGGCGGGCTTTCGCGCCTGAAGACTTTCCCACGCGCGCAGCTCACGCCGGTGCAGCGCGTGTCCGCGGCCTCGCTGCAATGGCAACTCGGCGATGCGGTGCGCATGGCCGAGTTCTCCGATCAGCGATTCGTGTTCGACCAGTTTCGCGGCCTGCAGGTGTCGCTCGTCAACTTCCTGAGCCAGGTGCATCCGCTGCGCACGCCGCGCGATGTCGAGAATTATCTGGCGCGCCTGGCGCGCGTGGCGGCGGTGCTCGATCAAGGCATCGACGTTGCCAAGGCACGGGCCGCCAAGGGCACGATCCCGCCGGCATTCATCCTGCAGGCGACCATCGAGGGCATCGATCGCTTCCTCGCCGCGGCGGCGGCGGACAACGTGCTGGTGGACTCGCTGGCGATGCGTTCGAAATCCATCCAAGGCTTCGCGCAAACAGAGCGCGAAGCGGCGGTCGCGAGCGCGCAGCGCACGGTGGAGGAGTCGATTCGTCCCGCGTTCCGGCGCGTGCGCGCACTGCTCGCCGGCGAACTTAAGGCCGCAGGCGAGGATGCCGGTCTGTGGCGGCTGGCCAAGGGCGCCGACGCCTATGCCGCGGCGCTGCACGTGAATACCACCACGGAGTTCTCCGCGCAGAAGATCCACGCCGTGGGGCTGCGCGAGGTGGCGCGCATATCCGCCGACATGGACGCGCGCTTGCGCGAACTCGGCTACGCAGAGGGTTCGGTGGAAGAGCGCTACAAGGCGCTGGAGAAGAGCTTGCAGCCCGCCGCGAATCCCGATCCGCGCCCGCTGCTGCTGCAGGAACACGAACGCATTCTGCGCGACGCCGAACGGCGCGCCGGCAGCTTGTTCGATTTGCGGCCGACGGCCCCCGTGCAGGTGCTGCGCGAGCCGCCGTTCACCGAGAAGAACGCGGCCGCGCATTATTCGGCGCCGGCACCGGACGGTTCGCGGCCGGGCACGGTGTGGATACCCCTGCCGGGACCGGAGTTCGGCATGTTGACGATGCGCACGCTGATGTACCACGAGGGCGTTCCGGGCCATCACTTTCAGATCGCGCTGCAACAGGAATCCACGGACATCCCGTTGTTTCGCCGCAAGCGCGTGTTTGGCGGCTTATCGGCCTTCGCCGAAGGCTGGGGACTGTACGCGGAGCAGCTCGCGGTCGAGGCCGATTGGTACCATGACGATCCGCAGGGGCGCCTCGGCCAGCTCTACGACGAACTGTTCCGCGCGCGTCGCCTGGTGGTCGATACGGGGCTGCACGCCCAGCGCTGGACTCGGCAGCAGGCGATCGACTATGGGATTCCGGTCGCCGAAGTCGAGCGCTACGTCGTGATGCCGGGCCAAGCATGCGCGTATAAGATAGGCGAGCTTGCGATACTCGCGCAACGGAGCAAGGCTCAAAGGGCCCTGGGCGCGAATTTTTCAATGAAAGGATTTCACGATCTACTGCTGCGCACCGGGACCGTACCATTGGCCGTGTTGGGCCAAGTGGTCGACGCGGACATCGCGGCGAGGCGGAAACCATGAGACTGCTGCACGTATCGATCGACGTTACGCGTCGGGTGTCCGGGGCGATGTTGTGCGGTGTGTTGATGCTGGGCGCGCTGGGCGCGGGCTCCCAACGGGCCGCGGGAACCGTACCGACGCTCTCCGCGGCCAAGACCGCGGGCGACTCGGCGGATGAACTCGCGGAGATCCTGGTCGAGACACCCGAGCCGCGCTATGTCGCGCCCACCCAACGCGACCGGATCGGACGCATCTGGGCGCCCGTGTTCATCAATGGCCGCGGACCGTTTCGTCTGGTGCTCGACACCGGCGCCAGCCATTCGGCGGTCACCGCCATGGTCGCGCTCGCGCTGGGCATCCCCACCGATCAGTCGCCGCCGGTGATGTTGCGCGGCGTGACCGGCTCGGCCACGGTCCCGACCATCCGCGTGGACACGCTCAGCGTGGGCGACGTGGCCGTGGACTCGCCGTTGCTGCCCATCGTACCCGACGCCATGGGCGGTGCGCAGGGCATACTCGGTTCCGAAGGATTGGCCAACAAGCGCATATTCATCGATTTTCGCCACGACAAGATCACGATCGCCTATTCGCACGGCGAGAGATCGGGCCGGGACTTCGTGGACATTCCGTTCCATTCGCTGCACGGTCGACTGATCGTGGTCGATGCCATCGTGGGGGGCGTGCGCACCACGGCCATCGTCGATACGGGTGGCCAGACCACCATCGCGAATCTCGCCCTGCGCAATGCCTTGGCGCGCCTCAATACGCCCGGCAAGAGCCAGCCCGATCAGATCGTGGGGGCCACTTTGGCGGTCGAGGACGGGGAAATCATCGCCACCCCCGCCATTCAGCTGGGGGGCGTCAAGATGCTCGATCCGGGCGTAACCTTTGCGGACATGTACATTTTCAAGCAGTGGCAGCTGACCAAGGAGCCGGCGATCTTGATCGGAATGGATGCCTTGGGGGTACTCGATACACTGGTCATCGACTATCGCCGCCATGAGCTGCAGCTGCGCACCATGAACAGCGGTTGAGCCTCGACCATGATGCCTCCAGGAGATCCGATGCTCGATGAACCGGCGATCAACAAGCCGCTGATAGGCGTGGCGCTCGCGGTCGCGATCGCCGCGTTCGGCGGTTGGTATTACTGGCATACGCACCACGCCGCGATACCGCCGCCCGCGGCGGTTGCCGCCACGCCGCCGGCCGTGCCGGCGGCGCCCGATGATGCGATCGAACATCCGGTGCCTGCCGGCGAGCCATCGAAGACGCCTCTGCCCGAACTCGGCGACAGCGACGGCGCCCTGAGCGCTGCCCTCAGCGAGGCTGGCGGCGGCGCCGTGACCCATTACTTGGTGGCCGACAACATCGTCCGCCACATCGTGGTCACGGTCGATAATCTGCCGCGTCAAAAGGTGGCCGTGGACAAACGGCCGATCATGCCCACGGCCGGCATTTTCGCAGCCGAGGGCGACGAGCTGCATGGCACGCTCGACAGCCAGAATTTTCAACGCTACCAGCCTCTGGTCAGCCTGCTGCAAGAGGCGGATATGCAGCGGCTGGCCGCGGTGTACCTGCGCTTCTATCCGTTGTTTCAGAAGGCCTACCAGGATCTGGGCTATCCGAACGGCTACTTCAACGATCGGCTGGTTCAAGTCATCGATGTGCTGTTGGCGACTCCGCAGGTCACGGGCCCCATCGACCTGGTGCGGCCCAACGTGATGTACCTGTTTGCCGATCCGACGCTGGAGGCACGGCCCGCCGGCCAGAAGCTGCTGATCCGGATGGGCCCTGCCAACGCAGCGGCGGTCAAGGCCAAACTCACGGAGCTGCGGGCCATCATCACGACGGCGGCGCCGAAGCACTGAGCCCGCGCCGCGGCGGTTTCGGTTACATTTCGTTCACAGTCGTAGCCTGTTGCCGATCTGTGACGTTATCCGTTCCATGACCAGGGTAATGCTCTTACCCTGCCTTGCGAACCGGCCAACGTGGGAACCCCATGACAAAAATCGTGAAAGAATTTCTTCCGGCGCATCGCGGCGTCATCGTGGCATTGTCCGCCGCGACGCTGTTGAGCGCCTGCGTGGTACAGGAGCGCGTGTATCGGCCGCCGCCGCCGCCCCCACCCCCGCCCCGTGTGTACGCGCCGCCGCCCCCGCCGGCTTACGATGCGCCCGCGGCCGAGGTCGAGGTGCAGGCAAGTCAACCGCCGCCGCCGCTGCCGGATTACGACCAGCCGCCATGTCCCGAAGACGGTTATCTATGGACACCCGGCTATTGGCACTGGACGGGTAGCGATTATTACTGGATTCCGGGCACGTGGGTCCAACCGCCGCGGGTCGGCGTGCTGTGGACGCCGGGATACTGGGGCTTCGTCGGCGGCTTCTACGGCTGGCACGCGGGTTATTGGGGTCCGCACGTCGGCTTCTATGGCGGAGTGAATTACGGTTTCGGTTACGTGGGCGTGGGTTTTGCGGGCGGCCGCTGGGCGGGCAATTCCTTCGCCTACAACACCGCGGTGAACAACGTGAACACCACGGTGATTCACAATACGTACAACACCACCGTGGTGAACAACGTCACCGTCAACAAGGTGAGCTACAACGGCGGATCCGGCGGCGTCGCCGCGGCGCCAACCGCGCAGGAGCGCGCCGCGGCTCAGGAGCAGCACGTACCGCCGACACCGCTGCAGCGGCAGCACGTGCAAGAGGCCGTCAGGAATCCGGCGCTCGCGGCGCGCGCCAACGGCGGACACCCGTCCATTGCCGCCACCGCACGTCCGGCCGCGTTCAGCGGACCGGGTGTCGTGGGGGCCCGTGGCGCGACCGCGCCGGCGCGGGCGGGCGGTGCTCCGGGCAATCCGGTCGCGGGTCACGCGCCGCCCGGAACACCCGGGAGCGCGGCCGTACGCACGCCGCCCGGAACACCCGGCAACTCGGCCGCCCGCACGTCTCCCGCAGCGGGACAGCCCGCCGCGCGTGGGCAGGCAGCGAATGGTCGGCCGCCGGGGCAAAAGCCCGGTGCACCGAAGCCGCCGCCCCATCCCAAGGGGCAGCCTGAGGCCAAGAAGCACGAGCCGGAGAAGAGCCGCTAGACCTCGGCGCGGTGAATTTGACCGGCTGTGGTGTGGGTATGGGGCATCGACAGCGCGCTCGCTTGGCACCGGCGGTGATGGATTCGCGCGGCGACCGTGTGGTATCGCGAACGCCCGGCAACCGGCCCACATCGCGGCCGGGTCAGCGTGCCGCGGCCGGTCCGACCACGGGTAAATCGATGAAGCTCGCGTCCTTGCCGCCGTCGAAGATCTTGATCGTGGCCTTTTTGTAGTCGCCGGGCTTGGCGAAGAAGATATTGTCGACGTAGGTCTGCGGGTTCCTATCGTAGACCGGGAACAGGCTCGACTGCACCTGGACCATGATGCGATGTCCGGGCAGGAATACGTGATTGACCGTGGGCAGGGCGAAGCGGAAGAGCTGGGCCTTGTCCGCCGGAATCGGCTTGGGCGCGCTGAACGAATCGCGGTAGCGGCCGCGCAGAATGTCGGTGGCAATCATCAACTGATAGCCGCCCATCTTGGCGTCGCGTCCCATATCGTCCGGGTACACGTCGATGAGTTTGACGACGAAGTCGCCGTCCGTGCCCGTGCTCGAGGCGATCAGATTGGCGATGGGCTCGCCGCTCAACTTCAAGGGCTGCGTGAGCACGGGCGTGCTGAAGCTCACCACATCGGTGCGGGCGGCGACGTCGCGCTGATCGCTCACCAACCAGGTTTGCCAGCTCGATTGGCCCGCGTCACCGCCGATGTGGATGGGCCGCGGCAGGTAGGGAACCGGCTTTGCCGGATCGGACACATAGCTCTCGAATCCGGACCCCGTGGCAGGCGCGAAGCCCAGACCGCCGTTGGGCTGCAGATAGATTTTCTTGCGATCGATGGTGCAAGCGGCGCGCGTGCAGCCCAAGGGCCACGACGGCAGCGACAGCCAGCGATTGGTACCGGTTTCGAAGGCGGTGACCGGCGCGATCTCGAGCGGCGGTGCCTCGTCCTTGAGGAAATGATCCAGGAAGGAGCGCAGTACGCGCATGCGAAAATACGCAGCCGTATCGCTGCCGAATTCGATCGCACCGACGCGGCTGCCGTCGAGCCGTTCCTGGTGGTGATACCAGGGACCGATGACCAGGAAGAGATTCGACGTGTCCGCATGCCCGGCGGTCAGCGCCTTGTAGACGGCGATGTTGCCGTAGATGTCTTCCTGGTCCCAGAGGCTGTGGACCAGCATCACCGGCACCGTCACGCCTTGCTGCGCGAGGATCTTGTCGAGCGCCTGGTCCTGCCAGAATTCGTCATAGGCAGGATGCTGCATGAGCTTTTGCGCAAAGCCGACTTGTTCGAGGCCGTGCAGGTGCGCCATGTCGCCGGCGGAGCCTGCCGAGAGCCAGGTGTCGTAGTCGTCGTAGTGATCGGTCCACCAGGCGATGTCGCTGCCGCGCGAGGCCTCCTGATCGTGGGTGTAGGTGAAGCTGTCCAGCCGGAACGCGCCGTTGTGGAACCAGTCGTCGCCGCGCCAGCCGTCGACCATGGCATTGATGGGCACGGCGGCCCGCAGCGCCGGATGCGGATGCACGAGCGCCATCAACGACGTGAAACCGTCGTAGGAGATGCCGAGGATGCCGACCTTGCCATTCGATTCGGGCGTGTTCTTCACCAGCCAATCGATGGTGTCGTAGGTATCCGTCGAGTGATCGACCGAGGTGGAATTGAGCGGACCTTGCAGCGGGCGGGTCATCACGTAATCGCCCTCGGACTCGTGTTTGCCGCGGACGTCCTGCACTGCGCGAATGTAGTTGCCGTTGACCACCGCGTCGACGGCCACGTCGTTGTCGCCGATCACCACCGACAGATGCGCGCTGGCGTTCTTGGCGATTCGTTCGGTCGCCCCGTAGGGCGTGCGGCTCAGCAGAATGGGCGCGCGCTGCGCTCCGCGGGGGATGAGAATCAGGGTTTTCAGTTTCACGCCGTCGCGCATGGGGATCATGACTTCGCGCTTCACGTAGTCGAAGCTGTCGACGCGTGCGACAAAATTCGCGGGCGATTCGCTGGGCAACGCGTCGCCCGCGGCCCACGCGGTTCCCGTACTCGCCAGAGCGGCGCCGGCGGCAATGGAGGACAGGGCGATGCCGAGGCGTCGCGATAACTTGGGCATCATGTCGCTCCGGGGAGGGCGCTGCTGTTGCGCAACGGAAGTCTGAGGTATCGCGAGTTGCGGTGCAATCGAGGCCGGTGACCAGCATGGTGACAAGAGTCGCCGCAATGACAACCCAGCCGTAGTGGATCCGCGGCTCGCGGGCGCCGCCGCCAAGGGGGTGCTCATTGATACTAGGTCTTATCGCGGGGGACGCGTGACACATGTGTCCTTGCAGCGACGCGAGCTAGGGGGCATGATCGACACATGGCCGGATATCGAAGAGTTATTTAACGATTATAAGTCAAATGGGGCCGGGCTGGCGTCATTGGGCATGAGGGCACACCGATGAGTTCACTCTCCTTCACGGTCTCCGACGGGGTCGCCACGCTGGCCATCCAGCGCGCGGCGGTGAGCAACGCGATCGACATTACCATCATCCGGGCCATGCACCTGGCGCTCGATCAGATCCAAAAAGGCGACAGTGGCGCACGCGCCGTGGTCATCACGGGCAGCAACGATGTGTTCTGCAGCGGCCTGGATCTGCATTCGGTGGATCTCAAAACGGTGGAGGCGCGGCAACGGGCCCACTTCGAAATGCGCCGTTTCATGGATCCGCTGATTCTGCGACTGAGCGGTTTCCGCTTTCCCATCGTCGCCGCGGTCAACGGCGCCGCGGTGGGCGCAGGCATGAGCCTGGCTCTGGCGAGCGACATCATCATCGCCGGCGAGAACGCGTACTTCCTGCCGTCCTTTGCCCGCCTGGGGTTGGTGCCCGACGCGGGGATCACCTTCCATCTCGCACGGCGCATCGGCGGCGGCCGGTCCTTGTCCTCGTTGATGCTGGCCGAAAAGATCGATGCGAAGACGGCACTGGAGTGGGGTCTGGCCTACGCGGTGGTGCCGCAGGCGGAAGTCGTGGCGCGGGCGCAATCGGTCGCGCAGCGTCTCGCCACGGGACCTTGTGCGGTGCTGGGCCAGATTCGTGCGTTGCATGCCTCGACGTTCGACAATTCCCTGCAGGAGCAGCTGCGAGCCGAGCGCAGCGCCCAAGAAATGACGCTGGAAACCCACGATTGCGTGGAGGGCGTGCGCGCATTCTTCGAGAAGCGCGAGCCGAATTTCTCGGAGCACTAATACCGCTGTTCGAACCGGTCAACTTCACGGTCCCGAGATACCCGCTGAATCCGTGCGCGGTGCGGATCGGCGGGTTGGCCGCGGTTATTTCCAGGGCAGAGAACTGCCGTAATCCTGCCGCCGGATCGCCTCTATGTCTCGCGGCGTGGTGCGGCAGCAACCGCCGATGAGCCGCGCTCCTGCCGCATACCACGACTGCGATTGCTCGGCAAACGAGACAGGCCCGGCGTGGCCGTGCCAACTCTTCGCCGCGGCATCGTAGCGTTCGCCGGAATTCGGATACGCCAGCAGCGGCGTGTCGGTGTGGCTGCGCATGTCGCCGAGCAGATCGCCGACAAACTCGGGCGGCGTGCAATTCACCCCGATCGCCGCGACTTGCGGGCAGCCGTGCAACGCGGCGGCGCAGTCGGCGACGAGGTCGCCTTCGCACGTGCGCTTGCCGTCCCGGCAGGAAAAACCGATCCACGCCGACAGCGAGGGAAACTCCTCGAGCAGCCGCACCAGCGCCAGCGCTTCGCGCAGACAGGGAATGGTCTCGCATGCCACGAGATCCGCCCCCGATCGGGCGAGCACCTGCAGCCGCGGCCGGTGAAACTCGCGCAGCGCATGCTCGCTCACGGCATAGTGGCCGCGATATTCGGAGCCGTCCGCCAGCATGGCGCCATAGGGTCCGACGGAGGCGGCGACGAGGGGCCGCCGACGATTCACGCGATTGGCCGGCACACGCCAAAACTGCTCGCGCGCCGCGACCGCCAGATCGACGGCATCGCGCATGACTTGAGCCGCCGCCTCACGCGCCAGGCCGCGCCGCTCGAAAGCCTCGAAAGTCGCCTGGTAGGTTGCCGTCGTCGCCACGTCGGCGCCGGCCAGGAAGTAATCCAGATGCACGCTGCGTATCAGGTCGGGCTGCTCCAGCAATATTTTCGCCGACCAGAGGGGATCCGCGAGATTCGCGCCGCGCCGCTCGAGTTCCGTGGCCAGCGCCCCGTCCAGGATCACGACGTGCCGCTCCGCCAGGAAATCGTCAATCGGGTTTTGCATTGAGTCGTCGAGTGCCGCTGAGGTATTCGCTGCCGGCGACGAAGTAGCGCAGGCGTGCGTCGGCGCCCTTGGTGAGGCCGATGCGCACGCTTTCGCCGATCGAGTCGACCGTGGTGCCGTCGCTGCCGATCCACAGAGGTCCCTGCGCGAACAAATCGAAGCCGTCGTGACCCAGACTCACCTGCAATGCCGACGCCAATCTGCCCGGACCCCGGGCAAGGTCGCGAAGCCGGACACCCTCGCGCACACTTTGCATCAGATCGATCCCGGCCAGCGGCTCGAGGGCGCGCAACAGGACGCCCGAACCGGTCCCGTGGGGTTCGCTCGACACGTTGAGCAGCAACGAGACGCCGTAGCATCGATACACATAGGCGTGGCCCACGTCGAGAAACAACGAGCGGTTCCGCGGCGTCATGCCGCGATAGGCGTGACAGGCGGGATCGCCCTGGATATAGGCTTCGGTTTCGACGATGCGGCCCATCGCCCGGCCCTCGGCCAACTCGCGCACCAGCACTTTGCCGAGCAGAAAGCGCGCCAGGGTCACCGTATCCGATGGCAGCGCCGATCGCGCGAGGGGCCGCACGGGTGCGCGCGGCGCGGCGATAACGCCAGGAACCGCGCTCCGGCGAGAAACCGCGCTGAGGCGAGCAGCGGCGTTGCCCGGAGAGTTCGCGACGAGGCGGGCCTCTGCGCCGTCGCGGGCATTTGCGGCCCGGCGAGCGGCCCCGGTGCGCGTGTTCGCGCCGCTGTAGGCATTTCTGGCGATGACGGGCTCCTTCCTGTGCGCGGACGCCTGGCGGCGATGCTACCCTGCGCGATCTTTGGCCCCTGGATTATTGTGACTACTTCCTCGTCGTTCAAGGCTCAGCCGATCTTGATTCCGATCGGCGTGCTGGCCGTGGCCATGTTCAGCATTCAGATCGGCGCGGCCCTGTCGAAACGATTGTTCCCGCTCGTGGGCGCGTCGGGCGCCACCGCGCTGCGGCTGGCCTTTGCGGCCCTCATGCTGCTGGCCGTGTGGCGTCCCTGGGCGCTGCGGCCGAGCTGGCGCGAGGCACGCACCATCGTCATTTATGGATTGGCCATGGGCTGGATGAATCTGTTTTTCTACCTGTCGTTGAGCCGAATACCGCTCGGCATCGCGGTGGCGTTGGAGTTCACCGGGCCGTTGGCGGTGGCGATGGCCACGTCGCGACGCCCCATCGACTTCGTCTGGATCGCCCTGGCGGCGTTCGGCTTGGTCGCGTTGCTGCCGCTGGGCCGCGCGAGTTCGCTGAGCCCTGCGGGCGTGGCCTTCGCACTCGCGGCGGGCGTATGTTGGGCGATTTACATCGTGTTCGGGCGCAAGGCGGGCAATGCGCACGGCGGCCAGACGGCGGCGCTGGGTACGCTGGCCGGCGCGCTGGCCATCGTGCCCATCGGCATCGGGCATGCGGGGATGGCGCTGTTGTCGCCGGCGGTGCTGCCGATCGCTCTCGGCGTGGCGTTGCTGGCCAGCGCATTGCCGTATTCGCTGGAGATGTATGCGCTGACGCGAATACCCACCCGCACGTTCGGTGTCTTGATGAGCGCCGAGCCGGCACTGGGTGCGCTGTCGGGCCTGGTGTTTTTGGGCGAGACCTTGAGCTCGATGCAATGGGGCGCGATCGGCTGCATCATGCTGGCCTCGGCCGGCAGTGCCGCGACCAGCCGCGCTCGGCAGCCGTCGGCGCCGACCTTAGCCGATTAACGTTATCGCGAGATACAGCACCGCGGCGCCGGCCAGCGTCATCGCCGTGGTGAGGAACTTCGGGTGCGCGTGGTAGCTCTCGGGTATCAGGTCGCTGGCGCCGATATAGAGGAAGAAGCCGCCGAACAAGGCGAGGGCCACGCCGAAACCATCGCCGGGCAGCGTGAAGAGCAGCGTGGACGCGATGCCCACGATGGGCGCCGCCGCATCGAGTACGAGCCAGCGGAACGCTTGCGAGCGCGAACCGCGATTCTTCAGAACGATGTTCATCGTGTTGATGCCATCCGAAAAATCGTGGGTCAACACGGCGATCGCCACGACGATGCCGACCACGCGCGAGGTTTGAAAGGCGAGCCCGATGGCGACGCCGTCGAGAATGCTGTGAATACAGAGCACGGAGGCGGTGAACCCGCCGCGGCGCGTGGAATCGCCGTGGAACGTCACCATCCTGTCGAGGGCGAGGTAGAACAGGAACCCCAACGCGGACCAGGCGAGAATGACGGTCGGGGTGTGGTATTTCGTGCCCACCGAGATGGCTTCGGGCAGCAGGTCGAAAAAGGCGACGCCGATGACCGCACCGGCGCTGAAACCCAAGATCAGATGCAGTTTGTCCCGCAGTTTGAGCGCCAGCAGCCCGCCGGCCAGAGTGCTTGCAAATGCCGCGACGGCGATGATCGTCAATAACACGAGTTCGTTCGTTCCTTACACGCGGCTGCGCGCCTTGAGAGCACCCACGCGCCGCCGCCGGCGGGTATCATTGCCGGCATAATTCCGACAGGCGGGGGGCGACATGAGCTACGACGCATATCATAAACGTAAAATCGGCAAGCACGTGTTGAAGCCGGAAACTCAGATGATGGGCTTCGGCTACGACCCCGCGCTCTCGGAAGGGTCGCTGAAGCCGCCGATATTTCTCACCTCGACGTTCGTCTTCAAGACTGCCCAGGACGGCAAGGACTTTTTCGACTACACATCGGGCCGCCGCGAACCCGGCGCCGGTCAGGCATCGGGACTGGTCTATTCGCGTTTCAACAATCCGAATCTCGAAGTGCTCGAGGACCGGCTGGCATTGTGGGAGGAAGGCGAGGCCGCGGCGGTGTTCTCGAGCGGAATGTCTGCGATATCCACGGCGCTGTGGACCTACGTTCGCCCGGGCGATGTCATCTTGATGAGTCAGCCGCTGTACGGCGGCACCGAAACGCTGATCGAGAAAACGTTTCCGTTGTTCGGCGTCACCGCGGTGAGCTTTACGCAAGGCTGCGATCGGACCGCCGTGACGGATGCGGCCCTGCGGGCGTCGGCCACGGCCGAGAAAGCCGGCGGCCGGGTCTGCCTCATCATGACGGAGACGCCCGCCAATCCCACCAACGGTTTGGTGGATCTGCCGTTGATGCGCGAAATCTCCGAGCAGATCGGCGCGCGTCAAAGCGGCGGGCGGCCGCCGGTGTTGGTCGACAACACCTTCTTGGGACCGGTTTTCCAACGGCCGCTGCGATTTGGCGCGGATCTGGTCCTGTATTCCTTGACCAAGTATGTGGGCGGGCACTCGGATCTGGTCGCGGGCGGGGTCATCGGCGCGCGCGACGTGGTGGGTCCCATCAAGAAACTGCGCGGCGCGCTCGGCACGCAACTCGATCCCAACACGGCCTGGATGATCATGCGGTCCATGGAAACCCTGTCGCTGCGCATGCATAAATCCGCCGAGAACGCCGCGTTGGTGGCGCAGTTCCTGCGCACGCATCCGAAGGTGGCCGCGGTGAATTATCTGGGCTTTCTGGCGCCCGACGATCCGCGGCGTGCGGTGTTCGAGCGGCAGTGCGAGAGCGCGGGATCGACGTTCGGATTCACGGTCAAGGGCGGCGAAGCGGAGGCGTTTCGGCTGCTGGACGCGCTGCAAGTCATCAAGCTGGCGGTGAGCTTAGGGGGTACCGAATCGCTCATCTCACATCCCGCGAGCACCACCCATTCAGGTCTGCCGAAGGCGACGCGCGATCGCATCGGCATCACGGATGCGCTGATCCGTCTGTCGGTGGGCATCGAAGATGCCGGAGATTTGATTGCCGATCTAGGAGCTGCACTCGATGAGGTTTGATTTCGCGGCGGTTGGCAAGGCGACGACACTGGACCACGTCAACTAGCTATATCGATTTCGACAGGCCGACGAAGAAGCCGCGCCGCGGTCCGAACTGGGGCGCGCCCACGCCCACCCCGGTCCCGTCGCGAATCTCATAGATCTTGTCGAAGGCGTTGATGAGATCGAAGCGCGCCGTCAACGTGCCCGCATTGTCGATGTGGAACACGTGGCTCACGCCGAGATTCACCTGCGTGTAGTAGGGCAGATGCGCACCGTTCGGGATGGAATCCCCGTCGGGCAGTTCTTGGTCCGCCCGCAGGCCCGAGCCCAACAGCAGATCGGCGCTGAAACGCGTCTCGCGCCACAGGTACGATGCCCCGCCGGAGGCGGTGATGCGCTGCTCGTGATCCAAGTGGATGTAGTGCGTTGCGATGTAGTTGAGTTCGGCCTGCGAGAAATTGAATTGCGCCGAGTCGATGTCCTTGCCCTTGGCGCTCTGATAGGCGAGATTCAAATACGCCGAGAACGCGTCGGCGGTGTAATTGCCGGTGAGTTCGGCGCCGTACTGCTTGCCGTGGGCGTAGTTGAAGGGCGTCAGGATGATCGGGGCGCCGAACTGTCCCTCATCGATCAGATTGTGCGATTGCTTGTAGTAGGTGTCGAGACCGACCGTGAAGCGCTGCGCTATTTTTTGCTGCACGCCGATGTCGTAGTAATTGGCCTGTTCCGCCTGCGGCGTGTCGGCCTGCGTGACCTCGGCTGCGGCCGTGGTGTTCGCGAACTTGGCGACGGTCTCGTTGCCCACCAACTCGAAAGGCGGCGGCGACAGATACCGCGCATAGCCGCCATGCACGATGGTGCCCGGCAGCGCCTGCCACACCACGTTCACGCGCGGGCTGACCTGGTGGCCGCTGGCGAACGCGGTGAACTTGTCGAAGCGCAGGCCGTAGTTCACGGTCACGGCGGGAATCAGCTTCCATTCGTCCTGCAGGTAGAAGCTCTCGATCCACTCGGTCCTGCCACCGTTGTCGACGATGGATTCGGGAACGTAGCCGATCTGATTGCCGTCCGCGCCGAGCGCAATCACCTGCGAAGTGGTCGCGCTCTTCGAGTGATCGCTCTGGACGAAAATGCCCGCGCGCAGCGTGTGCTTGTCGTCGAGTTTGTAAGCTCCGTCCGATTGCAATGCATAGGCTACGTTCTGCTTGTAGGCCTGTTGCGCCACGCCGTCGTACAGCAGATCGCCCAGTTCGTCCGGCGAGAAGGTGAGGCTCGAGTAGCGGGCGGTCACCGAGGTCTGTACGTCGAACGCGCCCTGCGAATGCTGCCAGCTGAGGACCGCAAAATGGTTCAATTCGCGCTGGTTCTCATCGAGCGCTTCGCTCGGGTACGTGGTCTGGCCGTCGACCGCGAGCGGCGAGCCGTTCGCGTTGGCGATCACGGGCTCAAGACCCGCCCGGTTCGGAATCTGGAACTTGCCGGTGGAGGTGCTGAGCGCGACGCTCAGCCGATTCTGCTCATCGAGGATGTCCTCGACATAGGCAAAACCATGGTACTGCTTGGTGTGATCGTGCAGCGGGTTGGAGCTGCCGTCCGGCGATTCGATGCCGAGGTCGCTGTGCAGAAAATCCCCGGAGACGAAGTAGTTGATGCTTCCCGACGAGCCGCCGTAGTTGAAGCTCGGCGTGACTTCGCCGTGGCTGCCGCCGTAAATGGAGATCGAACCGCCCGGATCGATGACGCCGCTCTTGGTCTTCAAATCGATGATGCCGGCGGTGCGCAAGCCGTATTCGGCCGGCAGCGCCCCATCGATCAGCGTCATCGAAGAAATCAGCCGCGGGTCCAACGACTGCCCGAACACCGAGATGCCTTCGGGCAGGATGATGCCGTTCAAGCGATACTGCAGGCCGTTGTGCTCGCCGCGGACGTGGAATTGACCGAAGGAATCCTGAGCCACGTCAGGGGCCTGCATGATGACCTGATTGAGCAATTGATTGTCGCCGCCGGGCTGCGAGGCGATGGCCTGCTCGTCGATGACGTAGGTGGATGCGCCGGTCTGGGTCTGAATGCTGTTACGGGCCTCGTTCAAACGCTGTGCGATCACGGTGATCGGATCGAGCGTCGTGCCCGAGCTGTCGGGCGGCGCATCGAGTGCGGACGCCGGGTGCTGGAAACCAATGGAAACGGCGAGAGCCAGCGCCAGCGGCGGCGCTTTGGATTGAAACCTCAACATGAAATCGAACTCCTCGACTAAGGACTGCGCGGCCGCCGTCGCGGCTGCTGACCGCCCATGCGGCCGGAAAAACTTCGGGACGTCGTTAGCGGAGGTGCGGCGGCGCGCGCGAGCGGAAGGCGAGGGTCAGCGAGAGATCGATGAGAGAGTGGGCGGTGGCACGGGTTGCCAATCCACGGCCCTGCGGCGCGACGAAGGGCAGCGCCGCGGGAGCGGCGGCGCCGGCAAGCAGGGGCGCATAGGCCAGGCAGTCGTTACAGAGATCGTGGCTGCTCGCGCCCGTTTGATGCGTGGAAGGCGAGCCGACCGCCGCGTCGTGCGAGTACGCATGCGACATCGCCCCGAGCTGGGCAATGAGCAGCGCCATCGCGGCCATGACCGCAATGCGTAGCTCGAATCGATTCAACAATTTGCTCAATGCCGTCCTCGATTGGCCATGCGGCCAACTAGCAGCCGATGCTAACACCCTCCGGTCGTGGAAGGAATTACTTCGAGGGGGTTGCCTATGCGGGTACTGCCGAATGGCATAACATCCACCGCATCGTCGAGCGCTTGGCGATGTGTCAGAGGCTGCAATCGCAGGGTGGTCGAGAATGATGAACATGAGGGATTTGGCTGGGCTGAGCGTGTGCCTGGCGTGCGCCGCGGCGTGGCACTCGGCGGCGGCGGAGACATCCCTGGTGCTGTCCCCCATCGTCGTCACGGCGACGCGCGTCGCCGAGTCGAGCGCCGACCTGCCGACATCGATCGACGTGGTGGATCAGGCCACGATTCGCACGGGACAGCTGCAGGTCAATCTATCGGAATCGTTGATGACGGTGCCGGGGGTGTCGGCCCAGAATCGGCAGAACTACGCGCAGGATCTGCAGCTCTCGGTGCGCGGTTTCGGTGCGCGATCGAGTTTCGGGGTTCGCGGCGTGCGCCTGTATTCGGATGGGATACCGGGCACCATGCCGGACGGCCAGGGCCAGTTCTCACAATTCGATCTGGGGTCGGCGGATCGCATCGAAGTATTGCGCGGCCCGTTTTCAGCGCTGTACGGCAACTCTTCCGGCGGCGTGATTGCCATCTTCACCGAGGACGCGAAGCCCGGCTATTCGATCGCCGGCACCACCGAGTACGGTACCTTCGACACCCAGCGCTACGCGCTGAAGACGACTGGCGCCGAGGGCATGGCCAACTATGTCGTCGATGCGTCGCACTTTCAAACCGATGGCTATCGCTATCACAGCGAGGCGGAGCGGAATAATTTCAACGCCAAGCTGCGCCTCGATCTGAACGAGGCATCGACGCTGACGCTCATCGGCAACGCGATTCAGACACCTTTCGTGCAGGACCCTCTTGGGCTCACCCGCGCGCAGCTCGCGGCCAACCCCGAACAGGCGGGCGTCGGCGCCATCCCCTACAACACGCGCAAGGATTTGGCGCAGGAGCAGGCCGGCGTGGTCTACGACGACAAGCTGACCGGCAACGACGATTTCACCAGCACGGTGTACACCGGCCACCGCACCACCACCCAATTCCAGGCCATCCCGCAGGCGACGCAACAGAACGCGCCGCTGTATCCCGGCGGCGTGATCGATTTGTCGCGCAATTTCTGGGGCATCGACGCACACCTGACCGATCAGCGCAGCATCGCGGGAACGCCGCTGCAGATCACCGGCGGCCTGAGCTACGACGATTTAGAAGAGGCGCGCCGCGGGTTTTTGAATTACATCGGTTCGCAGTTGGGCGTCGAAGGCGCGGTACGGCGCAATGAAGCCAATCATGTGTATGACTTCGATCAATATCTGCAGGCGCAATGGGATCCGCAGGCTCGCTGGCGGTTGATCGCCGGGGTGCGCAACAGCGCCGTCGAGGTGTCGTCGCACAATCATCTGCCCGGAATCTTGGAGCCGGACAGCGGCGTGCACTACTCTGCCGTGGACCCCGTGGGCGGAGTGACGTTTCGTGCGACCTCCGCGATCGACGTATATGCCTCGTACGGCAAGGGCTTCGAGACGCCGACGTTGAACGACCTGGCGTACCGCTCGACGGACGGCAGCCTGCCGGGCCTGAATCTCGCCTTGAAACCGGCACACAGCGACAACTACGAGGTGGGGATCAAGGCCGGCGGCGAGTACCTGCGCGCGACGCTCGCCGGATTCTACATCAAGACCGAGGACGAGTTGGCGGTGCTCGCCAATTCGAACGGTAGAACGGTGGACCAGAACATCGGCGAGACCACGCGGCATGGAGCGGAATTGGGCGTCGATGCCTTGCTGCCGGGCGGCTTCAGTGCCCGGGTGGCCTACACGTACATCCGAGCCATCGTGGCGCAGGCGTATTACACCTGCGTCGGCACGCCCTGCAAGCAGCCGGCGACGGCGGGACCTCTGCCCGCCAATTATCTGCCGGTGGCGGCGGGGAGTTACCTGCCGGCCGTCCCGATGAACGCGTTGTATGCCGGCGTCACCTGGAAATATGCGCCGTGGGGGTTCTCGAGCACGCTCGAGGCGCAGAGCCGCGCGCGCATCTACACGGACGATCGCGACTCCGATGCGGCCGCGGGTTATTGGGTGGCCAACGTCAGGGCGGGGTTCGAGCAAGAGTCGGCGCATTGGCGGTTCAGCGAATTCGCGAGCCTTGATAACCTCGCCAATCGTGACTATGTAGGTTCGGTGATCGTGAACGAGAGCAATTCGCGCTTCTTCGAGGCTGCCCCGGGTCGGACGGCCTATATTATGTTCAATGCGGCGCTGCGGACGGAGTGACCGCGGTTTCGATGTTCCTGTGCACCAAATGGCCCGGACTGCGTTGTATGTGTTAGGTGTTGATGTTTCGAGTTTATGGAGAGTGGCAGTCATGAGCATCCAGGGTGGGCGTTTTGGTCTCGCAGTCGGTGTGTTGGGGGCCTTGCTGGCAGTTGCTGCACCCGCGTTCGCACAGCATGGCGGGGGTGGCCACGGTGGCGGTGGGGGTGGTCATGGCGGAGGTGGCGGCCATGCGTCCGGCGGAGGCCATGCGGGGGGCGGTCATTTTGGCGGCTCGGCCGGCGGCCATTACGCGGGCGGCGCTCACTATGGCGGTGGACGCGGCTACGGCGGCGGCGCGGTGGGCCACGGCTATGGCGGTGGTTTCCACGGGTCGGCCTACGGTGGGCGCGGTGGTTATGGCTATCCGGGCGGCGCATATCGGCATGGGTATTCGACCGGCGCCTACTGGGGCGGCGGGTACTGGCGGGGCGGGTATTGGCCGCGCGCGTATTACGGACTGGGCTATTCCTGGTTTCTGCCTATTCTGCCGCTGGCCTACGCGACGTATTGGTATGGCGGTATGCCGTACTACTACGCCAATGACGTATATTACACTTGGAACCCGGCCTACGACGGCTACACGGCCACCGATCCGCCGCCAGTGACGGATTCCTCCGCAGCGGGTGCGGACGGTTCGGCGTTGCCGCCAACCGACATGTCGGATGGCGGCCCGAGCGCCTCGGACACGGCTCCGGGCCCCGGTGTGGGGCAGCAGGGTCAAATCTTCATGTACCCGAAGAACGGCCAGAGCGACGAGCAGCAATCCACCGACAAGCGCGAGTGCCAGCAGTGGGCGGCGAGCCAAGCGGGTAACGGCGCGGCGAACAGCAATGACTATCGTCGCGCGATGATGGCGTGCGTCGAGGGGCGGGGATACAGCGCGAATTAGGGTTGGCGCGCCGTTTTGAATAAGAAAAGCCGCGCCATGCGCGGCTTTTTTTTGCGGCGGCCTCCTTGATTGGCGGGTCACTGGCCCGGGCAGGGAGTGCGACCCTCTTCACAGATCCCGTCTGGAATATCCCCTCCGTAAGGTTCGAGCAAGGGTGCACCGTTAACCTTCGCTCATGTGTATTCGCAGTCACAAACGCTTGTCGACGGGTTTCACCCTCTTCGAACTCGTGGTGGTCATGTTGATCGTGGCCGTCTTGGCCGCGATTGGCCTGCCGAGTTTCAAATACGTCACGGCCTCCAATCGAATATCCACGGAAATAAACGCGTTGCTCGCGGACATGCGCTATGCGCGCTCCGAAGCATTGAAGGAAGGTCTGCCCGTGACGGTATGCGCTTCCGCCGATGGACTTACTTGCACCGGCGGCAGCAGCAGCGTGTGGACTGCAGGCTGGATCGTCTTCTCCGATCCGAGCAGCAGTCAAACCGTGCCCTCGGGCGCAGTACCTCTCCGTGTGCAACCCTCCTTGACACAGGCATTCAACAGCAGCGATACCTTGACGGCCGACAATGGGTTCTATGCCGAAACGTTCAATCGCGAAGGATTCGGAGCCGCCAACATTGCGAGGCCAGGCAACACCGTAACGATGGTGTTGCATTCGGTGCCCGCCAATTCTGATTGGACTCGCTGTTTGGCGATCACTACCGTCGGACTTTTGACCGTGCAGAGAACGACGTCGGGTAACGGTGCCTGCACGTGAAGAATTCCGTACGCATTCGAATAGTGAATTGCCCTCGCTCCCGCTCGGCCGGCTTTAGCTTGGTCGAAGTCATGGTGGCGCTGATCGTCTGCTCCATCGGTTTGCTTGGACTCGCCAAAATGGAATCATTGGCTCTGGCAAGCTCGGACGTCGCGGGAACACGCGCAATCGCCGCCCTGGAGGCATCGAGCCTTGCGGCTATGATGCATGCTGACCGGGGTTATTGGTCCAGTACCTCGGCGACGCCCCTCGCGACGGTGACCTGGGTGAACGGCACCGGCGCAAACATCACGGATTCTAACCTTCAGCCCGTCCAGGCCTGCACCGTGGCGGGCGCGAACAGCTGCAATGCCATGCAAATGGCGGCATACGACGTCCAAAACTGGGCTGCTGCGTTGCAGCCGTTGCTTCCCGGCTACACAGCGGCCATCCAATGCACGCCGACGGTCACGACAGGCCCGGTCACCTGCACGATCACCATCACCTGGGTAGAAAACGCGGTGGCCGCCAACTCCGCGCAGGCGCAGACGAGCATGACGAGTCTCGCGGCACCCCGCTACACGTTGAACGTAGAACCATGAACTCAAGCATTCACAGTCATCGCCAATCAGTCGCTGCGCAAAGCGGTTTCACGCTGGTGGAACTGATGATCGCGGTGTTGATTGGTCTGTTTCTGGTCGGCGGTCTATTGACCTTGACGAGTGCCATGAAGCGCACCGGCGGGATCCAGAATAATCTCACCCAGCTGCACGATAGCGAGCGTACCGCCATGACGCTTCTCAACGACGTCATTCAATCGGCGGGGTATTTCCCCAATCCGCTGGTCAATACGGCCAGCAGCGAATTTCTGGTCGTGTCGCCTTTCACCGCCATAGGGCAGACGGTCATCGGTGCCGATGGCGGTACGGCATCGGCCCCTCTCGATAAAGTGAGCGTTCGGTATGTGACGGCGGGTACAGTCAACGGCGATCAGACGATCAACTGCCTGGGCGCGTCCAGCCCCACTGCCACGGCGTGGACCAACACGTTCCTGGTGGACGGCACCGGTAATTTTCAGTGCATTCTGACGACCGGCACAGCCGCGCCTGCCGCGGCGGTTACGCTCGTCAGCGGCGTGAAGTACATGTCGGTCGTGTACGGCGTGCAGACCAACACGGGCTCCGGGACTTCGTCGGCCGACACGTATCTCACCGCGACGCAGATCAACGCGACTCCTTCTTACTGGGCCAATGTCATTTCCGTGCAGATCCAATTGTTCTTCGTCAATCCGTTGTACGGCACCCTGCCGGGCCAGAGTACCGCAACGACGATACCGCAGACCATATCGGTAACCCGGACCATCGCCATCATGAACAAGGTGGGAGTCAACACGTGAGGATTTCTCCGCGCTTTGGCTCGCATCAGAGCGGTATGGTGCTGGTGACCAGCATTCTGTTGCTCGTGGTCGTGACCGTGTTGGCGATCGGCATGTTCCATAGTTTCGGCCTCGATGAGAAAATCGCGGGCAATACGCGCGAAAAGCAGCGCGCCCTGCAGGCTGCGGTCAGCGCTCAACAATATGCCGAATGGTGGCTGGCGACCGGAAATGCCACGGGCAATATCACATGCACCACCCTCATCACTGCGAGCATCACCAGCGGGCAGACCTGTCTGAACACGCTGCCCAACCTCGTCGGCGCCGGGAACGTTGCAAACGTGCCGTGGAAGAACGGTTCTAATAATCAGGTTGGCGTCACCTATCAAGTTCCCGGAATGGTCGTAGCGCAGAATGCAAACGTCACTGCGGGTACCTATTACAACTACCCGGTCTTCTACATTTCTTATCTGGGCGTCGGACCTGCGCCGTCCGGCGTCGGCACAGGCAATGTGTATCAAATCGATGCCGTGGGTTACGGCGGGAGCCCGAGCACCGCGGCCGTGGTCGAGAGTACGTTTATCGTTCAAACAGTCGACATCCCATTGGATAACCCCTAATGAACAAGATCCTCAACGGAATGATGCTGACATGCGCGTTCCTCGTGCTCGGACCCTTGGGTGCTCGCGCCCAAACCAGTTATACCGAGAACTTTACGGGGGCCAACACCATCAACAATTGGTACTACTTCAAAGGCGCGTGCCTTACCGCGGGGACCACGTCGGCGACGGTCAACAATATCCCGGGCTCGTCGACGGCCGTCCCAGGTCTCATTCCGTCCTGCGCATCGATGGCCACCGGATCCTACTATTACAATACGGGTAATAGGGCGGGCCAGGCCCTCGTCGGAGGAACGAGCGGCACCATTCCAGGCACCGATCCCACCAAAGGCGGCGCGCTGCGCTTCACGAACGTGCCGGCGGGACAACAATCCGGCGCCATCCTGTCGAACTTCTCGTTTCCGGTGAGTACGCAGGGGCTCCAAGTCACGTTTACCACGGAAACCTATGAAGGCGATGGTGGCGGCGGGGACGGCGCTGACGGCATCAGTTTTTTCTTGCAGGATGCTACGCAGAATCCCGACCTTGGCGCGACCGGCGGCAGCCTCGCCTACGGCTGTACGAACGAGACGGGCAACTACGATTCTCAAGTCCGGGTAAATGGCCTGCCTCGCGGTTACGACGGCTTGACCGGCGCGTATATCGGTATCGGCATCGACGAGTACGGCAATTTCATGAATCCCGGCGACAACACGTCGACCGGCGCCAACACCTTGAATGGCGGCACGGCATTTCAGGGAAATCGCGTGGGTTTGCGCGGCTCGGGCAATACCTCGTGGACGTGGCTCAGCACGAACTATTCGAGTTATTACTCCCCCGGGCTGACCAGCACGTATTCGTCTGCGTATAGCAATAGTGCGGCGTCGGAGGCGGTACGGCAAACGTGCATCAATGGCTACGTAATGCAGTACAATTCCTCAGCGGGAACATTCAGCAAGACGAGCACCAAGCTCAACAACTACGCGGCACTGGGATACTCGAACTTGTCCGGCGTTCAGATTGCGAATGAGTCTGCAATCTACCGCGGCAATGGGTCGAGCGGACAACTCACCAGCCAATATGGCGTGCCGATCACCAGAAACTTGAAGATCACTCCGCAAGGCTTATTGACTCTCTCGTACAGTTATAACGGCGGCGCATCCATCCCGGTGGTCACGGGCCAGAACATTACCACCAGCAACGGCAACCTGCCCACCAATGTGCGTTTCGGATTTGCCGGTTCGGATGGCGGTTCGACCAATATTCATGAGGTCATGTGTTTCCAAGCCAGTCCGCAGACTTCAGCGTCGAGTTCCGCATCGGGCAACCAGAAGCAATCTCAACCGGTCGTGCAGGGCAGCCAGGTATATTTCGCTTACTACGATCCAACCAATTGGTCGGGGTCGGTGACGTCGGAATCTTTGCTGCTCGATGTCAATAACAATGCTTACTTGAGCCCGACGGCGAATTGGGACGCCTCCTGTGTGTTGACCGGCGTGGGTCCCGCGCCTGCGAGCTGTGCAAGCACGGGCGTGGTCGGGCCGATCACGGCTGCCAGCCCGACCAACCCGGCGAGTTCGGGCGCGACGGCGCGTGTCATGCTCACTTGGAACGGATCGACCGGAATACCGTTCGAATGGGGTACCACACCGGACCCTGCACTATTACCCCTCGACAGCGGCGATTCGACCGTTAAGAACTATCGTCTCAAATATCTGCGCGGCGATCGCACCAACGAACAAAATTCTTCCGGCACTGGCGCACTCACCGCGACGGGATATCGAGATCGTGCCAGCGTACTGGGCGACGTCATCGATTCGAGCCCGACCTGGGTTGGACCGCCGTCAACGGGGTACCCGAATGTCTGGGCCGACCAATACAACGGCGGCACCATGCCCGAAAATTCTGGTCAGACGTACGCAGCCTTCGTCACGCAAGAGCAGACTCGGATCAACGTGGTTTACGCCGGTTCGAACGATGGATTTCTGCATGGCTTTCGTTCGGGTTACTACAATACAAGCGGCGCTTATGTCGGTACCGGTACCGGTACGAGTTTCGTAGGCACGGAGAATGATGGCCAAGAGATGCTGGCGTACATGCCGGGCCTGGTGCTCAACAACATTCAAACCGCTTCTCTGGTGGGCGGTGTTATGACCCCCAATTCGGCGAGCAATTATTCCGACCCGCAATATGGGCATCATTTTGATGTCGACGCGACGCCGGGAACAGGCGATGTGTTTTATGGCGGTGCATGGCATACGTTGTTGGTCGGCGGGCTTGGCGCGGGCGGAGCGGGGGTGTTCGCTCTCAACATAACCTATCCGGCGGTGCCCGCTATTGCGGTCAGCCCGGCTAACGCCACGGACCCGACGTTCAGCGAAGGCAATGCATCGAGCATCGTGATCGGCGATTGGAGCACGACCACCAACGCGTCGGGCACAACGACGTCGACGTTGGCGTGCGTAGGTGTGACCTCGAACGCCTCCACTACATCGCCGGCGAGCTGTGGATTGAATCTTGGCAGCACGTTTGGAACACCGCAGATACGCCGCTTTCATAATGGTCAGTGGGGAGCCGTCTTCGGCAATGGCTTCGGCAGCTCGACCGGCGATGGGGGCATCTATGTCATGCTGCTGAACACGACTACAGGTGCGCCCACGTTCTATTATTTGAGCACCGGCACGTCCACGAAGAGCAACGGCATCGCCTATGTATCCACGGCCGACCTCGACGGCGATCACATCACCGACTATGTTTATGCCGGGGATCTGCTCGGCAACATCTGGCGTTTCGATCTGACGAACGCCTCTCCGGCCCTGTGGGGCGTCACATCGATTCCTGTGTATACCACGGCCAGCGGCCAACCGATTACCAGCAAGCTGTCGATCTCCTCGATCGTGGCTGCCCCGAACCGGCGCGTCCTGGTCGAGTTTGGCACCGGGCGACAATTTCCATTGACCAATACATCGGCGATGACCTACTCGACTACGCCGCAATCTCTTTATGGGATCTGGGATTGGAATCTGGCCGGGTGGAATGCCAGGTCGTCCATTCAATACTCCGCCCTTCCCTTCAACGGGACGGCGGCGCCCACAACCGGACTTACGGCGGGCAGCCTTACACCGACCAACTTGCAAGCCCAGAGCGCGCAAATAGTGACCGTGGCCGGCGTCGACTATCGAACTGTCACGAACAACACCATATGCTGGGCCGGTACGACGGGCTGTTCGGGTACTCCGCAGTACGGGTGGTACTTGCCGTTGACGTTCGGGTATGCCAATGGAACCGATCCGAATCAGTTGTCCACCGGCACGAACTCCGCGAATCCAACAGTCTACGAGCAGGTGATCTACAACCCTGTGCTCGTCGGCGATACCTTCGTCGTCAATACCGCGATACCCGGGGCTATTTCCGCGACGATGTGCTTCGCGGCAACAGCAGGTGGCTATACGTTGGCGATCAATCCTGCAACCGGCGGATCCTACACGAAACCCGTCTTCCCGCCGGCGATCGGAACGCAGACGATCACGACGATCTCGAGCGGCGCATCGAGTACGATCTCCACATCGACCGGCAGCGCATCATCGCTGACAATCAGCGGCATCGGCGCCAGCGGTACCGGTACCCCGTTCGCCGTCACGACCGGCGGCGTTGGAGCGCAGAACGGCAATCTGGGCGGCGGCAGTAATAACCCGCCTTGTACGCCAGGCTCGAAGACCTTTTTCGTCACCCAGACCGTCGGCGGCACGCCGACAACGCTGACACCGAACTTGCAATGCAATATTGCGAGTGCCCGTGAAACGTGGATACAACGGCGGTAGCGCCGAAGGCGAATGGCATGAAGCGCACATCTCCAGAGGTTGCAGGGTTCTCGCTGATCGAATTGATCGTGGCAATGCTCATCACGGCCATCCTTGCGTCGATCGCGATCCCTGCTTATTCATCGTACGTACGTAAATCTCGACGAACGGAAGCAAAAACCGCCGTGCTCGATCTGGCGAGCCTCGAGGAGCGGTTTTTCAGCGTCAACAATACCTACACCACCGATTCCGCGAGTCTGGGTTACCCAGCCGGCAACAATTGGCCGTACACCCTTGCGAGCGGCTACTACACTATCGCGAGCCCGGCCATTACCCCACCGTCCACCACGGGGCCGGCTACTTTCACCTTGACGGTCACCGTCGTGCCGAATACCGATCAGGCCAAGGATACGCAATGCGTTTCGTTTGCCGTCAATTCAGCCGGAGTCCAATCGGCATCGTCGTCGACCTTGTCGCCCGACCCCAACACCACGTGCTGGCGCTGAGGCGGGCTCCCCGCTGAGTCAACCTAACGGAAATTGAATCGAGACGCGAGTTCCCGGTCCTTTCTGTCTCGCGCTGATCGCTAATTGCGCGCCGTAGATCTGCGCGATTTCGTCGACTATCGCGAGGCCCAAACCGCTGCCGTGGCCCGGAGAATTCGGCAAGCGGTAGAATCTCTGCCGCACCCGCTGCCGCTCCTCTTCCGGTATGCCTGGACCCGTGTCTTCCACGGCGAGATGAGCTTTGCCTGTTTTCTGTCGAACGCTGACGGTGACGCTGCCTCCCTTGGGCGTGTACTTCAGCGCGTTGTCGATCAGATTGCTCAGAAGATCGTCGATCAGCGCTGGGTCGGCGAGTATAGCGGCGGCCTCAACGTCGATGCCTAAATCGATGTTCGATTGCAAGGCCCGGTCGATGAATTTGGCGGCTACTTCCTTGACGATGTTGTCGAGTGCTACGATTTTATTTTTGGCGGCGATATTCACGGAACGATCGGCTCGCGCCAGCGTCAACAATTGATTGGCCGAATGAGCAAGCTGCTTGATTCCTTCCTGCAGCGTGAGTAAGCGATCCTTGACGGGTTGCGCAGCTGGCTCTCCCATGAGGAGTTGCAGCTGTGCTTGAAGGCCGGTGATCGGCGTGCGCAGCTGGTGCGCCGTGTTGGCGATGAATTGCTGCTGTGATTGCACGGACTTCTGTAATGTGATGAACAGGCGATTGAGCGTGACGACCACGGGTGCGATTTCGCGCGGCACCGAGGATTCGTCGATGGAGCGCAGGTCTTGGGGGGAACGGGCGGCGATTTCCTCGCGTAGTTTGCGGATGGGCCGCAGCCCCAATTGAATGCCCACCCAGACCAACACGAGGGTGATGTCGAGCTGCACGAAATCCCACAGCAGCGTGCTCATGAAGCCGTAGCGTGCCGCGGGCGCGGCCGGCGAGCGGACGTCCGCTACCGTCAGGAGAACGGCGCCCGTTGCCGTGTCGAGACGGGTGGTGAGGGCACGGACCGTGCGGCGGTCGATCTGGGTCATCGCGATCAGTTGGCTGGTGTCGCTGCTCAAGCTGACGGGCGGCAGCAGGGCGTTTCCGGCGAGCAGGCGGCCGCGCGGATCGCGGACCGCGAACATCACCGACTCGGACGATGGCAGCGCCGGCGACGGCGATTGCGTATCGACGGCGACTTGGCCGTCCTTGGCCTGCACGTGCGCGATCAACGCACCGGTCGCCTCTTTCAACCGCCGGTCGCTGCTGATGACCCCGGGCGCGACATTGTTGAAGTAGTGCACCAGCGCGCCGCACAGGGCGAGCAGCATCAGCGGAACCGCTAGCCAGAACACCAACTGGCGGCTGATGGAGGAACTCACGGCGCTTTCGCTTCTTCCAGCCGGTAGCCCAGCCCGCGCAGGCTGCGAATCACGGCGGCGTCGCCGAGTTTGGCGCGGAGGCGGGAGACGTGCACTTCCACGGCGTTGGGGGTGATGTCCTGTTCGGGATTGGCGATGGCTTGTTGCACCCGCTCCTTGGGCACGATCTGGCCGGTGCGGCGTACCAGACACTCGAGCAGCAGCCACTCGCGGGCGGTGAGCTCCACTTCGGCGTCATCGATGCTGAGCCGCCGGCCCACGAGATCGACGCGCAGGCGATTGAGCTTGATGACGCCGTCGAGCGCGCCGCTGGCGCGGCGCATGAGGGCGCGGCAGCGGGCGACGAGTTCCGCGGGCTCGAAGGGCTTGCTCAAGAAGTCGTCGGCGCCGAGATCGAGCGCTTTGACCTTGTCGTTGAGGGTGCAGCGCGCGGTGAGCATCAGTGTCGGCAGGGTTTTGCCGGCGCTGCGCAGGCGGCGCACCAGGGTCAGCCCGTCGGCTCCCGGCAGACCCACATCGATCACCGCGAGAGCGAATTCCTCGGCCGCCAGGGCGCTCTGCGCGGCCTCGGCGCTGTTGACCCGGTGCACGGCATAGTGGGCGGCCACCAGTCCGCGGGTGATGGCGTCGGCCACGATGTCGTCGTCCTCAACGACCAGGAGCCGCATGGCCGCTCATGTCCCCGCGCCGGGCCACGCTACGTCTCGCCGACGGCCTTGCTGTCCGGCTCGTTCGGGTCGTCGCGATTCGCGCCGAAGGCGCTGCGCCGCGGCGGCACCAGGGTGCGGATCTTGGCTTCGTAGGCTTTGGCGAAGGTTTCCGTGAACAAATGCGGGAAACCGTCGGCGGGGCGCTGTGCCAGACCCGAAAACATTTCGGCGTAGAGGTCCCAATACTTGCCCTTGTTCTGCGTTCCGAACACCCCGCGCTTGCCGACGCGGTCGAACCGCTCTTCCAATTCCTTGGGGTCGACGCGCTCCAGGAACTCCTCGAATGCGGCCCGCATGGCGGTGAGCGATGCCACATTCTGCGCCTTCAGCTCGCGGAAGTTGTGGCGAATGGCTTCGACCGAGCCTGCGCGCGTGGACACGGTGGTCAACAGGCGAACCAGGGCCTCATCCACGCCCTGCGAGAAATTCAGCGGCGACTCGGGGCCGTCATCGGCCTGCGCAGCGATGCGAAATCGGTTACGGAACTCGTTGCGGTTGTGATTGAGGTCCATCAGCCCCAACACCGATTCGCGCAGCAGCTGGCCGGCAAGCTGCAGTGCGGCGGCGCGCGCGTCGGGGGTGATGGAGCGCGGGTCGACGCCGGCGCCGCGGCAGAAGGCGGTGAGGCCGATGTCGAAATCGCCGTCGAACAGCACCGGCGATTGCGAACGGGACAGCGGTGAGTTCGCACCGCCCTGGCCGGGCGGCGCGGCGTCGACGACGTTGGCCACTTTGCCGTCCACTTTGAGCGGACGCGTCATCATGTGCCATGGGGTACCCAGGCTGTCATCCGGCGCGTCGCGCAGAGCACTGGCCGGTCCGACTTTCTGGCCGTAGGCATCGCGCGGCCGCACGCCGGAGTCGAGCTCCGTCAGATCGCTGGACTCCAGCAGTTCGCTCAAATCGAGATCCGCGCCCAGATCGTTGGCGGTGGACTTTCTGACGGCCGAGGAGGGCGATTGGCCGTCGTACGCGACGATGGCGCTCTCGTCGGGCGGGAAGTCGTTGCCCTTGTCGATGCTGACCAGCAATTCGTATTCGCCCAAGCGCACGTAATCGCCGTCTTTCAGCTGGTAATCGTGGTACTTGCCGAGCGGTACCTGGGCACCGTTGACGAAGGTGCCGTTCGAACTCGTGTCCACGAGCACGTAGACGCCGGCCCGAAAGTCGACCCGGGCATGTTTGCCCGAGAGGTATCGCTCGGGGTCGGGTAGAATCCACTCATTGTCGGTGCCGCGGCCGATACTGCCGCCGTGCACACCGAACACTTTGGTTGAGGCTGTTCCTAGGCGGATTCCATGTTCGCTGACAACGCTTAAGCGCAAGGTCATGTCTGCTCGCTCCAACGGGTCCGAGGGTTTGCGCTAAGTGCCCGTATAATATGGTGAAATGCTAGCAATGCCGGGAGCCTACTAAATGGCCGCGAGTCACATTTTCAAAGTTCTGTTCGTGAATCAAGGCAAGGTCTATGAGATCTACGCCCGCAAGGTGAGCCACGGCAGCCTTTTCGGCTTCATCGAGGTCGAGGAACTCGTGTTCGGCGAGCGGTCGAGCGTCGTCGTGGACCCCACCGAGGAGAGGATCAAGGCGGAGTTCCATGAGGTGAAGCGCACGTATTTGCCCATGCATTCGGTGCTGCGGATCGACGAAGTCAAGAAGCAAGGAGTCAGCAAGATCGTCGCCCTCGAGGGCTCCAACGTGTCGCAGTTTCCCGTTCCGATTTACACGCCGGGCGGGGACTCGAACGTGCGCAAGTAGCCCGCGGTCCGCCCCAGTTTCACTCCCCAATTTAAGTTAAAATTCGCCATGTTCAGCTTGCTCGGCGCGCCCGCGCTGTCGCAATTCCGTCTCGATAAGCTGCTGCGGTCGCTGCAGGCGGTGGACCCGCGCATTGCCGGCGTCACCTCCCGTTACGTGCATTTCGTGGACGCCTCGCAGGCGCTCGACGCGAAGGAACTCGAGCTGCTCGGCAAACTGCTGACCTACGGGCCGCAGGGGCCGCCCGGGGCCGACCGCGGCCGGCAACTCCTGATCACGCCCCGGACCGGGACGGTCTCGCCCTGGTCGAGCAAGGCAACCGACATCGCTCATGTGTGCGGTTTGCACCACGTCCGGCGCCTGGAGCGCGGCACCTTGTATTTCATCGAGACCTCCGCGCAAGGGGCGGACGCCGACCTGCGTCGATGGGGAGCCCTGCTGCACGACCGCATGACCGAGTCGGTTTGGCCCGGCGCAGACTGCCTGCCCGGCTCGCTGCAGAGTTCGCAGGCGCGGCCGCTGCGGGTGGTCGAATTGGCCGGCGACGGGCATGCGGCGCTCGCGCGCGCCAATGCCGAGTGGGGCCTGGCGCTGTCCGGCGACGAAATCGACTACCTGGTGAGGGCCTTCGGCAAGCTGGGCCGCGATCCCACGGATGTGGAATTGATGATGTTCGCGCAGGCGAATTCTGAACACTGCCGGCACAAGATCTTCAATGCGCAGTTCATCGTGGACGGCGCCTCCATGCCGTATTCGCTGTTCGACATGATTCGTGCGACCTATGCCCGCAATTCCGACGGCGTGCTCTCCGCCTATCGGCACAATGCGGCCGTCATCGAAGACGCCACGGCCACGCGATTCTTCCCCGATCCTTTCACGCATCGCTACGGCGGGTCGAGCGAACCCGTCGACATCTTGATGAAGGTGGAGACGCACAATCATCCGACCGCGATCTCGCCTTTTCCGGGCGCGGCAACGGGCTCGGGCGGCGAGATTCGCGACGAGGGGGCCACCGGAACCGGCGCCAAGCCGAAGGTCGGATTGACCGGCTTCTCGGTGTCGAACCTGAAGATCCCGGGCATGCTTCAGCCCTGGGAACGGGATTTCGGCAAGCCCGACCGCATCGCTTCGGCCCTCGACATCATGATCGCGGCGCCGCTGGGCGCCGCGGCCTTCAACAACGAGTTCGGCCGTGCGGCCACCTGCGGGTACTTCCGGGTATTCGAGCAGGGCAGCGCGCCGGCCGGCGATCGGGAAGTGATCCGCGGGTATCACAAGCCGATCATGATCGCGGGCGGCCTCGGCAACGTGCGGCGCGGCCAGGTCGAGAAGCGCGACGTCGTGGTGGGAGCCCCGCTCGTGGTCCTGGGCGGCCCCTCCATGCTCATCGGCCTGGGCGGCGGCGCGGCCTCGTCCGTCGGGAGCGGGCAGAGCTCGTCCGAACTCGATTTTGCCTCGGTGCAGCGCGGCAATCCCGAAATGCAGCGACGGGCCCAGGAGGTCATCGATCGCTGCTGGGCGATGGGTGAGGCCAATCCCATTTTGTTGATTCATGATGTGGGCGCCGGCGGGTTGTCGAACGCGCTCCCCGAAGCCATCGCCCACAGCCACCGCGGCGGCCGGATCGACTTGCGAAAAATTCCGGTGGCCGAGTCGGGGATGTCGCCCATGGAGATCTGGTGCAACGAGGCGCAGGAGCGCTACGTGCTGGCGCTGGCGCCCGGGACCGCAGCACAGTTCGCGGCGCTGTGCGAGCGCGAGCGCTGCCCCATGGCCCTCGTCGGGGAGATCACGGCCGATGGGCTGCTCCGGGTCGACGATCCGTGGGTTGCCGAAGCGCCGGCGGACGGCCGTCCCGCGGGTCGCCGCCCCGTCGACATGCCGATCGAGGTCCTGCTGGGGAAGGCGCCGCGCATGATCCGCGACGTGCGGACCAGGGCCAAGCACTTAGGCCCGTTGACGACGGCGGGCGCGACGATCGCGCAATCCCTGGATCGGCTGCTGTGCCTGCCGACGGTCGCGGATAAGTCGTTTCTGATCACCATCGGCGATCGGACGGTGGGGGGCCTGGTGAGCCGCGACCAGATGGTCGGCCCGTGGCAGGTCCCGGTGGCGGACGTCGCGGTCAGCCTGAGCGACTTCGAAGGCTATGCCGGCGAGGCCATGGCCATGGGAGAGCGCGCGCCCGCGGCGGTGCTGAATGCGCCGGCGTCGGGGCGGCTCGCCGTGGGCGAGGCCATCACCAACATCATGGCCGCGGATGTTCGCAGGCTCGGCGACATTCGCTTGTCGGCCAATTGGATGGCGGCGTGCGGCGAACCGGGAGAGGATGCGGATCTGTATGCGACCGTGCGCGCGGTGGGCGCCGAATTGTGCACGCCCTCGGCCTGACCATCCCGGTGGGCAAGGACTCGCTGTCCATGCGCACCGCCTGGACCGATGAGCGCGGGGCGCACGCCGTGCTCGCGCCCGTGTCCCTCATCATCTCGGCCTTCGCGCCCGTGCGCGACGCGCGGCGCACCCTGACGCCGCAACTCGACCTCAGCGGCGAGTCGCGCCTGCTGCTCATCGATCTGGGCGAGGGCCGGAACCGCCTGGGCGGATCCTGCTGGGCGCAGGTGCTGGAGCGCGCCGGCGGAGAGCCCGCGGATCTGT
>PLAH01000124.1 GCA_003134045.1 Gammaproteobacteria bacterium
ATGTACTTGAGGTGCTGCGAGCGGAAGGCACGTCGGTTTGGTACACCGCGGCGCATGATGAATTTGCCATTGTATTGGACGGAGTCGTCGAGGTGGAGTTGGTGAAACTGGACGCGCCGCTTGCGCTGTCGGCGCCCGATAAGAAGGGCAGCGTGGCGATCAAGGGGGAGCCTGTGGGCAGGAAGATGGGGCATATCAAAGCGTCGCGGGGCCACCAAGCCCTGTTGCCTCAGGGCGCTGCGTATCGATTTCTGGCCAGCACGCCGGGCGTGATGTTGATGCAGACTTTGGAGGGTGAACTCTCGGTGCAGAAATGGGCCGAGATTTGCTACAAGTGACACAGTCGCTCTTGTCAGGGCAACGATTTGGTGGACTTCATAGAGGTAAAGGATCATGAGTGCACAAACAGCAAACGATACGACGGTGAAGGCCTCCGCGGCCAGCAATCGAACCGGATATCGCAGTTTCACACTGGGTAGTTTCAACTTCAGTCGCGATGAATATTTCGCGCATATCACCTGGCCAGCCAAGGGTCAGACCATGACGCACACCGCATCCGCGGATGCTTTCTTGCGCGCGATCATGCGTGACGTGGCGTGGGGATTCTTTTATGGCTGGGTCAATCTTGACGATGTAATCGGTACGCGCAATTTGTACGGCCAGGTGGAGCTGTTCGCCGGGCGATACAATCCGGCATACAGCACGAAAGGACTGGATCTCACCGAGACTTTCGACACCCCGGCAATCATGGCGACTTTTAAGGCCATGTTGGACGATTGGACCAATGAGGGATTCGATCCATTTGCCTCGCCGGACGAAACGGGCAAATCATGGGTGGGTTCCAAGAATGGGCATAACCGCGGTGCCATCGATCGGGAACGTCAGGCTTGCAAACGCATGCCGGGACTGCCCGGCGACGCCGAGCTGCGCAGGGACAGCAACGGATATCCGGTCAATCGTGCCTTTGCGGATGTATCGCAGGATGAGCCGGAGATTCACGCCGAGCCCGGCTTCGAGAACGAAGTGCATGCCATGAGCCTGTTCGCGTACCTATCGCGCTCCGACGTGACTTGGAATCCATCGGTCTCCTCCGTCTGCGGTCGTAGCCTGTGCTGCCCGACCACGGAGGAATACATATTGCCGATCAAACACGGTAACGATCGTGTGGAGTGGTTCATTCAACTGAGCGATGAGTTGGACTGGTCCATTGAAGATAAGCAAACCGGCGCGCTGCGCGCCAAAATCAAGATGAAGGCCGGTGATGTTGCGGCTATGCCGGCCGACATTCGACATCAAGGGTTTTCCCGCAAACGATCCATGTTACTGGTGTGGGAGAACGCAACGCCTGGGCTGCCGGAAATGTACGAGACCGGCAAGCTCAAGCCATATCCCATTGAATTTTGATTGTTGAGTCCCATGGGTTGGCGCGAACACCGGTACGCCCCGGCCCCTGGGACCCCGCTTTGTCGGGTGGACAGCATTCCCATCGGCGAGTGCAGGGAAAAGCGATACGGTGACGGTGAGGAGGCGCTGAGCTTGCTGCTGTATCGGTGTCCGCTTGGAGTTCAAGCCTATGTCAATAAATGCCCGCACTTTTCCCTGCCTCTGAACTCACGTCCGGAGACATTTTTTCTGCTGGCCCGCGAGGAAATCATGTGCGCCTGGCATTGTGCGATATTCCGGCTGCAAGACGGCAAGTGCACCGCGGGGCCGGCGAAAGGTCTTGGTTTGGAGAGGGTGACCGTGAGTACCGTCGATGGCCAGGTCATTTTGAGCGCAGGCGATGACTGTGTCTGACATGATCGCAGGGCCCGACGCGATCATATCGGTGCGGGAGGTTTTTGGGATAGACACTGACTTGCAGTGCCCCGGTTTTCGTGAACGGACCGATTATGTTCCGGCGCTGGATCCAGCCTATCGGTTCGATCCTGACACCACTTTGGCGGTGATTGCAGGCTTCATGCACAATCGACGTGTGTTGGTGCAGGGCTTCCACGGTACTGGAAAGTCCACGCACATTGAACAGACCGCGTCGCGCTTGAACTGGCCGTGTGTGCGTATCAATCTCGATGGGCATATAAGTCGCGTCGATCTGATCGGGAAGGACGCGATCACCCTCAGAGAGGGCGCGCAAGTCACCGAGTTTCGCGAGGGAATCATTCCCTGGGCGCTGCAGAGGGGCGTTGCACTGATATTGGACGAGTACGATGCCGGCAGGCCGGACGTCATGTTTGTGCTGCAGCGGGTTTTGGAGGCGGATGGCAAGCTGACTTTGCTGGACCAAAATCGGGTCTTGCAGCCACATGCGGCCTTTCGTTTGTTCGCCACGGCAAATACGGTGGGTCTGGGCGACGCGAGCGGAATGTACTACGGAACCCAGCCTCTCAACCAAGGGCAGATGGATCGCTGGCAAGTCATAGCCACGCTCAACTACCTGGCGGCCTCGACTGAAATCGCCATTGTCGTCGCGCGCGTCCCACAGTACGGTTCTCCACGCGGGCTTGAATTGATCGCGCAAATGGTTAAGTTGGCCGGTCTCACGCGTATTGCGTTTGCGGGCGGTGAGCTCTCGACGGTGATGTCTCCCCGCACCGTCATCAATTGGGCGCAGAACGTGGCGATTTTCGGCGATGTCGATCGCGCTTTTCGTTTGACGTTCCTCAACAGGTGCGATGAAGCGGAACGGTCGATTGTTACCGAACTCTACCAACGTTGCTTCGGCCGCGACCTTGAACCGCCGGCGCCGAGTGGGCCATGAAACAATGCCGTTTACCAGGCGGCGGGCGCGAGGTTGCCGGGAGGGCAGTCTACCGAGCGCTTGCAACGCCTCCGGGGGGGCAAATTCAACGCGCGGCGCTAATGGCGAGTGGGGCCTGGCGGGGGTCGGTGATGGAGCCGACCGGGAGTCCACGTGCGGAAGAGATTGCGCGTTGGCGTGGTAATTTGGATGCCCTCGCAGTGCGGGCGCGCTACAGCGACCGTCGCTATTTCGAGCGCCATCAGCCCGCCGCCGGTCCCGGC
Source organism: Gammaproteobacteria bacterium (assembly GCA_003134045.1). Lineage (GTDB taxonomy): Bacteria > Pseudomonadota > Gammaproteobacteria > Steroidobacterales > Steroidobacteraceae > Bog-1198. The sequence continues at coordinate 3,022 of PLAH01000124.1, forward strand.
CGGCTGCTGTTTTCAATGCTCGAGCAGAATCGTGTCGAGAGGCTGGGCTCACAACACTATGCGGGGATGTGGAGCAACCTGGCGGCCTTTGCAGAGGAGCGTTGGGTTCGGGCGCGCCCGGAAGCGGTAATTCGCGGCGCAAACGCGGATTGGGTCGAGACGTATGCGCTGATCGCCCGATTGCCGCTCGGTGCTCCGTTGCCCGAAACGGCGTTGCGCTCGCTCTCGTCCACGTGGCGAGTCTGGATGACGCCCGAACAAGCGAGACTACTGGAGCTCTTGGCCGAGTGTGTAAACAATCAGGCGGCATTTTCTCAGCGTGCATTGCAGATCGTGGCTGAGGTAATCGAGCCGGATCGAGCGTCGCTGCGATTCCACCGCAATCCCGGGAAAGGACATGAGGATGATGGCGCCGATGCGCGGGCGTCGGCCAAGGCGATACAAACGAGAAGCGAGGAGAGTGCCGCCGTTCCTCCACGATCCGATGCGTTGTTAGAAGGACGGCCGGACCCCGCCGCGGCGGAGTCGCTTGCCGGTGAGCGTACCGAACTGAGCCGCAGCTCCTCCGACGAGTATCGCATTTTCACAACCGCGTATGATTCGGAACGGCTTGCCGATGAGCTCTACGATGGGGCGACACTCGTCCGCCTCCGAGAGGAGCTTGATAAACGCATTGGTGAGCCGGCGTCATCTTTGAACCGTTGGGCGCACCGCCTGCAGCGGACACTCCTGAGCCTGAAACTGCGTTCCTGGCAGTTTGATCAGGAGGACGGTGTACTTGATGTCAGCCGCCTGACGCGGCTGTTGACTCACCCTTTCGAGCCAGTCATCTACAAGCGTGAGCGAGAGGCGGAATTCCCCGAATCCGTGGTCACCGTGCTGGTCGACAATTCGCGCTCGATGCTGGGCCAGCCAATTGCAACGGCGGCGGCGTGTGCGGAGCTTTTGGGGCGTGTACTGGAACGCTGTTCAGTGAATACGGAAATCCTGGGATTTACGACCCGCGATTGGCGGGGTGGTCGTCCTTGCCGACAGTGGATGGGATCGGGCAGACCGCCGAAGCCCGGCCGCCTCGGCGAGCTTCAACACGTCGTGTATAAAAATGCTGACGAGCCGTGGCGGCGCGCGCGCAGGCGAATGGGCGTTATGTTGGCTGATGATCTTCTCAAAGAGAATGTCGACGGCGAAGCGCTGTTGTGGGCCTATAAGCGGTTACGGCGCAGGCGAGAATCACGCAAGCTGCTACTGGTGATTTCCGATGGTGCGCCCATGGACGAAGCCACTATAAATGCGAATGATCCCGAATATCTCGATCGCCACCTGCGCTCGGTGATATCCGAGATCGAGCGTTGTCCTGACGTGGAGCTTATCGCCATCGGTGTAGGGCATGACGTGACTCGCTACTACCGCCAATCCGTTACGTTGAGCGGTACCGAGACGCTCGGCGAGGCCATGGTAACGCAGTTGGTAAATTTGTTCGTGCGGTCGACGGCGGGTGGCCGATCGCGTCCACGCAACGTCACGGAGGCTGTTTCATGATCCATCACGTCGTCATGTGGCGGCTGCGCGATGAGGCGAAGCGTGCGGATTGGCTGGTCGTCGTCGAGCAATTGGAAGGAAACGTTGCGGCCATGCGGGCGTCGGTGCCCGGTTTGTTGCGCCTGGATCTGGGCGTGAATCGCGCCGACGGGCCTGATGCGGCGGACCTGCTGCTGTATGGTGAGTTCGAGAGCTGGCCTGCGTTGAAAGGCTATGAAACCCATCCCATACACGATGAGTTGCGGAGACTGCTGGGGCCCCTGCGGATCGAGAGACGTGTTGTAGACTATCAAACCTGATGGGCATCGCGCGGTGTGAGCGCAGGATGTCAAGGTACGCGGGGAGTTGAACTGCTTCAATGTACGAATTTGTGTTGCTTGCACACGCGTGGTGGCGATGGGTGGTACTGCTTGCCGGTATCGCGGCGATCTGCGCGGCAGTGCGCGGTTGGGTGCAGGGCCTTCCTTGGGCACCCGGCGTTTCGTACTGCGGAAAACTATTCGGCTTGGCTGTTGACGTTCAATTCTTGATGGGGGTGTCGCTTTACATGGTGTTCAGTCCGATGACCAACGTCGCCCTGAACGTCGCAGAGGGGCTGCCGGCAGGCTCAGACTTGCTTTTCTTTGGCGTTTATCACGGCTTGATCATGACCGTCGCATTCATCGACGTGCATGTGTCCGCGGTGATTGTCCGCCGCGGCCGTAGCGATGCGGCAAAGCACCGACGCAGCGTCGTGCTCTATGGGCAGACTCTTCTCATTATCATCGCCACGACGCCGTGGTGGCGGCCGCTGTTTCCAACCCACTAATTCTTGGCCTCCTCTGCATTCGGGATGAAGCCGGCAACGTTCTGCAACGCGCGGTCCCACTCGGTTAGGCCAGAGAAGCGTTTTCGAATGAACTCTACGAATAATTTAACCTTGACGGTACCACGATGGGTTATGGGGTAGATTGCCAGCAATTCCAACGCCGGCATCTCATAGTCTGTCAACAAGGGAATCAGATCGCCGCTGACCAGATCGTCGCTGCATACCAGCGTCGGCAAGCAGGTAATGCCGCCACCGATGCGTGCGAAATCGCGAAGCAAGTGCACGGAGTTGCTGTGCACCCGAGCCGGCAACTCGACCGAAATTTCTTCATCACCTCGGCGGAAGGCCCATCTGTTGCGGGTGGGGTACGCCGAGTAGAGGCAAATATCGTGGTTCAGCAGATCAGTCGGTCGAATGGGCACTCCGCGCTCCTTTAGGTACTGCGGCGACGCGCAGAACACCCGGCGGACGGTGAACAGACGTCGCTCGATCAGAACTTCCGCACCGGGCGGAAATATTTGTAGCGCCACATCGTATCCCTCATCGATTGGATTCACCGCCTGATCGCTGACTGTGATATCCAAGCTGATATGAGGGTATTCGAGGCTGAAGTCCCTCAATGCACGCGCGAATGGACCTAATGCGAAGCCTGGCAATACTTGCAGCCGCAGCGATCCCATTGGGGTGTCTTGCGTTTGACGTATTCGATCGGTGAGTGAATCGACCTTGGCCAAAAGGGCCACGCATTCCTCGAAGAACACTTCCGCGGTTTCTGAAAGGGCCACCTTGCGAGTCGAGCGATGAAAGAGCGCGGCGTGGACGTGCTTTTCCAACTGCTTGACGCGGCTGGTGATCACCGAGGGCGTCACCCCGAGCTGGCGCGCCGCAGTGGCAAAACTCTGGGTCTCCGCGACGCGGACGAACGCCTGAATGCACAGAAATGTATCCATGGCCTCAATATATCCTTAAATTTGCATTTCGCGAATAATGACGCATGTTTACACCTTACACCGCTCGATAATCCATGCTCAAGTGAGGCCGACCCACCCTTTTGTGGCGAAAAGGCCTCCCTTAATCCTCTGGGGACCGTCGTGTTTGGTGCATTGCATCGGCCCGTATATGCGCCAGGCCGCCTCCCTTATCCGGAGTGCTGCTCCTATAGAGAGAGGGAAATGACCGCCGGCTGCGTTTAGTATCCAAGGGGTACATTTCGCCCGAATTCAATTTTTGGTCAATTTGCACGGAAGTGACTATGCGAACCCTTGACTCTGATCCTTCACTTGCGAAATTGGAGGCTGCGGTATTGTCCCGTATCGCTGCGCATCGCGATGGCGTGAAAGCCATGCGCGCCCTGACGGTGCCCGTATTGATTACCGTGACGGCGCTTGCGAGCGGGTTGGCAACGGGTATAGGCGATCAACTACACCGTCGTACGACGAACAGCAGCGAGGCGGCACTGCTGGCTGAGGAAGCGACCCTAGCACCATCCTCGCTGCTGGCGAGCAATCAATGACGCCCTACAAACGACAGCTTTTGGTGACGATCGCGTTGGCAGGCTTTTCCGGCTTTGCCGGGGTATGGCTCGGGACCCACGAATTTCATCCTGAGTCGACGTCGCCTGCTCCCTTGCGGCTGGCAGTCGATGAACTAACCAGGCGTGGACTCGCTGGGTTGACGCAAAGCCAGAAGGCGAGAATAGACGATATTGAAATACGGTATTCGAATAAACGCCGCAAGCTGCGTTCGCGCATCGCGGCCGCCAACTCTCAGCTGGCGGATGCTTTGGCGGTAGAAATGCGATTGGGACCCAAGGTCGAGTCCTCTATTGACGACTTGAAGGGCATCGTCGGTGAATTGCAGCATGAGACCGTCGCCTATGTGCTCGAGCTGCGCTCCGTAATGTCTGATCAGCAGCAAGTCGTATTTGACGAAAAAGTTGTGGCAGCCCTGATGACGCCGCCGAGCTAAAAGCTCGCTTCCGTCCGGGTTTGCCATTCCGCGCAATCCGTGAATACTGTTTTTTCCACCATGCTGCAATCGCGTCGCTTCCAGGCGAAAGAGCGCCGGTACAGTGAGGCCCTAAAGGGGGGGGCATGGAACTCAGTGGCAGCGATTTGTTTGGTATCAACCGAAAGTTGGCGATGCCAGTCGGCGGAATTGCATTTGCCGACGGCGTACTTTGCTCCAATTCGTCGGGTCACGTCGACCCGGACAGCGATGGCGCATTGGCGGCACTCACGGTCCGCGGAGATGATCGCGCTTTCGAGAGACTCATCACCCGCCACAAGGCTCGCACCTACCGTTTCATCTACCGGTATGTAGGAAATGCCACGGACGCCTACGACATCTTGCAGGACACGTTCTTCGCCGCGTGGCGCGCACTGTCGAGCTATCAAAACGATTGTCCTTTCGAGTTTTGGCTGCGCCGCATTGCCCTGAACAAGTGCAGAGACCGTAGTCGCCGTGAAGCGGTGAGGCGGTTCATCAACGGTCGCGCGCGCGATGAGCAAACGATGAAACTTGCCGACCCCGCGCCTCAGCCGCCGGCCATTGCCGAAGCCGACCAAGAGCTCGAGGTGCTCGGGAAGCAACTAGAAAGATTGCCCCGCGCACTCAAAGAAGCTCTGCTGTTGACGGCGCTCGAGGGCCTCTCATACGAAGAGGCGGGCCAGCTCCTGAGGGTCAGCGCAAAGGCGGTCGAGACCAAGGTGTATCGAGCGCGCGCTCGTTTGGCTGAACTGTGTGGACGCGATCGACGTGGCAAGACCTGAGGACAGCGAGTCGTACGGCTCCTCGCAGATTGATGCCGCGTCGCCGCAGCAATGAACTCGTCATCGACGACTTGGCAAGCGAGCGGGACTCCAAGGCCATCAGTGACTCGAGCTCTGAATTGGCGTTTCACGAACAATGGATCATTTTCACCGCGTTATAATTTATTTAACGTGACAAAAAAATAGGGCAACAGTAGTCAAATGAACGACCAGGCTTCGAGTGTCGAGGATGTGCGGAAGAAAGCGGGTCTACGATCCAAAATTCAACACCAGCTGTTTATCGACGGTAAGTTCGTGGATGCGAAAAGCGGAGAAACACTGACCTCGGTCAATCCGCACGACAACACCGCGATTGCCGAGGTCTCCATGGCGGGACGAGCGGACGTCGATGCTGCCGTGGCGGCGGCCCACGCGGCGTTTCCAGCCTGGTCTCACGCCAGTGCAAGCGATCGGGGTCGCATCTTGCTGCGCTTGGCGGACCTCATCGAAGCGAACGCCGAGGAACTGGCGCGCCTGGAGTCTCTCGACACAGGGCATCCGCTGCGTGATTCCCGCGCTTTGGATGTCCCCCGAACGGCACTATGTTTCCGTTACTTCGGCGGTATGGCAGATAAGGTTGAGGGTACCACCATTCCTGTGGACGCGGGGTTCCTCAATTATACGTCTCGTGAAGCGATCGGCGTGGTCGGACAAGTGGTGCCCTGGAACTTCCCCCTTATGTTTACCAGTTGGAAGCTTGGGCCAGCGCTTGCCGCCGGCAACTGCGTGGTGATGAAGCCGGCCGAGATCACACCCCTGTCATCACTGCGAATTGCTGAATTGATGACCGAAGCGGGCATACCGAATGGCGTTGTCAATGTCTTGCCGGGTCTTGGATCTGTCGCCGGACAATACATAGCGGAACATCCGCATATCGCCAAGATCTCGTTCACCGGCTCGACCGCGACCGGTCGCCGAATCGTGCAGGCTTCTGCGGGAAATTTGAAGAAAGTACAACTCGAGTTGGGGGGCAAAGGCGCGAACATCGTCTTCGAAGATGCCAACCTCTTAGCTGCGGTAAACGGTTCCGCTTGGGCCATCTTTCACAATCAGGGGCAAGCCTGCATTGCAGGTTCGCGCCTGATGTTGCACGAGAGGATTGCCGATGAGTTCTTGGAGCGCTTCATCGCGCTGGCGAAATCCATCCGCTTGGGAAACCCGCTCGACCCGGCAACCGAGATGGGTCCCTTGACCAGCATGTTGCATCGTGACCGCGTTCTGGGTTACGTGGCGACTGCGAGTGAGCAGGGAGGCAGTGTCCTGAGCGGAGGCAAGTCGCCGGCGGACCCGTCGTTAGCGGATGGCTTTTACATCGAGCCAACGATTGTGCGGGCAAGATCATTTAAAGACCGCGTCGCCCAAGAGGAGGTGTTCGGTCCGTTTGTAACCGTACTCACGTTCTCGAGCGACGAGGAAGCACTGCAAATCGCGAACGGCACGGAATATGGCTTAGGCGCGGGCCTTTGGACGCGCGATCTGGCGCGGGCCCATTTGTTCGCCCGAGAGTTGAAGAGTGGCATGGTATGGCTGAATAGTTACAAGCGGGTGCACCCGGCGTCGCCTTTCGGCGGCGTCGGTCAATCCGGCTATGGGCGCGAAATGGGCTTTGAGGTCATGCGCGAATACACCCAGGTGAAATCCGTCTGGGTCAATGTGGATGCCAAAATCGCGCCGTGGTATGCGCGATAAAGCTTTTACTTACAATTGCGCTGCATCGAGAGTCGTTTTTGGCGCGGGCTCGTTGGCATCGCTCCCGCAAGAAATCGCGGCACTCAAAGCCACGAAAGCACTTGTTTTATGCACTGCCCAGCAGTTGGATGCAGGTGAGAGAGTCGCTGCTCTTCTTGGCTCACAGGCCGCAGGCGTCTTCGCCAAGGCGGAGATGCACGTCCCGATTGAAACTGCTCAAGAGGCCCGGGCTGTAGCGAGGCGGCTCGGCGCCGACTGCGCGGTCGCAATAGGTGGCGGATCGACCACGGGACTCGGCAAGGCGATTGCGCTCGAGTCCGGTCTGCCGATCCTCGCGATTCCTACGACCTACGCAGGCTCGGAAATGACGCCTATTTTTGGCATTACCGAGGGCGGCTTGAAACGCACCGGTAAGGATGTCCGGGTGTTGCCGCGCACGGTGATTTATGACCCCGAATTGACGCTTACACTGCCGCTCCAATTGACCGTCACCAGCGGCATGAACGCCATGGCTCATGCGGCCGAAGGGCTGTATGCAAAGGATGGCAACCCGGTCATGGACTTGATGGCGGAGGAAGGAATTCGAGCGATCGCTGCAGCACTTCCGATATTGAAGCGCAATCCCCGTGATATCGATGCTCGCAGCGACGCGTTGTACGGAGCGTGGCTATGTGGAACGGTGCTCGGCAACGTCGGCATGTCCTTGCACCATAAGCTCTGCCATACGTTGGGCGGAAGTTTCAATTTACCCCATGCCGAGGTGCACACGGTTATTTTGCCGCACGCAATCGCCTACAACGGGCCTGCGATCCCCGGCGCGCTCTCCAGAATGCAACGGGCTCTTAAGAGTGAAAGCGCGCCGCTCGCGTTTTTTGAGATGGCTTGCTCGAACGGAGCTCCTACTGCGCTCCGCGAACTCGGCATGGCGGAGGCGGACCTTGATAAAGCGGCGGACATCGCCTTGCAAAATCCGTACTGGAATCCAGAACCTGTCGAGCGCGCGAAGATTCGGGCATTGCTGCAACGAGCCTGGGAAGGCGCACCACCGCTTCGGTAATGAGACATGCGCAATCAGGACGGGCAATGAGACATATCGACGAGAACACCATAACTCAAGAAGCGATTGATCGTATGGCGAACGCGCCGGACCGGCCCGGTCGGTAGAATGCTGAGTGCCGTTGGCCGTCATCCATGGCGACCGGCGCACATGCATTTCATGATCGAGGCGCCGGGCTTCGAACGATTGGTTACCCATGTGTTTCGCGACGGCGATAGATATTTGGATTCCGACGCCGTGTTCGGAGTTCGTTCATCCTTGATTACGCATTGGGAGGAGTATCCACCCGACCCAACACCCGATGGCAAGGATAGTGTTGAAAACTTCTACGTCCTGAAATTTGACTTCGTTTTAAATAGTGTGAATGGTTCCGAGGAAAGCGGCCATTGAGATTGAGCGTTCGTATTCGGATGGGTCGATGGATGGGCCGCTATGGCTTCTGCCAATGTGGGCGTTTTGACCCTGTGCGTCGGACAAGTTGCGCTGCAGTCTGAATTGCCCGGAGGAATCGTCGACTTTCAGCTGTTGCGCGGCGGGACGCTGCAACCCATACTGAGAATGAACGTTCATTCTTTTGGTGTGACGCAGATGGCCCAAGTCCTTAACAATTTCTTAACAAAACCCATCGTCCTCGCCCT
>PLAH01000174.1 GCA_003134045.1 Gammaproteobacteria bacterium
GAACCCTCGACCTCGGCGTTATGAGTGCCACGCTCTAACCAGCTGAGCTACCTCACCACGAAGAACCGCGAATTGTCCGGAGCTACCGCCCCCCTGTCAAGCCGGCCGCCCTTATGAATACCGCCTAATCAATGGGTTACACGCGGACGTCTGAAACTTCCCGCCGGCGCCCGCCAGTCATCCGCCCGGCCTTCCCCGCCCAATCGATCTCCTCGAGCCCCGGCACCATCCCCAACCACCCCACCAACCCCAAAAAGCTCATCACCGCCGCCACCAAGAACGCCACCGTGAAATGCCCCGTCATGTCGATGATGACCCCCGTCAGCCACGGCGCCGCCACCCCCGCCAAACTCCCACCCGAGTTCTGGATCCCCACCCAACGCCCCGTTGCCTGAGTACCCCCAAGGATCTCCGGTATGGCATACAAGCCCGCCGCCGCCGCCCCATTCAATGCCTGATAAACGAAGATGCTCGCGATCGCGAGCGGCGCAGATCCGAACGCCATCACCAGCATGCACACCACCGCTCCCACGTGCACCACCGCCATGGTCGCCTTGTACCCCCTGTTCGCCGACCCGCCACGCCGGATGTACCGATCGACACCCACTCCGCCCAGCAACGCACATACCCCCATCACCACATACGACGCACTCGTGAGCGAGGCCATCTCGCCCAACGAAAACCCCCGCTCGCGCACCAGATACACCGGCATCCACGACATCATGAAATAGAACACATAGTTCGCGCAGAACAGTCCGATCGTCGTGCCCCACAGCGCACGCGTCGCCAGCAGCACCCGCATCGGCGGCGAGCCCGGGTCGCCCCGCTCGCTCGGCGCCCCCCCGCGATGCCCCACCCGCAGCCACGGCAACAACCACAGCAGCGACAACACACCGAACACCATGAACGCGCTGCGCCAGCCGAATCGCACCATGAGCATCCCGCCCGCCAGCGCGCCCACCGCGGGCCCGAACGAATAAGCGGCGCCCACGAACCCATTCGCGATCCCCAGCTGTTCCACCGGCACCGCAGCCGCCAGGAGCTTGGCCACGCAAGGAAACCCCGTGCTCTCGCCTAACCCTAAGAACATACGCAACAAGATGAGCGTCACGAACCCCGACGCAAGTCCCACCAGCATGGTCGCCGCCGCCCACACGACGAGGCCCAGAGCGAGCACCCGATGAGCCCCGTAGCGCTCCGCCACCCAGCCCACCGGAATCTGCGCCAGCGCATACGTCCAGAAGAACGCCGAGAACAGCAGCCCCAGCTGCGAATCCGTCAGGTGCAGCTCCGATTGCGCCAGCGGCGCCGCGATGGACAACAGTCCTCGATCCGCATAATTGATGAACAACACCGCCGCGAGCAGCACCACCAGCAGAACCCGCGCCCCGCGCCCGTCGCCGACGCTCGGCGCGCTCAAAGCGGTCCCACTTTGAGCTCCGTGCCGACGCGCTTGAACAAGGTATGCAGCCAGCGCGTAAAGGCGCTCACGGCCGGACTCGGTCGCTTCTGGTTCCGCACCAAGTAATAACCCGCCGGCGACTTGACCTTGATCGGGAACGGCGCGACCAGATGCCCGGCCGCGAGCGCTCCCGCGCACGTGATCCCATCGCCCATCATGATGCCCTGCCCGCCGATCGCCGCCGTCTGCACCATCATCAGATCCGAGAACCGAATACCCGCGCCCCGCTGCGGCCACGGCACCCCCGCAATCGACAGCCACTGGCGCCAGTCATCCCAGGTATTGAGGTGCAGCAGCGGAAAGCGCAGCAAGTCCTCGGGCTCCTTGAGACCGCCATGCACATTCAGCAATGCCGGACTGCACATGGGCAGGAACTCAACATCGTACAGATGCTGCACATGCTGCTTGGGCCACCCACCCTCACCGAACACGATGAACACATCGACGCTGCGATCGTTCGCCTGGTCGAGTTCACGGTTCGCGACGATGTGCAGATTGAGATCGGGGTGCTCCGCCTGGAACGAGGCGATGTGATTGCACAGCCACATGGACGCGAATCCCGGCGTGCTCGAAATACACAAGTTGCCGTCGATGGGCTTGCTGTCTTCGTCATGCGCATCATGCAGCAGCGCCAGCGATTTCTGCACGTCGAGTGCGTAGCGCCTGCCCCGCGCCGTCAGCGCGATGCCCTTGCCGCTGCGCACCGCCACCTCGAACCCCACCGTCACTTCCAGCATCGCGAGGCGATGGCTCAAGGCGCTGCGCGTGATGCCGAGCTCCTCCGCCGCCTCCCACACCGTTCCGAGGCGCGCGAACGCGTCGAGCGCACGCAAAGCGTGCATGGGTGGATACAGTGACTTCGTGGGGTGCAAAACTTTCACCTCATTTGTTAAAACTTTACACGCCTCGCCGCTCCCCGCTTAAGCATACTCAATCGGTCGATCGTCGAATAATGATTTCGCAGCCAAAGGGGGAGTTACACGCAGGATCGGTTCCGGCGTGCTACTAACAAATAAGCAGGGGATCTCGAGTGACTCAACCGCGTTATACGAATGCACCGACCACAGCTCCACCTTCACCCTCACGACTCTCGCTCGCCATCGGCGCCATCCTCGCCGCCGCGCAGATTCACGCACCCGCTGCCGCGGCCGATCTCGACGAGATCCAAGTCACCGCCACCCGCCGCAGCGAATCGATCTCCGATATTCCCTACAACATCTCCGCCGTCGGCGGCGCGGACATCCAGGCGGCGGGTGTCACCGACCTTCAGGGACTCACGCACATGATTCCCGGCCTCGTCTCCCCGGATCTCGGCGCGCGCGGCAGCAGCATCAACAGCAACCTGACCATCCGCGGACTCAACGCCAGCAGCGTCCATGCCGAGACTCAGCAGATCGCCGCACCCTTGGTCTCCACCTACGTGGACGAGACGCCGTTGTTCGCCAATCTCAAGATGACCGACATCGCACGCGTCGAAGTGCTGCGCGGTCCCCAAGGCACGCTCTACGGCTCAGGCTCGGTGGGGGGCACCGTGCGCATCATCCACAACGAACCCGATCTGGCCACCACCGAATTCGATGTCTCCACGCGTGCCTCGCACACCGCCAACGCCGCGAACCCCTCGGAAGCCGTCGACTTCATCGGCAACTTGCCCCTGAGCGATACGCTGGCGTTTCGCGCCTCGGGTGGCTATGAAAAGCTCGCCGGCTTCACCGACGCACTGTCGGTGGCCGTGCTCGGTCCGAATGCGCAACCCGTGCTCGCCGACCCCAGCAATCCCTTGACCAGTCCCCCGGTGTTTACCGAAAAGCGTGGCATCGACCGCTCCGAGACCTGGTATGCCCGCGGCGCGCTGCTCTGGAAGCCCACCGACGCGCTGAAAGTGACCTTGACCTACCAGCATCAGACCGATCAGTCCGACGGCTATTCGCAGGCGAGCCCCGGCTCCCACTACGACCAGACTTTGTACATGGACCAACCCGGCTCGTTTCGCACCGACCTCGCCTCCTTGGACGCCGCCTACGACTTAGGATTCGCCTCGCTCTCATCGTCGTCTTCCTACACGAGCCAGTCCGCCGTGAGCCAGTACGACATCACCGGACTCATCGAATCCCTGGCCGCCGTCTACAACAACTATCCTCGGATCCTCTCGCCCATTCTGGATCACTCCACCGACAAGACCTACACGGAGGAGATCCGCCTGGTGTCGAAGGAGTCTGGCCCGTGGGACTGGGTGGTAGGCTCTTATTACAGTCACCGTCAACAAACCTTGAGCCAGGTCGAGCCCATCTTAGGCTTGGCCGCCTGGAGCGAGTTGCCCGGCTCCGGCCGCCCGGCGGGTTGCACGGTTGAGGGTCCGAACTGCCCCTACCCGACCTTCGGCGACTTCGTTCAGTACTACAACGGCGGCATTAGGCCCTCGCTCGACTACTATCCCGATCTCGACTTCACGCTGAACCGCCGCGTCATCTTCCGCGATTTCGCGGTCTTCAACGAGACCTCCTATCATTTCACCGACAAGTGGCAAGCCACCGCCGGCGTGCGCGTGTTCTGGCAGGACTACGATCAAGACCTCGCCCAGACGCTGCCCGCCTGCGGCCCGTTCTGCTCGCAATCGGGCACCGACCCCACCGGCCTGGTCCAGGACTCCAATTCCAAGAGTTTCCGCAACCACGTCTTCAAGGCGAATACCTCGTACGAGATCGCACCGCACACCCTGATCTATGCCACCTGGTCGGAAGGGTTTCGACGCGGCGGCGTCAATGCGCTGCCGACGGGCAACTGCTTCTACTGCGAGACCAATTCGCTGCTCACCTACAAGCCTGACGAAGCCCGCAACACCGAGGTGGGCGTCAAGGGCTCGCTTGGTCACGGATCCAGCTATACGTTCACGCTGTATACTATCGACTGGAAGAATCCACAGATTGAGGCCTCGACCGTGAACGGCGGCTTCGACTTCGTCACCAACGGCAATACCGCACGCTCGCGCGGCGTCGAAACCGAGTTGACGCTGCCCGTGTCGGACTCCACCAAGCTGCAATTCGGCTACAGCTACACCGATGCCATATTGACGTCCGGCTTTTCGGCGGGCGTCGTTCCCGACCTCGTCGGCGTGTCAGGCAATCGCCTGCCCGGTGTTTCCCGCCAGCAAGCCACGGTGGCGGTGGACTACGGGGTGCCGTTCACCGGCGACCGCGAGTTCCACGCCCATGCCGACGCCGCCTACCGCAGCGACTTCTGGACCAGCCTGCCCAGTTCCCCGACGGCCGCCAATCTGCCGGGTTTCGTGTTGCTCAATGCCCGCGCCGGCGTAGGATTCGGCAGAGCCTGGCGCGTCGATGCCTTCATCAACAACATCACCAACCAAGAAGCGGCAACGTCGGTATCGACCGAGCCCGGACTTCCCCATAATCGTGCCGACTTCGTCGGCCGGCCCAGAACCATTGGCCTCGAGCTGAATTACTCCTTCAAGGATCACTGACATGCAAGGATCGGACATGAATCCAGCCACCGACATGAGTGCAGCCACAGCCGAACGCGCAAAGCCCGTCGGGCCCGACGCATCCAGCCATCGCGACCTCACGGGCGGTGCAACGCCCGGCGCACCCAGCCATCGCGACCTCATCGACGGCGCGACGCTGCGGCGTCTCTGCGTCGCCTCCGACGCCGCCGGTCTCCGGCAGACCGCGTCGCACCTCGCCGCCCTCGGCGTCAGCGGCACCCTGCTCTGGCAGGCATGGGGCACTCTATGGGCCGTACCCGTTTTCATGGTCCACGGCATGCTGCTCAATTTTCTGTACGCCGGCCAGCACGAATTGAGCCACGGCACCGTGTTCCGCACCCGCTGGCTCAACGAATGGGTAGGCCGCATCTTCGGATTCGTGCTCTTCTATCCCCGCACCTTCGACCAGGTGCAGCACATGGCCCATCACCGCTTCACCCAGGACTGGGCACGCGACGGTGAACTCGCCCGAGAACCCTACGCACTCGGCTCCTATCTCTTATGGATGAGCGGCATCACGTACTGGTACACCCGCTGGCGCCGCATCGTGCGCTTCTCGTTGGGGCTGGTCACGGAACCCTATCTCCCCGCCTATAGACATCCCGAACTCGTGCGCGAAGCCCGTATACACCTGGCCGGCTACGCACTCATCGCCGCCGTATCGCTGCTGACGCACAGCGCCGCCGCCGTGCTCCTCTGGCTAGCCCCGATGTGCGCCATGAAGTTCACCCACCAGCTGCAAAACACCATCGAGCATCTCGGCCTGCCGCACGACGACAACATGCTCGCCAACACCCGCAGTACCCGCACCAATGGCGTGTTCCGCTGGATGGCGTGGCAAATGCAATACCACACCGCCCACCACGCCTTCCCCGCCGTGCCCTTTCACCGCCTGCACGCGCTCGACGAGATCCTGTTCACCGATCGCGGCATATCGCCCCCCACCATGACCTACTGGGGATTCCAACTCGCCGCCCTGCGCGCCTTCGCCGGCGGCAAGACCGAAGCCGATTATCCCAACGACCGCATGTGGCTGTTCGAGCCCCCGCACGACTCGCCGCCCCCACGACCCACCGCCCCATGACGCGCCACTCGCCAGCTCCGCGCGCCAACGCCTGGCTCCTCGCATGACGTGCCGCACGCATGACTAACCCCCTCCACGTCTACCAAGCCCTCTGGGCCATGGACAAACTCGTCACGCCCGAGGCGTCGACGGCAGAGAAATTCGACCGCGTGCGCGAGGCCGGCTTCGACGGCATGGCCATCGACTTGGGCGCCCTCACCATGGCCGACGCCGAAGCCACGGTCCCGCATTTCGCGCGCACCGGCCTGCGCGGCGGCCTCACCGCGTTCCCGACATCGGTCGAAGCGCTGCGCCCCGCGCTCGCCCTCGCACATCGCATCGCCGCCCCCTACGTCGTCGTCATCGGCCAAGAGATGCCCGTCAAACTCGCCGACATGATTCCCGTCATCGAGGGATGGTTGCGAATAGCCGAGCAGGAACGGATGCCCATCCAATTCGAAACCCACCGAAATTGCATCACCAATGATTTGTTTACGACGGTGCAATTGCTCGAAGCAGTACCGGCCATGCGGCTCGCCGCCGATCTGTCCCACTATGTGGTCGATCGAGAAATGCCATGTCCGCCAACCCCGTCTCTGCAGGCGCTCATCGGCAAAATATTGGAACGCTCGGATTCCTTCCAAGGCCGGGTCGCCGCCCGCGGCCAGATTCAGCTCGCACTGGATTTTCCGCAGAACGCCAAGTGGGTAACCCTGTTCCGCAACTGGTGGCGCGAAGGCTTCGCCGCCTGGCACGCGCGCCAAACCACCCCCGACGCACCCCTGGTATTCCTGTGCGAACTCGGCCCCCCGGACTACGCCATCACCGGCGCCGACGGCCGCGAGTTATCCGATCGCTGGACCGAAGCCCTCACGCTCGCCCGCTGGGCGCGCGAGCTCTGGAGCGACGTCATCACCACCACGGTATAGGCCGCCGATCAACGCCGCTCGTTCGCCTCGAGCCGATCAAACTTGAAGGTCGCGGGCAGCTCGCCGCGAAACTTCCGCAATCGAGACAACAATTCCCGTGCGTTACACATTGAACCTGAAGTGCATCACATCGCCCTCGCGCACGATGTATTCCTTCCCCTCGAGGCGCAGTTTCCCGTGTTCCTTCGCCCCCGCCTCGCCCTTGTTGGCGATGAAATCGTCATAGGCGATGACCTCGGCCCGAATGAATCCGTGCTCGAAGTCGGTGTGAATGACGCCCGCGGCTTGCGGCGCCGTCGACCCCGCATGGATGGTCCACGCCCGCACCTCTTTCACCCCCGCCGTGAAATACGTCTGCAGTCCCAGCAGCGCATACGCTCCACGGATCACCCGGTTGAGCCCCGGCTCCTCCAGGTTCAGCTCTTTCAGGAAATCCGCGCGATCCGCCTCGTCCAACTGCGAGATTTCCGCCTCGATGGCCGCACACACCGGCACCACCACGGCCCCTTCGGCCTTCGCCAGTTCGCGCACGCAGTCCAGTCGTGGGTTATCGGTAAACCCCGTCTCGTCCACATTCGCCACGTACATCACCGGTTTGTCGGTGAGCAAATGAAAGTCCCGCAACAGCAGCTTCTCGTTCGCATCCAAGCCCATGGCCCGCACCGGCTTGGCAAGATTCAGCTGGTCGCGCACCCGGCCCAAGAGGTCGCGCGACCTGATCGCCTCCTTGTCCGCCGTCTTCGCCGCCTTCACCGCCTTTTGAAACGCGCGATCGATGCTGTCCAAGTCCGCGAGCGCGAGTTCGGTGTTGATGACTTCGATGTCGTTCGCCGGATCGATCTTGCCGGCCACGTGAATGATGTCGTCGTTCTCGAAACACCGCACCACGTGTGCGATGGCGTCCACTTCACGAATGTGCGCCAGAAACTTGTTGCCCAGCCCCTCGCCCTTCGAGGCGCCCGCCACCAAGCCCGCGATATCGACGAACTCCACGGTGGTGGGCAATATGCGTTCGGGGTGCACGATCTCCGCCAGCTTCTCCAGCCGCGGATCCGGCACCGGCACCACGCCCACGTTGGGATCGATGGTACAGAACGGATAGTTCTCCGCCGCGATCTGCGCGCGCGTCAGCGCATTGAACAGCGTGGACTTCCCCACATTCGGCAAACCGACGATTCCACAACGAATTGGCATTAGACCTTTCCCGCGCGGCTGTGCAACTTGGTCATCGCACGCTCCGCGCCTTGTTCGAGTAATAGCGGCATCGAGTCCGCCGCCGTGTTGACCGATTCCAGGATCAAGTCTTCCTCCGCGCGGGGCGCGCGCGTCAACACATAGTCGATCACCTCGGCCTTGTTGCCCGGATGACCTATGCCCAATCGCAGCCGCCAGAAGCTCTCGCCGATGTGCGCGATGGTGTCGCGCAATCCATTGTGGCCGCCGTGGCCGCCGCCATGCTTCAAGCGAATGCTGCCCACCGGCAGATCCAACTCATCGTGCGCCACCAAGATGTCGTCCGGCGCAATCTTGTAAAAATCGCTGATCTGCCGAATCGACAACCCGCTGCGGTTCATGTAGGTCGTCGGCTTCAACAAGATGATTTCCTGTCCGGCGATCGTAATCCGCGCGGTCTCTCCGGAATACTTGCGGTAATCCCGAAACTCCCCGCCATGGCGACGCGCAAGCACGTCCACGAACCAGAACCCCACGTTGTGCCGGGTAGTCTGATGCTCAGGGCCCGGATTGCCCAGACCGACGACAACGCGCAACGGTAATCCAGTCATCGTGGACTCAACCCACCTCTCGGATCGTCAAAAAAAGGAAGGGCCGCCAGTCAGACGGCCCTCCTTGCAACAACGCTTTGGAGTATTACTTCTTGGCGTCTTTCTTCGCAGGCGCCTTCGCATCGGCCTTCGCAGGCGCCTTCGCAGGCGCCTTCGCAGGCTCGGCCTTCTTCGCCGCATCGGCACCCGCCGCCGCTGCCGCGGGCGCTGCCGCCGCCGCACCTTCCGCCGCTGCCGCCGCTGCCGGCTCGGGCTCTTCCGCACGCGGGCTGTGAATGGCCACCACCGCAGCGTCTTCCTTCGCCAGCGCCAGCAATTCCACGCCTTCCGGCAGCTTCAGCTGCGACAAGTGGATGCTCTCGTTGAGCGACAACCCGGACAGATCGACTTCGATGAATTCCGGCAGATCCTTCGGCAGGCACGAGACTTCCACTTCATTGCGCATGTGCGACACGATGCCGCCCTGCGACTTGACGCCCGGCGATACCGCCGCGCCCGTGAAGTGCAGCGGAATGCTGATGCGAATCTTCTGGTTGTCTTCGACGCGCTGAAAGTCGACATGCACGATCGCGTTCTTGTACGGGTGCCGCTGCACATCCTTCAAGATCGCGTTCTGCGTCTGATCGCCGACTTTCAGACTGAGAATGGTCGAATAGAAGCGCTCGTTGTCGAGCATGATCAAGAGCTTCTGATGGCTCAAGGTCAGCGCGCGCGCTTCCGAATGACCGCCATAGAGAATTGCCGGCACTTTTCCTTCGTGACGCAGGCGGCGGCTCGCACCTTTGCCTTGCATCTCGCGGAACTCGGCAACGAGTTCAAAAGAGGTTTTCATAATCGTCTCCAGTTACATCTCAAACACAGCGCCCCCGCACCGCGACCAGTTTGCGGGACCGCCGACCAAAAGCTGACCAATTCACCGAGGCAGGCACGGCACGGGCGCCCGCCGACCAAAAGCTGACCAATTCACCGAGGCAGGCACGGCACGGGCGCCCGCCGACCCAAATCATCCAACCATCGAATCTCCCGACCGCCCGTTCGCGCCACGTATGACTCGCGCCGGGCGAACGGCTTCCCAGTCCACACTTCTCAATCTAAATACAGCGAGCTCACGGAATCGCCGTCGCTCATGCGGCGTATCGTCTCCGCCAGCAGCCCTGCCACACTCAGCAGGCGTATCCGATTGCACGCCTTGGCGGCCTCCGACAACGGGATCGTGTCGGTCACCACCAATTCGTCCAACACCGACTTCGAGATGCGCTCGATCGCGGCGCCCGACAGCACGGCATGCGTAATGTACGCCACGACCCGGATCGCGCCCTCGTCCTTGAGCGCCTGCGCCGCCTGGCACAACGTGCCCGCGGTATCCACCATGTCGTCGACCAGCACGCAGCTCTTGCCTTCGACCTCGCCGATGATGTTCATCACCTTCGACTCGTTCGGCCGCGGCCGGCGCTTGTCGATGATGGCCAGATCCGCATCGTCCAAACGTTTCGCGAGCGCCCGGGCCCGTACCACGCCGCCCACATCCGGCGACACCACGATCATGTTCTCGTGCTTCTGCTTCCACGCGTCGCCCAACAGCACCGGCGAGGCATACACATTGTCGACCGGTATGTCGAAGAAACCTTGAATCTGTTCCGCGTGCAGATCGACGGTCAGCAACCGATCGACGCCCGCGCGCGCAATCATGTTCGCCACCAATTTGGCCGCAATGGCCACACGCGTGGCCCGCGGCCGCCGATCCTGGCGGGCATAGCCGAAGTACGGCACCACCGCCGTGATTCGCCTCGCCGACGCACGCCGGCAGGCGTCCGTCATCAGCAGCAATTCCATCAAGTTGTCGTTCGCCGGCGGACACGTGGACTGCACGATGAATACATCGCGGCCGCGTACGTTCTCCATCAGCTCCGCATTCACCTCGCCGTCGCTGAACCGGCCGACGTGCGCGCGTCCCAACGGGACATGCAGGTGACGCGTGATCTCCTGTGCCAGCAGGGGGTTCGCGTTGCCCGTGAACACCGAGATGGTCGAGGAATCGAATTCATTGCTTCGCGACATAGCAGATCAGCCCGAAATCCAAAGCACAAATGGCTGGGGTGGAAGGATTATTCGGCCCTGCGGGCCTCACCCCTGCGGGGCCGCCCTTTGGGCGTTATCCTTCCGTTCCCATACCGTCCTCAAACACCAATTTGCGGCCGACCTGTTTCTCGTGCCGACGAAATTTGGCTGGGGTGGAAGGATTCGAACCTCCGTATGGCGG
>PLAH01000010.1 GCA_003134045.1 Gammaproteobacteria bacterium
GCGGGGTCTTTTATAGTAGGGTACGGGATCATGACCACAGTTAACCCCACGGCCTCAGGCTCGGCACGCTACCGCAGAATCTTGGTCAAATTGTCCGGCGAGGCGTTGCTGGGCTCCGAAGACTACGGCATCGATCCGAAGATCCTCAAGCGCATCGCCGGTGAAATCAGGGACCTTGCCCAGATGGGCGTCCAGGTGGCCGTGGTTCTGGGCGGCGGCAATATTTTCCGCGGTGCGGGACTCGCCCGCGCCGGCATGGACCGGGTCACCGGCGATCACATGGGCATGCTCGCCACGGTCATCAATGCGCTCGCGCTGCAGGACGCGCTGGAGAGCCTCGGCACCTACGCGCGGGTGATGTCGGCGTTGCGCATCAACGAAGTGTGCGAGGACTACATCCGGCGCCGGGCGGTGCGGCATCTGGAGAAGGGCCGCGTGGTGATTTTCGGCGCGGGCACCGGCAATCCGTTCTTCACCACCGATACCGCGGCGTCGCTGCGCGCCATCGAAATCAACGCCGAGATCCTGCTGAAGGCGACCAAGGTCAACGGGATCTACGATTCCGATCCGCTCACGAATCCCGATGCCAAGCGCTACACGCATCTGACCTTCGACAAGGTGTTGAACGACCGGCTCAACGTCATGGACGCGACGGCCATCGTCATGTGCCGGGAAAATAACTTGCCCTTGCAAGTATTCAACCTGTTCAATGCCGGCGATCTATTGCGTATCGTTCAGGGCGAGGACGTCGGCACCGTCGTTTCCGCCGCAACCCATGTCTCAGCCGGACCTTAGGGGAGCCGTCAATGCTCGATGATTTGAAGAAGGACGCCACGCAGCGCATGGCGAAGTGCGTTCAGACACTGCGCGACCAGTTGAAGAAGATGCGCACGGGCCGGGCTCACACGAGCCTGATCGAACACATCAAGGTCGATTACTACGGCTCGGAGATGCCGTTGAATCAAGTGGCCAACGTGGCGACCGAGGATGCGCGCACGCTCACGGTGACGCCGTGGGAAAAGGCCATGGTGCCCATCATCGAAAAGGCGATCTACAAGTCGGATCTGGGGCTGACGCCGAACACCGCCGGCACGCTGATCCGCATTTCCATGCCCGCCCTGACCGAAGAGCGCCGCCGCGACATGACCAAGGTGGTTCGCTCCGAGGCGGAGGGCGCGCGCGTGGCGGTGCGCAACGTGCGGCGCGAGGTCATGAACGAATTGAAGGAAATGCTCAAGGAAAAGCTGATCGCGCAGGACGACGACCGGCGCGCGCAGGACGAGATCCAAAAACTCACCGACAAGCATGTCGCCGAGATCGACGAGGCGATGGCGACCAAGGAAAAGGAACTGATGCAGGTCTGACCTCAAAGGGACCCGCATTCATCGTGAAACAACCAGCCGACTCGCCGCAGCACGTCGCGATCATCATGGACGGCAACGGCCGATGGGCGCGTTCACGCGGCTTGCCGCGGCCGGCCGGCCACCGCGCGAGCCTCAAGGTGGTGCGCAAGGTGGTCGAGGAATGCGCGCGCCGCAACGTGGAGTATCTGACGCTGTTCGCGTTCAGCAGCGAGAACTGGCGCCGGCCGCCCGATGAAGTCGGCATGCTCATGACTCTTTTTCTGGACGCGCTCGAGCGCGAAGTCGCGGACTTGCACCGCAACGGCGTGCGTCTGCGCTTCATGGGAAACCGCGAGTTGCTGGGTGCGAGTCTGGCGCAGCGCATGGCCGATGCCGAGTCGCTGACCGTGGGAAATAAGGGCTTGGTCTTGATGGTGGCGCTGGCCTACGGCGGCCGCTGGGACATCACTCAGGCGTGCCGATCGATCGCCGTCGAGGTGGCCGCGGGGACGCTCGCCGCGGGCGACATAGGCGAAGCGCACGTGGCCGCGCGGCTCGCCCTGGCCGGCATGCCCGAACCGGATTTGCTGATTCGCACCGGCGGCGAGCGGCGCATCAGCAATTTTCTGTTGTGGAACCTCGCCTACACCGAAATGTACTTCAGCGACGTGCTGTGGCCGGAATTTTCGACCCAGCATCTCGATGCCGCCTTCGATTTTTTCGCGCAGCGCGAGCGGCGATTCGGCAAGACCTCGGCACAGCTCGCCAAAGCCGATGCTTAAGGTCCGCATCCTGACGGCATCGATTCTCGGGCTGGGCCTGCTTGCCAGCCTTTACCTGCTGCCGCCGCACTGGACCGTGCTGGTGTTCGCGGCCGTACTGACCGCGGCCGCGTGGGAGTGGGCAGGTTTCGGCGCGTTGCACGGCGTGCAGCGCTGCGCGTACGTCGCGGCGCTGGCCGCGCTGTCGTGGCTGTCCTGGACCTGGACCCGCAGCCCCGCGCACCTGCAGGAGTTCCTGGCGGTGGCGTGCCTCTGGTGGGTGATCGCTTTTCTCTGGCTGAGTTTGGCGCCGGCCCGGCATCGCTCGGCCTTGGCGTTGCTGTGCGGCGCTCCGGTGCTGGTGCCCGCCTTCATCGCGCTGGCGCGAGTGCAGATCTCGCCGCGCGGGTTTGCCCGCGGACCCGACATGGTGCTGTGGATGCTGCTGCTGGTGTTTGCCGCCGACATCGGCGCCTATTTTGCCGGGCGCAGTCTCGGGCGGCATAAATTGGCGCCGCGCGTGAGCCCTGGAAAGACCTGGGAGGGCGCTCTCGGGGGTCTCGCGGCGGTGGCGCTGATGGCGCTGATCGGCACCCTGTACTTCGGTCTGCCGGTGGCGGCAGGCGTCGCGTTCGGCTGTGCGGTGGGGATTTTTTCGGTGATCGGCGATCTGACCGAAAGCATGTTCAAACGTGCGGCAGGGCTCAAGGACAGCGGCAGCCTGCTGCCGGGACATGGCGGCGTCCTGGATCGTATCGACAGTGTAACGGCGGCCGCGCCCCTGTATGCGTTGGGCTTGTTCGGCGCGGGAGTGATCGAGTGAGCGACCTGCGCAGCGGCGATCTGGGCGGCAACCTGCGCGGCGACGGCCGGCGCGGCGTTGCCATTTTGGGATCCACCGGCAGCATCGGCCGCAGCACCCTGGCCGTCATCGGCATGCACCCGGAGCGTTTTCGCGTCTCGGTGCTGGGCGCCCACAGCAGCTGGCAGGCGGTGGTGGAGCAGGCGCAACGCTTCGAACCCGATGCGGTCGTGCTGGTGGATCCGGCCGCCGCCGCTGAGGCGCGTGCGGCGCTGGAGCGTTGCGGCTCGAAGACCCGGGTCGAGAGCGGTGCCGAAGCGCTTGCCACCGCCGTGACCGGCGACGGCACCCAGATGGTGATGGCGGCCATCGTCGGCGCGGCCGGCTTGATGTCCACGCTCGCCGCCGTGCGCGCGGCCAAGCGGGTGCTGCTCGCCAACAAGGAAGCCCTGGTGATGGCCGGCCGGCTTCTCATGGAAGAGGTGGTGCGCACGGGCACTCAGCTCATCCCCATCGACAGCGAACACAACGCCATTTTTCAATGCATGCCGGCCGGCTATCTGCCGGGGGACGCCGCTCGCGGCGTGACGCGCGTGATCTTGACGGCATCGGGCGGCCCGTTCCGCACCGTCCCGCTGTCGCGGCTGACGCACGCGACGCCCGACGAGGCCTGCGCTCATCCGAAGTGGAAAATGGGCCGCAAGATCTCGGTGGATTCCGCGACTCTCATGAACAAGGGCCTCGAGGTGATCGAGGCGACGCTGCTGTTCGGCCTGCCCGAATCGCAGGTGGACGTGGTGGTGCATCCGCAGAGCCTGGTGCATTCGTTCGTCGAATATGCCGATGGCTCGTTGCTGGCGCAGCTGGGCGCGCCGGACATGCGTACGCCCATCGCGCAAGGTTTGGCGTGGCCGGAGCGCATACGCTCGGGCGTTGCGCCGTTGAACATGAGCCAGGTCGGCGGTCTGGAGTTCGAGCCGCCCGACCTCGCGCGCTTCCCCAGTCTTGAGCTCGCGCGAGCGGCGGCGCGTGCCGGCGGCACCGCGCCGGCGGTATTGAATGCGGCCAACGAGGTGGCGGTCCAAGCCTTTCTGGACGGCCGCTTGAACTTTACGGGCATTACGACGGTCATTGACAAAGTGTTGCAGCGCCTCGACATCTCCCCCGTCAAGGCTCTGGGGGACGTGTTGGACGCGGATGCGGCCGCGCGACGGTTGGCGGTTGCCTTGATTGAGCTTAAGCCTGGAGCCTTCGCATGAAGATATTGATTTTCATCGCCGCCTTCCTGGTGGCGATCGGAATACTGGTGGCGGTCCACGAGTTCGGCCACTACTGGGTCGCCAAGAAACTCGGCTTCAAGGTTCTGCGTTTCAGTATCGGTTTTGGCAAGCCGCTGGTGATGCGGGTGGGCCGTGATGCCGACCATACCGAGTATTGCGTGGCGGCGATTCCGTTGGGCGGCTACGTCAAGTTGCTCGATGAGCGGGAGGGCGACGTCGCTCCCGCGGAGCTGCATCGGTCGTTCACGCGCAGACCCGTCGCGCACCGTATCGCGGTGCTGCTCGCGGGGCCGGCCATGAATCTGATCTTCGCCACCATCCTGTATGCCATCCTGGCGATGGTCGGTACGCAGATCGTCAAGCCCATCGTCGGACAGGTGCGGCTCGACAGCCCCGCCGCGGTGGCGGGGCTGAAGCGCGGCGATGAGATCCTGCGGGTCGGCGAGCGCAGCGTCGATGACATCGAAGCGCTGCAGATCGCGCTGATTCGGCAGTTTTCCGACGACGGCGTAATCCCGCTGCGGGTGCGGCGCGACGGCGGCGAGCGCTCGCTGACGCTGCGCGTGACGGGCGACAAGCGCGCCTTGACCGAACCGGGCCGATTGTTGCCGGGGCTCGGCTTCGACCTCGCGACCTGGAAGGCCGACACGCTGGTCCAAGCGGCGCCGCCCGACAGCGCCGGCGGCCGCGCGGGTTTGAAGGCGGGCGATCGCTTGCTGTCCGTCGACGGTCAGCCGGTGGTCAACATGGCGGACTTCGTCTCCATGGTGACGGCCGCTCCGGGCCGCGACCTGTCGATCGAAGTGGAGCGCGGCACCCCGGGCACTGCATCGGATAGCCCGTCGGGCGCCCCGGCTGCCGCCGGCGCGCCGGGCGGCTCGCCAGGCGGTACGCGATTGCGTATGGTAGCGAGCGTGGCGACCGTGATGGAGCAGGGCCGACCCATCGGCCGGCTCGGGATCACCCTGCAAGAGGGCACGCGAGCGTGGCCGCCGGGCGCGGAAGTGACGCGCCACGCAGGGCCGGTCGATGCATTGATTGGGGGTGTAGAGAAAACCTGGGACATGTCCTCACTCACGGTGCAGATGCTGTGGCGAATCGTGACCGGCCAGGTGTCGGCGAAGAACATCAGCGGTCCGATCAGCATCGCAGAGTTTGCCGGAATCAGCGCCTACCTGGGTCTGTCCGCATTCTTGGGATTTCTGGCCATCATCAGCGTGAGCCTGGGAGTGCTCAATCTGATGCCGGTGCCGCTGTTGGACGGCGGGCAGGTGGTTTATCAGTTGGTGGAGGCGGTGAAGGGAAGTCCGCTGTCGGAGCGCGCGCAGAATGTTGGTCAACAGGTCGGTATAGCCTTGCTGGTCGTGTTGATGAGTCTCGCGTTCTATAACGATATTTCAAGACATTTGAATTAATTAGTGAGAAAACATGATCGCGAGATTGCATTCGGTCGTTGTCGCGTGAGGCTTGAGTTAAGGCTGTTCGGCTTGGTGGCCCTCGCCATCCAGCCGTTGGGTAACGCGCTCCACGCACAAACTCCCGCTCCGCAGGAACCTTTCACCGTCGGCGACATCCGCGTCGAAGGATTGCAGCGCATTTCCGAAGGCACGGTATTCAACTACCTGCCCGTGAACATCGGCGATCACCTGGACGGTCAGCGCATCGGCGAGGCCATGCGGGCGTTGTACGCCACCGGATTCTTTCGCGACGTGGAATTGCGCCGCGACGGCAATACCTTGCTGGTCGTGGTCATCGAACGGCCGTCGATCGCCAAGTTCGAGCTCAAGGGCAACAAGGACATCAAGACCGAAGATTTGCAGAAGAGTCTGCGCAACGTCGGCCTCGCGACCGGCAAGACCTTCGACCGGTCGGTGCTCGACGAGGTCAAGCAGTATCTCACCGACCAGTATTTCAGCCGCGGCAAGTACGCGGTGCGCATCGACACCAAGGTCACCGATCTGCCGGGCAACAAGGTCGATATCGTCGTCGACATCAAGGAAGGCAAGCGCGCCAAGATCGAGGAGATCAACCTCGTCGGCAACACGAAATTCAAGGAAAAGGACGTACTCGACAGCTTCGAACTGAGGACGCCGAACTGGCTGTCCTGGTACAAGCAGGACGACCGCTACTCGCGTGAATCCCTGACGGGGGATCTGGAAAAGCTGCGCTCCTACTATATGGACCGCGGCTACGCCAATTTCCAGATCGAGTCGACCCAGGTGGCCATCGCGCCTGAAAAAGACGACATGTACATCACGGTCAACGTCAACGAGGGCGACGTTTTCAAGGTGTCGGAGATCAAGCTCGCGGGCACCATGGTGGTTCCCGAATCGCAGCTGCGGGCGCTGCTGCTCATCAAGCCGGGCGATATCTTCTCGCGCAAGGCCGTGACCAGTTCGCAGGAGCTGATGAGTTACCGCCTGGGCGCCGACGGCTATGCGTTCTCGAAGATCGACCCGGTGCCCACGCCCGACAACGAGAAGAAGACCGTGTCGCTCACGTTCTTCATCGAACCCGGCAATCGCGTCTACGTGCGCCACATCAATTTCAACAACATCACCGCGATCAACGACGAGACTCTGCGCCGCGAGATGCGCCAGCTCGAGGGCGGATGGCTCTCGAATTCCGCGATCGAGCGTTCGAAGGAGCGTTTGCAGCGTCTGCCGTACGTCGAGAAGGTGGAGTTCGAGAACAAGCCGGTCGCCGGCAGCGCGGACCTCGTGGACGTGGACTACAACATCAAGGAAGGCTTGCCCGGGCAGTTCGGCGGCGGCATCGGCTATTCCGAATCGCAGAAATTCAGCTTGAACGGCAATTTCGTGCACAGCAATTTCATGGGCACGGGCGATCGCATCGCGTTGGAAATCAACGCCGGCAAGTACAGCAAGAGCTACGTGTTCTCGCACACGGACCCGTACACCACCATCGACGGCGTGGCGCGCACCAGTTCGCTGTCGTTCCGCGACATCACGCAGTTCGTGTCCGCCTCCTCGGCGTTCTCGACCAAGCAGATCACCGGTGCGGTGCAGTGGTCGTACCCCATCACCGAGTACCAGTATCTGCAGGCGGGCGTGTCCGCGAACAAGAACACCCTGGTGGTCTCGCAGGGTTATAGCGCCCAGCAGGCCGTGGATTGGGTCAAGTCGAACGGCTCGACCTACCAGCGCGACCTCACGGACACCAACGGCGACGGCGTGGTGAACTCCCTGGACAGCCCCTACACGGTGTACGGCACCGATTTTTATACCTACGAATTGACCGCGGGCTGGAACCTCGATACGCGCAATCGCGCCCTATTCGCCGACCGCGGCTTGCATCTCGCGATTTCCGGCCGCTTCGCGGTGCCGCTGAGCACCGTGCGTTACTACACCTCGAACTTCCAGTACCTGCAATACGTGCCCATCTGGCGTAAATGGCTGCTGTCGTTCAATTCCACGGTGGATTATGCCGCCGCCCTGGGAAGCACCACGGCGCTGCCGCCCTATTTGAATTATTACGCCGGCGGCCCGGACAGCGTCCGAGGCTACCGTGAGAGCCGCTTGGGTCCGCGCGACAACATCGGCTACGGCAATCCGTACGGCGGCAACTTCCGAGTGGTCAACCGCGTGGAAATGATCTTCCCGGTGCCCGAAAAGTGGCGCAGCGCCGCGCGGGTGAGCTGGTTCTACGACATGGGGAACGTGTTCCAGACGGGCGACAAGGTCAGGTTCCTCGGCGTGGACGACATCACCCCCGTCAATTATCACTTCGCGTATGATAGACTGAAGAGATCAACCGGCATCGCGGTGCAGTGGCTTGCACCTCTGGGCCTGTTCCGTTTTTCGTACGGGATCCCTTTGAATGCGTATTCCGGCGACACGGTAAGATTCAACGACGAAACAGAGCGGTTCCAGTTTTCTATCGGTCAAGCATTTTAAAGAACCGGCGCCGGCCCGCCGCCCCATCGCCCGGCAGCCCGTAGGTGCCGCGCCGGCCTCGTCGCGGCACCTACGGTTGATGCCAGTAAGGGGCCTTCAACGTCTTGAACACGTTCTTCGGGATCATGGAATGGATTCCCTTGGTCTCATCGACGATCTGCGTCACGTGAAAATCCACACCGATGCTCGACAGCGGCAGTGACTTCACCGGATCCCAGCCCATGAGCGAATCGATGTAGTCGACGGTTTCGTCGACCGCCTGCTGCATCGCGTTGTTCAGATCGGG
Organism: Gammaproteobacteria bacterium; assembly: GCA_003134045.1. Taxonomy (GTDB): domain Bacteria; phylum Pseudomonadota; class Gammaproteobacteria; order Steroidobacterales; family Steroidobacteraceae; genus Bog-1198. The sequence goes on from PLAH01000010.1 coordinate 8,390, forward strand.
ATCGAGTCCGAAAGCGATGTAGTGAGTGGGCGTCTCGGCGCGCGGCATCTTGAGCGTCTTACCCTTGCGCAATATGAACTTCACGGTCACGGTATTTGCGGTCTCGATGGCGGTTCCGGTGATCTCGCCGTCGCCCTGGCCCGCATGCGCATCGCCCGTGAAGAAGCGCCCGCCGGGCGCGAACACCGGAAGATACAACGTGGTGCCGGCGACCAGGCATCGGCAATCGAGATTGCCGCCGAAGCTGCCGGGAGGGCCGCTGCGACGATTCGGACCCTCCGACTCGGCCGGCTGCAGGGCCATCACGCCCATGAAGGGCGCCAGCGGCACTTCGACGCCGCTTTCGAAGATTCCGACATTGCGCTTCAAATCAAGAATGGTGACGTGTGCCGGCGGCTTGGGGGCATCGGCGCCTTTCAGGCTGCGTCCCGGGCCCGAGCCCGTGGTTCCATAGGGAATGCGCGGCACCACCGAGAGAATGCGTATCTCGATGGAATCGCCGGGCATGGCACCCTCGATGGCGATGGGGCCGACCAGTAAATGGCCGTTCTTGATCTCGCCGTTGCGGGGCGTCTTTTCGAGTACCTCGAGCGTTTCCTTCAGCGCCGGGTTGTCGATGGTGGTTGGTATGTTGTTCTTCTTCAGCCAGTCCGCAGGGCTCATCTCCGGATTGCGCCAGCCGGCGCCGCCGCCGGTGTCGATCTTGACGGTGTCGCCGGACTTGACCGTGAGTATCGGGGCCTTCTGCGCCGGATAATTTCCGATCACCGAGTTTTCCGGCGTCAGGCGTACATAGTGAGTGTCGGCCGCTGCCGCCACGGAGCCCGCGGCGACCCCCAGGGCGAGCAGCGCGGCGGATGCCAATGCCCTTGAACAGATTGAACGCATCAATGCCCCTCAATTTGCGAATCGTCGATGTTAGACGCTGGTATCGAACCCAGCCCCCACCCCGCGGCATATTTTTTCCGGACGGCGACGGGCGCGCCCGAGGTAGGGGTGGTGCCGGAGGCAGCGTCTCTAGCGGATACCACGGAGACCGCATATGACGATTTGGAAAAGCCGCCCGCCGGCCCGGCGAGGCGCGGCGCGCGTCGTGAAGGCCGCACGAGCCTTCGGAATGGGTTTGCTGCTGACCGGCGGGGCGGCGGTTCTCGCAATCGAGCCGCACGGCACGGCCACCGCGGCGCCGCGGCCGTTTCAGCTGCAGGAGGCGACGATCGAGGACATCCAGGCGGCCATCCTGAGCAAGCAGATCACCACCGTTCAAGTGGTGAAATTGTACCTGGCGCGTGTCAAGGCCTACAACGGCACCTGCGTGAAGCAGCCGCAGGGAATTCTCGGGCCCATCCAGACTGTTCCGCACGCGGGGCAGCTCAACGCGCTCATGACGCTCAACTTGAGGCCCGCCACCCGCAAGGCGCTGGGCTTCGATGACCGTAAGGCGCGCAGCATGACCGACGCGGCGGACAACGATCCCAACATGCCGGATGCACTGGAAGTTGCCGCGGCGCAGGACCGCGAATTCGCCAAGACCGGCAAGCTCGTGGGACCGCTGCAGGGCGTGGTCATGGCCATCAAGGATCAATACGACACCTTCGACATGCGCACCACCGACGGCGCCGATGCCTTCTACGCCAACGACCGGCCGCCCGAGGATGCGACCTTCGCCAAGCGGCTGCGCGCCGCGGGCGCCATCATCCTGGGCAAGGCCGGGATGGCCGAATACGCGGCGGGCGGAGCACGCAGCTCATTCGGCGGCGTCGTCTGCGACGCCTATGACACGCAGCGCACGCCCAACGCTTCCAGTTCCGGCTCCGGCTCGGCGGTGGCCGCGAATCTCGTGACCTGTGCCATTGCCGAGGAATCAAGCTCCTCGATCCGCGGCCCCGCGGTGGCGAACAACGCCGTGGGCCTCGCGGCCACCGTCGAACTCGTGAGCCGCAAGGGCATGATTCAGTCGGGTATTCATACCCGCGTCGGACCCATCTGCCGCACCGTGAAGGATGCCGCGCGCATTCTCGATGTGATCGCGGGCTATGACCCCAAGGACGAGCTGACGGTATTCAGCGTCGGCCGTACTCCGACGCGGTCCTATGCGAGTTTTGCCGAGGGCAAGCGGCTCGACGGCGTGCGCCTCGGCGTGCTGCGCGAGTACATGAACAAGAAGCTCTTCACCAAGGCGGATGAGGAGAGCATCGATATCGTCGACCGGGCCGTCGGTGATTTGCGCAAGCTCGGCGCCACCATCGTCGATCCGGGCCCGCAAGGTGCGTTGTTCCAGAGCTGTGTCACCCGGTTCGCGCCGCAGCTGCGTAATGCCGCGCTGGCCAAGCAATTTCCCAACCTGTTCCCGGTGGATGACAAAGGCAAGCCGACCACCGACCAGGTCGTTACCCTGCTCGACATGACCTCCGATCCGAGCAAGATTCCGCCGGAAGTCACCATCCGAAATATCGGCACTTCGCAAGCTCCCGGCGAGGGCAAGTTCATGATGGACAAATATCTGCGCGAACGTGGCGATGCGAATATCAAGAGCAATACGGATCTCATCAACAAGGCACGTTTCTATGATGATCCGCATTTCCCCGACCGCAAGAAAACTCGCGAGGTTGCCGACGAGGCGCAAGAATTCGAAACCTCGGTGCGCCTGCAGACGCGCTTCACGGTGCAGCAAATCGTCCTGCAGTGCATGCAGGAACAGAATCTCGACGCCGTGGTGTATCCCACCAGCAATCTGCCGCCTCCCCCGCTGGACGGACCGAATCCTCCCACGTTGAATGGTCGCGGCGTGGTCTGGACGTTCCTGGGACAACAAGGTTTTCCGGCCATCACGGTGCCCGCGGGCTTCACGACCCAGGTCTACGACTGGGTGCGTGATCCGTCCGTCGCGCCGCCGCCGGCAGCCGCCGAGGGGGGCGGGGGCAATCCGCGGGAGGGCACGCGGATGCTGGAAACGCCCACGGCGGCAAAACTACCGGTGGGCATCGACTTCCTGGGGCGGCCGTTCGACGAGCCCAAGTTGCTGCACATCGCGGCGGTCTATGAAGCCGCCACCAAGCACCGTATCGCGCCGCCGGATTTCGGACCGGTCGCCGGCGAGCCCTGACGCGGCGGGGCGTGGCGCAGGGGCCGGTGCGCTATGGGCGCCGCGCTCGGCGCGCGCGGTGGGACGCGGGGTCCGGTGAGCCTACACCGCGGCGCCGGCTCGGTTCAGTCGAGTTGTTTTTTATCGGGCAGCTGCTCGGAGGTCCAGCCGCCGCCCAACGCCTCGATGAGCGACACACTGGCGGTGAGGCGGCTCTGCCGGATGGTCAAGGCGCTCTGCTCGCTGCTCAAGGCCGTGGCCTGGGATTGGACAACGGTGGTGTAATCGACCACGCCGGCCTTGTAGGCGTTCAGAGTCAGCTGTTCGGCTTCGCGCGCCAATTGCACGGCGCGATTTTGCACCTCGGCTTGGCGCGCGAGCACCCGCAGCGCCGATAGGTTGTCCTCGACTTGCTGAAAGCCTGTAATGATGGCCTGCCGGTAGTTGGCCGCGCTCATGTCGTAGGCCGCGCGCGCGGCGGCGACCTGCGCGCTGCGCGCACCGCCGTCGAACAACGTGGCACCTACCTGCGGGCCCGCCGACCACTCGCGGCTCGATGCGTCCAGCAGCTTGCCGATGGTGGAACTCGCGAAGCCGCCCGATGCGGACAGGGTCAATGTCGGAAAATACGCCGCAATGGCGACGCCGATTTGCGCATTGGCGGCGGCGAGCTGGCGCTCGGCGGCGGCGATATCCGGGCGCCGCTCGAGAAGCGTGGAGGGGACGCCGAAGGGAACCGAGGGCACGCTGCCGGACAGCTGTGCCGGCGCCAATGAAAAGTCCGCGGGCGCCTTGCCGACCAATGCGGCGATCGCATGCTCCAGCTGGGCGCGTTGCGATTCGACCGCGACGGCTTGCGCCCGTGTATTTTCCAACTGAGTCCGCGCGGTCACGACGTCGCTTTTTGCCGCGACGCCGACGGCGTAGCGGTTGGTCGTGATGTCCACGGTTCTTTGGTAAGCCGTGACCGTCGCCTCGAGCAGGCGCTTGAGTTCATCGGCGACGCGCAGCTCGAAGTAGTCCTGTGCCAACTGCGCCTGTATCGACAGCCGCGCGGAGGCAAGGTCTGCGGCGCTTGCCTGGGCGCTGGCCGTGCTGCTCTCCACGAGACGGCGGACGCGTCCCCACACATCCGGCACCCAGGACACGCTTGGCCCGATGCTGAATTGATTCTCGATGGTGCCGGCGGTGACGCCGGTCGTGATACCCGTGCCGCCGGCAGTGGTACTCCCGTGGGTGCTCGAACCGGTGCTGGTACGAGTGGCCGCTGCTCCGAGGGTCAATACGGGGTAGAAGTTGGCGCGTGCTTCCTGCAACACGGCGACGGCCTGTCGGAATGCGGCTTCGGATGCCTTCAAGGTCTGGTTGGAGACATCGACCTGCTTTTCCAAATCGTCCAGCACCGAATCTTCGTAGATGGACCACCAGCTGCCGCGGCTGATGAGATCCTGCGGCTGGCCCTGTTTCCAACCTTCCGGCGGTCCTTCGCGATAGGCTTCCGGCGCACTGTCGTGGGGGCGCTTGTAATTGGGCCCGACGGCGCAGGCGCATAGCAGACCGGTGCCGAGCGCCAGGGCCATACTGCCGCGCAGGAGGCCGCCGCCGCGTACATGGCCGTGCAACGGACGGGTGTCTTCAGTTCCGGCGGGCGCCGTCGCGGGCGCAGATTGTGAGGTCGGTTTTTTTCTCATGCCTTGACTCCAAACGGGAGATCCGCGGAATGCGCGTTCGCGGCCGTGCCGTGCTGCTCCTGACGCAATCGCAAACGATCGAGGAATAAATACACCACCGGCGTCGTGTACAACGTCAACACCTGGCTGACCAAGAGACCGCCGACGATGGCGATGCCGAGCGGCCGGCGCAATTCGGAGCCTTCGCCGTAGCCCACGGCCAAGGGAATGGCGCCGAACATGGCGGACATGGTCGTCATCATGATGGGGCGGAAGCGCAGCATGCAGGCACGATAGATCGCATCGCGCGGCGCGAGACTCAGGCTGCGTTCGGCCGCGAGCGCGAAATCGATCATCATGATNNTTCTTCTTCACGATGCCGATGAGCAGGATCACGCCGATCATGCCGACGACATTGAACTCCATCCCGAACATCAGGAGCGCGAGCACCGCGCCGACGCCGGCGGAGGGCAGCGTCGACAGGATGACCACCGGAATGATGTAGCTTTCATAGAGAATGCCGAGCACGGCATACACCGTGATGATGGCGCCGCCGATCAACAGCGGCTCGTTCTTCAACGATTCCTGGAAGCTCTTGGCGGCGCCCTGGAAGCTGCCGCGGACGGAGGCGGGCATGCCGATCCGGCGTGCTGCATGATCGATCGCCTCAACGGCATCGCTCAGGGACTTGCCGTCGGCCACGTTGAAGGAGAGCGTTGCCGCGGCGAAATTTCCCTGGTGATTGACCGCCACCGAGGTGGTGCCGGGACCGAAATGAGCGAACGCCGACAGCGGGATCATCTTTTCGGCGCTGGTGCTCACGGCGGAGCCCGTGGATGCACTGCCCTTGCCGGTGTTGGCCAGAGAGTTGGTGGCTTGATTGCGCGCTTCGTCGGAGCTTGCCGCACTCGCCGCAGCACCCGATGAGTTGATGACGACGGTGCCCGCGACCGCGTTGGTGCCCTGCGTTCCGCCGACTCCGCCGCCCGCCGTACTCACGTAGACGTCGTCGAGTATCTCCGGGCTCTGCCAATACTTCGGCGCCACTTCCATGATGACGTGGTATTGGTTCAATGGGTTGTAAATGGTCGACACCTGGCGCTGGCCGAAGGCGTCGTAAAGTGTGTTGTCAATGTCGGCCATGGCCACGCCCAGCCGTGCCGCGGTATCGCGATCGACCACCAGTTGAGCGCCCAGCCCCTGGTCCTGCAGGTCACTCGCCACATCGGTTACCACTTTTTCCTTGCTCAATTCGTTTACCATCTTGCGCGTATAAGTAGCCAGCTCGTTTTGATCGGGATCTTCGAGCGAGTATTGAAATTCAGTCCGGCTCACGCGATCTTCTACCGTCAGGTCCTGAAGCGGCTGCAAAAAAAGCTGAATGCCCTCGGCATCTTCAACGCCTTCCAGCTTTGCATGCAAACGGCGGATCACATCTGCCGCAGAAATCTTGCGCACATCGAGCGGCTTGAGGTTGATCTGAATGCGGCCCGAGTTCAGCGTGGTGTTGGTTCCATCTACTCCAATAAACGAAGAAACGTGATCGACCGCCGGATCTTCGAGCAAAGTGTCCACCAGCTTTTGCTGCCGCTGGGCCATACTGGTGAAGCTCACCGTCTGTGGAGCTTCGCTGATGCCAAGAATCACGCCCGTATCCTGCANNGCGCTGGCCGAAGGCGTCGTACAAGGTGTTGTCGATGGCAGCGGCGGACAACCCCAGGCGCGAGGCGCTCGCGCGGTCGATCACGAGATCGGTTTCCAGGCCCCGGTCCTGCAGATCCGAGGTCACATCGGTGAGATTCTTCTCTTCCGCCAGAGCCGCCGCCAACTTGGGCGTCCAGGCCCGTAAATCGACGAGATTGTCCGCCTCCAGCGTGTATTGATACTGTGCGTTGGACATGCGGGCGCCGACCCGAACGTCCTGGATGGATTGCAGCACCAGCACGGCGCCGGGAATCTTTGCGAGTTTGGGCCTGAGCCGTGCGATGACGTCATTGGCTCCCGCCGTGCGCACGCCGATCGGCCGCAAGGCGATCTGCACCTGGCCGGTATTGGTCGATTCGCCGCCGCCGCCGCCGCCGCCGCCGATCGAACCCGTGACGGAAATCACGTCCGGATCCGCGCTGATGATGGTGATGTACTTCTTGAGCTTCTCCCGCATGAGCTGGAAGGAGATGCTCTGGTCGGCCTGGATGCGGCCTTGCAGACGGCCGGTGTCTTGCTGGGGAAAGAACCCCTTGGGTATGTACACGAACAAACACACGTTGATGCAGACCACGGCGATCAACATCGCAAGCACCGTGCGCGGGCGCTCGAGCGCCCACGCCAGCGAGTGTTCGTAACCGCGGTGCACGGCGTTGAAGGCACGTTCGATGCCGCGTGACAGGCGTGCGCCGAGACTGCTGCCCGCGTCCTCATCGGGCCGGCGCACCCGCAGCCAGCGTGAACAAATCATCGGCGTGGTCGTGAGCGAGATGACGAGCGACAGCAGTATGGCCACCGACAAGGTCACGGCGAACTCGCGGAACAGACGGCCGACGATGCCGCCCATCGCGAGAATGGGGATGAATACCGCAATCAGTGAAATGCTCATGGACAGAACGGTGAAACCCACTTCGCGGGAGCCGGTCAGCGCCGCCTGCATGCGCGGCATGCCCGCCTCCATGTGTCGTGAGATATTCTCCAGCACGACGATGGCGTCGTCGACCACAAAGCCGGTGGCGATGGTGAGTCCCATGAGGGAGAGGTTGTTGAGGCTGAAGCCGAGCAGATGCATGGCGGTGAAGGTGCCGACGAGGGAGACGGGCACCGCGACGCTCGGGATCAAGGTGGCCCGCCCATTGCGCAGGAAGACGAACACCACCATGATGACCAACGCGATCGCGATGAACTGGGTCCGGCCCACCTCGCGCAGCGACGTGCGGATGGTCAACGACCGATCCACCGAGACGATGAGATCGATGGCGCTCGGGATCGAGGCGCGCAGCTCCGGCAGCATGGCCCGGACCCGGTCGACGATATCGACGATGTTGGCGCCGGGCTGGCGCTTGATGTTGATGAGCACCGAGGGCCTGCCGTTTGCCAAGCCCTGGTTGCGCAAATCCTCGACCGAGTCCTCGACCTCGGCGATATCCGACAATCGCACCGCGGCTCGATTGCGGTAACCCACCACGAGGTCGCGGTACTGATCGGCGTGGGTGGCCTGATCGTTGGTGTACACCTGAAAATGACGTCGGCCCGCCTCGATGTCGCCCTTGGGGCTATTGGCATTGGCGGCCGCGAGGGCTGCACGCACATCTTCGAGGCCGATGCCGTACTTGAACAAGGCGTTCGGGTTGAGTTCGACCCGCACCGCCGGCAACGAGCTGCCCGCGATGCTCACCTGGCCTATGCCCTCGACCTGGGATAGCGACTGCTGCAGCACCGACGCAGCGGAGTCGTACAACTGGCCCGGAGTGAGGGTGGCCGACGTCAGGGCGAAGCCGAGGATCGGAAAGTCGGCCGGATTGGCCTTGTTATAGGTCGGGTTGCTCTTGAGGCTGGGGGGCAGGTCGGCGCGTGCGGCATCGATCGCCGCCAGCACATCGCGCGCGGCGCCGTCGATATTGCGGTTGAGGCCGAATTGCAGGGTGACCCTGCTCGAGCCCAGGGTGCTGGTCGAGGTCATCTCTTCGACATCGGCGATCTGCCCCAGATGGCGCTCCAGCGGCGTCGCGACCGATGAGGCCATGGTTTCCGGGCTGGCACCGGGCACGTTGGCCGAGATCTGGATGGTGGGGAAGTCGATCTGCGGCAGCGGCGCGATGGGCAGCAGGAAAAACGACATCACGCCGGCCAGCGCGACGCCGGCGGTCAGCAGTGAGGTCGCCACGGGTCTGCGTATGAACGGACCCGATATGTCCATCAGACCGCGCCCTCGGCGGATACCGGAACGGTTCCCCGGCCGCGCAGGCGCCGCGCCAGCCGGTCGAAGGCCAGATAAATGACGGGAGTGGTGAACAAGGTCAGAACCTGGCTCACGATCAGGCCGCCGACAATGCTGACGCCGAGCGGATGCCGCAGCTCGGAGCCCGTGCCCGTGCCCACCATCAGCGGCACGGCGCCGAGCAGCGCGGCCATGGTGGTCATCATGATNNTTCTTTTTCACGATGCCGATCAAGAGCACGATGCCGATGACGCCGATGATGCCGAGATCTTCGCCCGCGATGATCAAGGCCAGCAGGGCACCGATGCCGGCCGACGGCAGAGTCGAGAGTATGGTGATCGGATGGATATAGCTTTCGTAGAGCACGCCGAGCACGATGTACATGGTCACGACGGCGGCGAGGATGAGAAACAGCTCATTCGACAGTGATGCCTGGAAGGCGAGCGCCGCACCTTGGAAGCTGGTGAGCACGCTCACCGGCAGCCCGATGTCGCGCTCGGCCTGGGTAACCGCCTGGACGGCGTCGCCGAGCGCCGCATTGCGCGCCAGGTTGAAGGAAATCGTCGCCGCGGGAAATTGGCCCAGATGGCCGATCTGCAGCGGCGCCTGGCGCTCCGAGAGAGTCGCGATCGCCAGTATCGGCACCTGGCCGCCGCCGGCCGACGGCAGGTAGATATTGTGCAGCGAGTCGAGCGAATCCGGCGTCGCGGAACCCGCCTGCAGGATCACGCGATACTGACTGGTCTGCGTGAAGATGGTCGAGATGATGCGCTGGCCGAAGGCGTCGTACAGGGCATTGTCGATGGTCGCCATGGTGACGCCGAAGCGCGCAGCGGTGCCGCGGTCGACGGTCAAATACGCCGCCAGGCCGTTCGCGGCGAGATCGGTGGCCACATCGTCGAACTGCGGCAGCGTCTTCAGCTTGTCGACGATTTTCGGCACCCAGACGGAGAGTTCATCCGGATTCGCCGTGCGCACCACGAATTGGTACTGGGTGCGGCTGACCGTGGTATCGATGGAAAGGTCTTGCACCGGCTGCATATAGAGCGATACACCGGGCACCTTCGAAGTGGCTTCTTGCAGGCGTCTGACGATTTCGCCCGCGCTCGATTTACGCTCGTCCTTCGGCTTCAGGTTGATGAGGAAGCGGCCGCTGTTGAGCGTGCTGTTGATGCCGTCGACTCCGATGAAAGAGGAAAGGCTCACCACGTCCGGGTCATTGAGCACGGTATCCGCGAGCGCCTGCTGGCGGCCGGCCATTTCGGCATACGAGACGCTTTGCGGAGCTTCGGAGATGCCTTGGATCAGGCCGGTGTCCTGCTGCGGAAAGAATCCCTTGGGTATGAACACATACAGCGCGGCGGCGGCGAACAGCGTGCCGACGGCGACCAGCAGGGTGGCTTTCTGGTGATCCAACACCCACGTCAGCGCGCGGCCGTAGCCTTCGATCACGCGGTCGAACCAACGCTGCGTCGCCGCCATCGCACCGTGCTCGGAGGGCGTGTGATGACGCAGCAGCTTGGCGCACATCATCGGTACGAGGGTCAGCGACACCACCGCGGAAATCAGGATGGTGACGGCGAGCGTGATCGCAAACTCGCGGAACAGGCGGCCCACCACATCGCCCATGAACAGCAGCGGTATCAGAACCGCGATCAGCGAAACGGTGAGCGACACGATGGTGAACCCGATCTGCTCCGCACCCTTGAGCGCGGCCTGCAGCGGCGGCTCGCCGGCTTCGACGTAGCGGGAAATGTTCTCGATCATGACGATGGCGTCGTCGACCACGAAGCCGGTGGCGATGGTGAGCGCCATCAACGACAGGTTGTTGAGGCTGTAGCCGGCCATGTACATGACGCCGAAGGTGCCCACCAGAGACAAGGGCACGGACAGGCTCGGGATGATGGTCGCCGGGATGTTGCGCAGGAAGACGAATATGACCAACACCACCAGCACGACCGCGAGCATCAATTCGAATTCGACGTCCGCCACCGAGGCGCGGATGGTGACGGTACGGTCGGTGAGAATCTCCACATCCACCGCGGCGGGCATGGCCGCCCGCAGCGCCGGCAGCAACTCCTTGATGCTGTCCACCACCGCGATGACATTGGCGCCCGGTTGGCGCTGGACGTTGACGATGACGGCCGGGGTCCGATTGGTCCAGGCGCCGAGTTTGGTGTTCTCCGAACTGTCGACAATGTCGGCGACGTCGGCGAGCCGCACCGGTGCGCCGTTCTTGTAGGCCACCAGCAGGTCTTTGTATTCCGCCGCGGATTTCAGCTGGTCGTTGGCGTTGATGCTGTAGGAGCGCGTCGCGCCGTCGAAATTTCCCTTGGGCGTGTTGACGTTGGCGTTTGCGATGGTGGTACGCAGATCATCGATGTTGAGGCCGTACGCGGCCAACTTGACGGGATCGGCCTTCACCCGCACGGCCGGCCGCTGGCCGCCGCTGATGCTGACGAGGCCGACGCCGGCGAGCTGGGAAATCTTCTGCGCCAGACGGTTGTCGGAAAGATCCTCGATCTGGGTGAGCGGCAGCGTTTTTGAGGTGACGGCCAGCGTCACGATGGGCGCGTCCGCCGGATTGACCTTGGCGTAAATCGGCGGCGTCGGCAGATCGGCGGGCAATAAGTTACTGGCGGCGTTGATGGCCGCTTGCACTTCTTGTTCCGCGACGTCGAGGCTCAGCACCAGGGTAAAGCGCAGGGTGATTACCGAGGCGCCGCCGGAACTGATGGACGACATTTGCAGGAGACCCGGCATCTGGCCGAGTTGCCGTTCCAAGGGTGCCGTTACCGAGGAGGTCATCACCTCGGGACTTGCCCCCGGATAGAAGGTTTGCACCTGAATGGTGGGGTAATCCACCTGCGGCAGGGCGGAAATGGGCAGAAAGCGGAACGCCACGGTGCCGACCAGCATGATGGCCACCATCAACAGCGAGGTCGCCACCGGCCGCAGAATAAATGGCTTGGAAGGATTCATCGTCGCCCCGGGCTAGTCATGCCGCTAGGCATCGCCGGCCTTCTTGCGATGTTTTCCGCTGCCCTCCGGCGTGTCCTTGTCGCCGGACTTCCCGTGCTTGCCGGTACCGCCCGCGCCCTTGCCCCCGGCGGCGTCATCGGCACCGGGCAGGGTGACTTTCGCTCCCTCGCGCAGCTTGTCGGAGCCGTCCACCACCACGGAGTCGCCGGCTTGGAGTCCCGTCAACACGGCCTGACGCTCGCCCTGCGCGGGCCCGAGCGTGACCGGCCGTACGCTGACGGTGTTGTCCGGCTTGACCACGTATACGTAGGTGCCGGGGGCGCCGCGCAGCACGGCGGAGCCCGGAATGACGATGGCGTCGTGCAGGGTGTCGATGAGCAGACGGGCGTTGACGAACTGGTTCGGGTATAGCTTGAACTCCTTGTTGTCGAACAGCGCGCGCAGTTTCACGGTGCCGGTGGTCACGTCGATCTGGTTGTCGATGGTCGACACCTTGCCCGTGGCGAGCTGGGTGGTGCCGCTGCGGTCGTAGGCAATGACCTCGAGCGAGGCGCCCGACTGCATGCGCGCCATGATCTGCGGCACATTGTCTTCCGGAACCGAAAAGATGACTGAGATCGGATCGGTCTGGGCAATGGTCACGACGCCGGAGGCGTCGCTGGTTTGAACATAGTTGCCCGGATCGACCAGGCGCAGGCCGACGCGGCCCGTGACCGGCGCCGTGATATGCGTATACAGAAGGTTGACCTTCGCGATGTCCACCACCCCCTCGTCGGTCTTGACCGTTCCCTCGTACTGATGCACCAGCGCTCTTTGCGTATCGAATTGCTGCTGCGCAATCGAATCCTGCGCCACCAGTGTCTCGTAGCGCTTGAGGTCGACCCGCGCGGCCTCGAGCAGCGCCTGGTCGCGCGCCTGATTGCCTTCCGCCTGTTTGAGCGTTGCCTCGTACGGTCGGGGATCGATTTGCGCCAGGAAGTCGTCCTTGTGAACGATCTGACCCTCTTGGTAGCCGATGCGCATCAACTGACCGTTGACCTGGGATTTCACGGTGATATTCGCCAGCGGCGTGACCGACCCCAGCGCGTCGTAGGTCACCTTGACCTCGCCCTTGACGGCGGTTGCGGCGACCACCGGCATGCCGCCGCGAGCGCCGCCCCGGCCCTTCGGAGCGGCCTCGTGGGAGGACCGCATGAACCAGACCGCGGCGATGATGGCAGCCAGTGCCGCCACCGCAAGGATGAGTTTTGTGCGGCGCGATATCAGTGCCCGACTCGGTTCGCGTGTCGGGTGAACAACGTCTTCCATCATTCTGTGGTTTCTCTGCAATCGGTGATGTGAGGGCTCGGGGTGAATCAAGAGCATCGCGTACACTCCGCCCCTCCCACGGCCAATCGTCCGCGTGTGTCCTCTGTTCGATGCGATTGCGATTCACGTACGCGATTGCACGCGGCTCGTGGTGCGCACAAGCCATCTGAAGCGAAATCACGAGCAACCCCGAACCCACCCTACCTGGTAACCGGCGAGATCGAGGCAGCGCAGCCGGTGATGCTCGAAAGGGTCGGGGATCTGCGGGCGGTCAGCGGGGCGCGGAGGAAGCAGCCCGCGCCGCCAGGCCTGAGAAGAGCTGCGTCTCGGTCGCGGCGGCCTGACGCCGCTGGTCGGTCAGCATCTTCAGGAACTCGGCGACGTGAGCGGGGTTCAGGGCGGCACTCTTTGCAGCCTGCATTGCCGCCGCCAGATCATGCATGCTCTCGGGTCCCAGCAGGCCCTTGCGCGCCAGAGGGGTCTGCGGCAACAGCCGGCTGCACACCCACAGGGCATAGTCGATGAGCGTGGGAACGAACAACCCGACCGACAAATGGAAGCTTGGTTCGTCGAGGGGCGTTGTCTGGTGCCACCACCCGCGGGGTATGTAGAGCAGGTCGCCCGTTTCCAGCGTGCAGTCGAGTATCGGCGTCACCGGGCACTGATGGGGGATCTGCGCATTCGTGTGGCCGACCAGGGGATGGGGAAACGTCGCCGGAAAGACGTTCCAGCGCTTCTTGCCGATGAGCTGGAAGGCGAAGACATCGTGGGTATCCCAGTGCTTGCCGAAGGTGCCCGTACCGCCGAACGTGATATAGCCGTTGGCGGTCGTTTGATAACCGGCGAAGCGCTCGACCTCATCGCAGAGGCGGCGGGCTTCCAGCGAAAACATTTCCATGCGATTGATGACGAGGGTTGCGCCGCCCGTCATCAACCGCGTGAACCGGTCCTTGACCAGCCGCCGTCGCCGCAGCCCGCTCATCGCTACTTCTTGAGTGTAGGCGTCGGAGGGCACGGGGCCCTCGCCAAAAAGCTGGAAGAACGGCTCGACGGGCTCGATTTGATGGACCAGCGCATCGATCCCGGACCACGTGAACGGATGGTCCTGCTGGGCGGCCTTGTGCAGGTAGCACGTCTTCTCGAGCAGGTCGCGGTGAAACTCCTGCGGCGTCGTTCCGAAGTCGACCATGGGTTTACTGTAGCAGGGCTTACCCCGGCAGGGGCGCTTTTGGACCGGCAGCGGGCGCGCCTTCAGATCGCCGGTCTCTTCCATCCACCGCTTCTGGCCTCCAGGTAACTCGCGACCGCGATGCAGATGTCCTCGCGCCACGGCGCCGCGACCACTTGAACGCCGATGGGCAGCTTGCCGTCGGCCGAGCTGCCACAACGGACCACGACCACCGGCCAACCCGTGCAATTGAACACCCCGGTATAGGGCCAGCCGGAACCCGGACCACCGCTGCCTGCCTCAGCCCCCGGACGCGGCTCCTGATCGATGACCGTGGCCGGCTTGTTGGCGACCGGGCACAGGAACACATCGTAGGATTTCATCCAGTTGAGCATGCGCGCCTTGCATAGATCCTGCTTCTCCCAGGCCTCGACCATCTCCGCGGACGTCAATGGCTTGGCGGCGGCGATGGCGGCCTTGCGCTGCGGAGAAATGTTCTGCGTGCCCCAGCGCTTGGCGAGCCGCTCGTAGAACGCACCGCCGTCGCCGCGCGAGAGTTTGCCGCGGGCGTCGGCCAGATCCTCGAGAATGCTCTGCGGCGCATCCTCCTTGACGCCGAGCACGGCGCCTTCCAGCCACTTGGCCGCGTCGCGCACGGTTTTCTTGGTGTCGTCGTCGGTGGCGTTGCGGCCCACCGCGCCGTTGTCGGTGATGAACGCCACCTTGAGCTTCTTCAGATCGACGGCGTTGGGATCGGCCCAGGGCACGGGGGCGCAGGAAGCATCGTGAAAGTCCGGCCCCGAGATGATGGGGGTAATCAAATTCAGGTCCTCGACGCGGCGGCACAGCGGACCCAGCTGCTGCCACAGATCGAAGATGCCGCCGTAGTCGACGATGTGGCCGGTGCGCGGCACCCGTACGCTGGTGGGCTTGATGCCGGCGATGCCGTTGTTGTGTGCCGGACCGCGGATCGAGCCGCCCCAGTCCGAGCCGATGTCGAAGGCCGCGCCGCCGGCCGCGACGATGGCGCCGGCGCCGCCGGAGGAGCCGGAGGTCGAACGGGTGAGGTCATACGGGTTGTGCGAGGAGCCGTAGAGGAGGTTGCTCGCCGTGCTGATGCCGGCGAGGCCGCCCAAGGTAAACTCGGGCGTGTTGGTCTTGCCGAGCAGGATGGCGCCGGCCTTGCGCACGCGCGCCACCACGGTCGCGTCCTTGGTCGGTATGTATTGCTGCCGGCCGTAAGTCGCCCCGGTGGAGATGACGCCCTCGGCGTCGAGCGAATCCTTGATGGTCATGGGCACGCCGTGCAGAGCACCCACCCATTCACCGCGCGCGGCCTTGTCGTCGAGCGCTTTTGCCTCCTTGCGGGCCCGCGCATAACAATTCATGACCACGGCGTTCATCTCGTCGTTGATGTCGAGTTGACGCGCGATGAAGGCCTCGACGGCTTCGACGGCCGAGATCTTTTTCGCCCGGATCTGCTGGGCGAGCTTGGTGGCCGACATGAAGATCAGCTCGTCGGTGGTATCGGTGGAGGCAGCCGCGGCACGCGCCGCCGCGAGCGCCGCCGACACTGCCGTTGCCGCCGTGGCGGCGGAAAGCGACACGCGACCCCGCAGGAAATCGCGGCGGCTGCCGCCCTCACCGAGTTGTTCGAGTATGGATTTCATTGTCCTTCCCAAGTCGTCGTGTAATTAAAAAGGTATCGCAGCATCGAGTCTTCAAATCGGCGGCTTCTGCCAACCGCCGCTCTTGCTCTCGAGAAAGCTGAGCGCCGCGATCACCACATCATCGCGCCAGGGCTGTCCGACCACCTGCACGCCGATCGGCAGGCCGTCCGGCGAGGCACCCATGCGCACCACGCCGCCCGGCCAGCCCGTGGTGTTGTATTCGCTGGTGTACCCGCCGCCGCCGGCACCGGGTTCACGCTTGAATTCCGGCGGCACCACCTGCGCGGGCTCCTTCGCGGCCGGACAGACGATGAGATCGTATTGCGCCAACCAGGCGAGCTGTTCGCTCTTCATCGCATCCATTTCTTCCAACAGACGCGTGAAATCCGCGCTCGGCAATTCGACGCCGTCGCCTTCGTTCAAACCCGGCGATGCCTGGAGGGTGCCGTGCTTCTTGAGCAAGACGCGCATATGGTCGCCGCCGTCGGCATTGCTGTATTTCATGCGCGTCTCGGCCAGTTCCTTGATGTGCGGCGGACGATCCATGGTGGTCTTCGCGCCGAGGCTGGAAAAATAGCCCACCGACTGCTTGATGAGATCCTGGATCTGCGGTGTGGGATCGTTGACGGGGTTGAAACCGTCCGTCGTGTAATAGGCGATGCGCAGTTTCTTCAGATCGACCTTGCCGGGATCGCCGAGCAGCACCGGTGCCATGGCGCCGTCGGCGGCGTCAGGGCCGCCGATGATGCCGAGCAGCAGGTAGAGATCCTCGACGCGGCGCGCGAGCGGGCCCGTTTCCTGGAAATTATCGAAAGCACCGCCGTAGCCCACGATGTGACCGGTGCGCGGTGAACGGCCGTAGGTGGGTTTGATGCCGGTGATGCCGTTGGCAAAGGCGGGTCCGCGAATCGAGCCGCCATAGTCCGAGCCCAGGTCGAAATAAGCTCCGCCCGCCGCGACGATGGCGCCGGCGCCGCCCGATGAACCCGAAGGGTTGTATTTCGCCTTGTAAGGATTGTACGTCTGCCCATACACCAGATTGTAGGTCCCGCGCGCGCCGCCGCCCAAGGTGAATTCGGGCGTGTTGGTCTTGCCGAGGAGAATGCCGCCCGCCTTACGGACTCGGGCGACGATGGTCGCATCCTTGCCCGGTATGAAATCCTTTCGCCCGAGCGTGCCGCCGGTGCTCACCACTCCTTCGGTGTCGAAGGAATCCTTGATGGTAAACGGTACGCCATGCAGCGGGCCCAGGATCTTGCCCGCCGCCAGCGCCTCGTCGGCGAGCTTGGCCTCCGCCAGCGCGCGATCGCGGCAGAAGGCGACCACCGCATTGATGCTGGGATTCACCTGATCGATGCGTGCATAGCAGGCCTTGACTGCGTCGACCGCGGTGATCTGCTTCTCGCGGATCATTTGCGCCATCTTCGTGGCCGAGACGTACAAGGGATCGGTGGTGGTGTCCTTGGACGTCAAATAGGATGCCGCCGGCGCGGGCGCCGCCGCGTCGGCAAGACCGATACCCTTCGTCGCGGCCACGGCAACGGCGGTGGCGACACCCGCCTGGATGAGGAACTCGCGGCGGGCGTCGGAATGATTGTCGTTCATAAGGTGTATGTCCCGGAGTCGAAGAGAGAAACGTGGAACCTGGAAATTGACTGCGTGGCCTTTAGAGCGGGGGCTTCTTCCAGCCGCCGCTCTTGCTCTCGAGGTAGCTTGCAACGGCGAGACAGATGTCCTCGCGCCACGGAGCGGCAACGACCTGAATGCCGATGGGCAGCTTGCCGTCGGCCGAACTGCCGCAGCGGACCACGACCACGGGCCAGCCGGTGCTGTTGAACGCACCGGTATAGCTCCAGGTCATGGTGCCCGGCGCGGGCGCGCTGCCGGGCGGCCGGTCGATGATTTCAGCGGGATGTCCCGCAACGGGGCAGAGCAGCACGTCGTAGGACGTCATCCAACCGAGCATGCGGCTCTTGGCATCGTCGGCCTGGGACCAGGCCTGGACCAGATCGCCGGTCGACATCGGCTGCAAGGTCTTCATGCGTTCAGTGACGGCAGGCGAGAAATTCTTTGTGCCCCATTTATCCGCCATGCGCTTGTAGAAAGCCCAGGCATCGCCGTTGGTGATTTTGGTGCGCGCGTCGTAGAGCTGCTCGAGGATGGACTTCGGCAGATCCTCTTTGACGCTGGCCGTCGCACCCTCCAGCCACTTGGCTGCTTGAGCGACGGTCTTTTTCGTATCTTCGTCGGTTTCCATCACACCATTGGTGGGAAAGAAGGCGACCCGCAATTTTTTCAGATCGACGGCGTTGGGGTCGGCCCAAGGTACGGGCGCGCAAGAGGCGTCGTGAAAGTCGGGCCCTGAGATGATGGGCGTTATCAAATTCAGATCCTCGACGCGCCGGCACAGCGGCCCGATCTGCTGCCACAGATCGAAGATGCCGCCGTAGTCGACGATGTGGCCGGTGCGCGGCACGCGCACGCTGGTGGGCTTGATGCCGGCGATGCCGTTGTTGTGTGCNNTGATGCCGGCGAGGCCGCCCAAGGTGAATTCGGGCGTGTTGGTCTTGCCGAGCAGAATGGCGCCGGCCTTACGCACGCGGGCCACCACGGTGGCGTCCTCCTTGGGAACGTACTGCTGCCGACCGTAGGTCGCGCCGGTGGAGATGACGCCCTCGGTGTTGAGCGAATCCTTGATGGTCATCGGCAGCCCGTGCAGGGGACCCGCCCATTCGCCCCGCGCGGCTTTTGCGTCGAGCTCCCTGGCCTCTTTGCGGGCCCGCGCGTAGCAATTCATGACCACGGCGTTCATTTCATCGTTCACCGCCAGTTGTCGGGCGATGAAGGCCTCGACCGCCGCCACCGCCGAGATCTTCTTCGCCCGGATCTGCTGGGCGAGCTTGGTGGCCGACATGAAAATCAGCTCGTCGGTGCTATCGGTGGAGGCGCCGCGTGCCGCGATGTTGCTAAGTGAGGTCGCCGCGGCGGCGGCAAGCAGGTTGCGGCCGCTCAGGAAGTCGCGGCGGCCGCTATCGAGAGCAAGCTTTTGAAGTGCGGATTTCATTTGAAGCTCCAGGATTTCATGTGTGATCAGATCGAAGGCATTTTCCAGCCGCCGGTCTTGCTCTCGATATAACCGAGGGCGGCCAGGACGACATCGTCCCGCCAGGGCTGAGCAATGACGTGAATATCGAGCGGCAGGCCGGGGGAATCCTTGGACGTCGCCGCGCGAACCACGCCGGCCGGCCAGCCCGTCGTGTTGTATTCGCCGCAGAAGGAGCCGAGCGCCGCGGCGGCAGCCGGCGTGCGCGCGAATTCGACCGGGATTTTTTCCGGCGATTTCGCCATCACCGGGCAGATGATGAGATCGTAGTTCTCGAACCAAGCCAGTTGCTCGCTCTTGATGGCATCCATCTCCTCGCACAGCCGGGTGAAATCCGCACTGGGCAGCAGCTTGCCGTCGGTGCGCAGGCCGGGGGACGCCTGCACGGTATGGTGCTTCTCGAGCAGGCGACGAATGTGATCGCGGTCGTCGGCACCCTCGAACTCCTGGCGCACGTCACCCAGCTCCTTGAGCTTGGGCGGTGCATCGGCTTTGACCGTGCAGCCGAGCGAGGAGAAGTAGCCGACGCATTGCTTCACCATCGCCTTCATCTCCGATGAAGCCTCCACGGTGCCGGTATTCGTGTACCAGGCGACGCGGAGTTTTTTCAGATCGACTCGTTTCGGATCGCCGAGCGGAACGGGTGCCATGGCCGCGTCCCAATTGTCGGGGCCGCAGATGATGGACAAAATCAAGTACAGGTCATCGACGCTGCGCGTCAGAGGACCCGTTTCCTGGAAATTATCGAACGGCCCGCCGTAGCCGACGATATGGCCGGTGCGCGGGCTGCGGCCGTAGGTGGGCTTGATGCCGGCGAGACCCTCGACGTGGGCGGGCAGACGAATCGAGCCGCCGTAGTCGGAGCCGATGTCGAAGTAGGATCCGCCGGCTGCGACGATGGCGCCCGCGCCGCCCGAGGAACCTAACGGCGTGTAGACGGTGTCGTAGGCGTTGTGAGTCTGGCCATAGACGAGATTGTACGTGCCGCGCGCGCCGCCGCCCAGGGTGAACTCCGGCGTATTGGTCTTTCCGAGAAGAATACCGCCCGCTTTGCGTACGCGTGCGACCACGGTCGCGTCCCGGCCCGGAACATAGCCGACGCGGCCCAGGGTGCCGCCCGTACTCACCACGCCTTCGGTGTCGAAGGAATCCTTGATGGTAAAGGGCACGCCGTGCAATGGACCCAATACCTTGCCGGCGGCCAGCGCTTCATCGGCCAGCTGCGCCTCGGCGAGCGCGCGTTCGCGGCACACGGCAACCACGGCGTTGAGCTTTGGATTGACCTCGTCGATGCGTGCGTAACAGGCCTGGACCACCTCGACGGCGGTGACCTGTTTGTCGCGAATCATCTGCGCAACTTGGCCGGCATTCTTCGACAGCAATTCGCTCACCGGAACGGCGGCAAAGACCCGCCGGTCGATTCCGCCGAGGATCGCCGCGGCGCCGGCGACCGCAGTGGTTCCGAGGAATTCGCGTCGACTGACTGCGCTGCGCACGCCGGCCTCCACGCCCTTCATCGGTTGCCCATTCACGGGTTGCGAAGACATTTGAACTGGGGCTTTCATGAGTGAGATCCTGGTCGGAGGACGGGAGAGAGCCGGGCAGCGTCGGCGATTTGCGCAAATTCCATTCGCTGGCGCACTCGTGGATTCACCAACGATGGGAGGGTGTCAGAGTCGCTCGCCATGCGATTAGCCCGTGACGACGGCTGGCTTCGGAGTGGCCGGCGTCAAGGGCGGCTTACGCGTGTGCCACTGCGTCGCCCGCTCGTAAGCCTGCGCGAGTGCAAGCACCTTTCCCTCCGAAAAATGCGGGCCGGCGATCATGAGTCCGATGGGCAGACCGCTCTTGCTGAAACCGCAGGGGATGGATACCGCCGGCAGGCCGAAGATGTCGAATGGCGCCGTGTTGGACGTGACCCGGGGATCCATGGGCTTGGGGTCGTGTGCACGCTTGACCAGCTCGTCGAGCAGCGGCGGCAGTATGCGCTGCGTCGGCATGACCACGAGATCGAAGTCATTGAACGAATCGTCGATGGTCCGGCGCAGCGTCTCGAGTTCCCATTTGGCGCGGATGTAGTCGGTGGCCTTGGCGCCGGCCGCCATCGTCGTTTCGAGACGGCGCCGTTCCGGCAGCATGTACTTGCCCGGGGAATTCTTGAAGTATTCCTCGTGCCACGCCAACGTCTCGCCGAGCGTGCCGAGGCTGCCCATCGAGGTGACGGACGGCAGGGAGCAGTCCTTGACGCCGGCGGCAAGCGTCCCCAGGAAGGCGATGGCATCGCCCGTCGTCTTCGCCACTTCGGGATCCAAGTCGTCGAAATAGCCGGCCGGCATGCCCAACCGAAATCCCTTCACGGATTGTCCGAGCTGGGAGACATAGTCTTCCTTGGGATGCTCGACGCTGGTGATGTCGAGCTTGTCGTAGCCCGCCATGACGCCGAGCATCAGCGCCGTATCCGCGACCGTGCGCGTCATGGGGCCGCAGTGATCGAGCGACACGACCAGCGGAATGATGCCGCGAATCGGCACGAGACCGTAGGTGGCCTTGATGCCGACGATGCCGCAATACGAGGAGGGCATGCGCACCGAGCCGCCGGTGTCGGTGCCGAGCGCACCGTAGGCCATGAACGCGGCGATGGCCGCGCCCGAACCCGAGGACGAACCGCCCGTGTTGTGATCGAGCGCCCAGGGATTGCGCGCCGGACCCCAGTACGAGGTCTCGCCTCCGCCCATGGCGAATTCCTGAAGATTGGTCTTGCCGAGCACGATGGCGCCCGCCGCCTTGAGGCGGGCGACCACCGGTGCGTCTTCGGTCGGCACGCGGTCTTCGAACAGAGCGCTGCCGCCGGTGGTACGCAGCTGCGCGGTATCGATGTTGTCCTTGATGGCGAGCGGGATCCCGTGCAAGGGGCCCCGCAGTTTGCCGGCTTTCTGTTCGGCGTCGAGTTGGCGCGCGGCGGCGAGCGCGCTTTCCCTGGCGACCGTGATGAAGGCGTCGAGTTTGGACGAATACGTCTCGACCCGCGCCAGACAGGCTTCGGTCAACTGCACCGAGGTCACCGCCCCGGAGCGAATGCTGGCCGCCGCTTCCGTCAGCGTCATGCTGGTCAGATCATCGAAGACTGCCCCGGGCGCCGGCCTGGGATTGCTGCGGTTCGCGAGGGCGACCGCGGCGGCGGCGGCGGTCATCGCGGTGAATTGGCGTCGGGTAAGATTCATTGAATGGGCTATCCGGTTGAGGACGGGTTATATCGGAGGTTTCTGCCAGCCGCCGGTCTTGCCCTCGATGAAGCTGAGCGCGGCCAAGACCACGTCGTCGCGCCAGGGCTGGGCGACCGCCATGATGCCGAGCGGCAGGCCTGGTTCATCCTTGGAAGTGCCGGCACGCACCACACCGGCCGGCCAGCCCGTGGTGTTGTACTCGCTGGTCATGCCGCCGTACCCGGCGCCGGCGCCGCCCGACGAGCCGGAACAGAGGTAGGCCGTGTTGTAGGGATTGTAGGTTTGGCCGAACAGCAGGTTGTAGGTCTCGCGGGCACCGCCGCCCAAGGTAAATTCAGGCGTGTTGGTCTTGCCGAGCAGGATGGCGCCGGCCTTGCGCACGCGCGCCACCACGGTGGCGTGCCTGCCGGGAACATAGCCCTTGCGGCCGAGAGTACCGCCGGTGCTCACCACCCCTTCGGTGTCGAAGGAGTCCTTGACCGTGAAAGGCACGCCATGCAGCGGGCCTAAAATCCTACCCGCGGCAAGCGCCTCGTCGGCGAGCTGCGCTTCGGCCAGGGCGCGTTCGCGGCAGATTGCGACCACGGCGTTGATCTTCGGATTGACCTCCTCGATGCGCGCATAGCATGCCTTGACCACCTCAACCGACGTCGTCTGCTTGTCGCGAATCATCTGCGCGATTTGGCCCGCGGTCTTCCACACGAGGTCGCCCGAGAAAGGGGCGGCAAGGGCCTGCGAGCCCAAGCCGGCGAGGGCGGCGGCGCCCACCGCAGTGCCCAAAAACTCGCGCCGGCTGACCGGCATCCGTGCAACGTCCGGGCCCCCACGCATCCTTCGAGTCCGCGACGCGGCGATCATCGTCGATGGACGCCTTGAATGGGATGGTCCCCTCCGGCTCATATGGGAACTCAGTACTCGATCGTGTCGCTGGGCAACGCCGGCGTGTTCTTCGGCAGCACGATGGCCTTGGTCGCCTGTTCGAAATCGTAGCCATAGCCGAGCAGTTTGGCTTCGCTCCATTGCGGGCCGAAGAACGATATGGTGACCGGCAAGCCTTCCTTCGTCATGCCCGCGGGAACGATCAGATCGGGACATCCCGTTTCGTTGGCGAAGCTCGTGGCCGAATCGCCGCCGGCCCCCGGGGCGGGCGGCTTCGGCGGGACGATCGGAGTCGCGGGACGGGGCGAGGTCGGATAGACGATGGCGTCCAGCTTGTACTTGGTGAACAGCGCGGTGATACCGGCGCGAACCGCCGCCAGCTGCTCGTTTTTCAACGCCAGGTAAACCGGATCGTTCAGGTCCATTGCCAGTCCCGCGGTATATTTCAAGGAATACGCTTTCTCCGGACTGCGGTAGCCGGTCTTCGGGTTGTTGGCGAGAGCGACGAGCTCATCGAAGCTCTTCGGGTAGCGGGGGCCGGTGGTCTTGAGGTAATCGGTGATCTGCGCCTTGAATTCGGAACTGACCAGTTCGTTGTAGATGGGCTGCTTGGCTGCGAGCAGGTACTGCGGATACTGGATGGGGTCGACGACCACCGCGCCCAGCTTCTCGAGGGTGGCGATGGCGCTTTCGACCACCGCGTCGGTCCCCGCATCCTTGCCCATGAAGTCGCGCGCGATGCCGATCCGGGCTCCCTTCAGGCTGCCGGCTTTGAGATACTGGGTGTAATCGGAATGCGAATGACCGGTGCTCTTGAGCGTGGCCGAGTCGCCGGCGTCGAGGCCGGCCATGACGCCGAGGGCCGCGGCGACGTCGTACACGCTGCGTGCCATCGGGCCGCCGGTGTCGAACGATAATGCCAACGGTACGATGCCGTTGCGGCTCATCAGACCGACCGTGGGCTTCAGGCCGACGATGCCATTGGCCGACGAGGGTCCGCGCACCGACCCACCGGTGTCGGTGCCCAGGCCGAACTGTGCGAAGTCCGCGGCAATGGCCGCGCCGGTGCCGCCGCTCGACCCCGATGGGCCGCGGGACAGGTCATGAGGATTGTGGGTCTGGCCGCCGGCCGAGCTGAAGCCGTTGGGGACTGCGCCTTTCTTCAGAACCTCAGGATCGGCGGCGCCGCTGACGCTGCCGCCGCTGCCGGCGAACTCGCTCAAGTTGACTTTGGCGAGGATGATGACTCCTGCGTCCCGAAGCTTTTTGACCACGAACGCATCGTTCGGCGGAATCCATCCCTCCAGCATCTGCGAGCCGGCCGTCGTCGGCAGGTCAGAGGTGTTGTAGTTGTCCTTGAGCACGACGGGTATGCCATGCAGCGGGCCGCGGATCTTGCCCGCTTTGCGTTCGGCATCGAGGCTCTTCGCCTCGGTGAGCGCCTTCGGATTCAACGTGATCACGGCATTGATCGCCGGTCCTTTCTTGTCGTACGCGGCTATGCGGGCCAGATACGCTTGGGTCAATCTTTCGGCCGTGAGATTGCCGGTCTTGTAGGCACCCTCGATATCGGCGATGGTCGCCGTTTCGATGTTCAACGTGGCGGCGCCGGCGACGCGGACCGCGAGCGAGAGGGCAAATACGGAAATGACGACTCGCGTGCACGAGTAGGGTTTTCGAATCATGTGTATGGCCTTACGATGTGTACCGGTCTTGATAAACGATAATGTCCCGTGCCCCTGTTCGACTTTGGATGGCGACGTTCATCTGCGGTTAGACGGATCAACGTCATATCCCCCCAGCCGCATGCAAAAAATAATGTGCCGCGCCGGGCGGTGGCGTGCGTCGCGGCGGCGCGGGCAGGGTGGGGACGGTGGGTCGTTGCCCGTCTGATGCAGGTGGGGTGTCCGACCTATTTATTTTATCTTCCGCTGCGGCAGCGCCAGAGGCGATCGTGAATAAACTGCTCAATCTGGCTGCCGTCCCGATCATCCTTCTCCTGGGATCGACTTACGCGGCGGCGGCCGGCGCGTTCGAGGTGGAAGAAGCTTCCATCGAAACCTTGCAACGCGCCATCAAGTCCGGCGAGACCACCTGCAAGGGCATCGTGCAGGCCTACATCGCGCGTGCCAAGGCGTACAACGGTGCCTGCACCAGCCTCGTCACGGCCGACGGTGCTCCCGTCAAACCGGTCAAGGGATACATTCGTGCCGGCTCGCCGCTGGTGTTTCCCACCAAGACCGTCAACGCCTCAAGCCTGTTTCCGAATCTGAGCGAGTACCGCGGCTTGCCGCTCGACTACGGCCGCATGGAGCGCACCGTGTCCGATCCCCGGGTATTCGCGCAGATGGGAATGCGCGTCGGAATCCCCAATGCCGGGCAGGTGAACGCGCTCGAAACGCTCAATATCCGCGGCGAGCGTTCGGTGACCTGCAAAGGGAGGTTCGACGCGCCGCCCGGCACGCCGCTGCCGCGGGATGCGCCGGCGGTCTGCGAGAAATTTCGTCAGCAGCCGGATGCGTTGGAGCGGGCCGCCGAGCTCGATGCGCGGTACGGCGCGAACCCCGACCTCGATGCGTTGCCGATGTATTGCGTCGTGGCATCCTTCAAGGACCCGTATGACACGAAGGACATGCGCACGACGGCGAACAACGACGTCAACTTTGCCATGGACGTGCCGCCGTCGGATTCCACGGTGGTGGCGCGTCTGCGGGCCAAAGGCGCGATCATTTACGCGAAATCCGTGGCGCATGAGTTCAACGGCGGCCCGGGCGATCCGGGCGGCGCCGAGAAACCTCGAACCAACTTGATAGCGGGAGGACAGGGCATGGGCGCGTGGGGCGGCCAACCCTGCAACCCGTACGACACGGAACGGGTAGCGCGCGGCTCGAGCAGCGGCTCCGGCGTCGCGGTGTCCACCAGCCTGGTGACGGTGGGTATTTGCGAGCAGTCGGGCGCTTCATGCCAGGGTCCGGCCTCCCGCAGCGGCATAGCGATGCTGCTGACGACCAAGGGGCTGACTCCGGACAGCGGCGGCATCGGCTATCAATGGGTCAACGACCGCGCCGGCATCCATGCGCGCACTCTCATCGATGCGGCCCGCGTGCTCGACGCTCTGAAGAACGACGACGGCGATTATTACGACACGCGCGATTTCTACACGGCGGCGCTGCCCGCGGGCTGGGTGGCCGACAAGCCATATGCCAGCTTTGCCGTCGGCGACGCCACGGGCAAGCCGCTCAAGGGAATGCGCATCGCCATCCTGCGCGAACACATGGTGAAGCGCACGCTCAACCATGAGGCCATCAGCGATCAAATCGACAGGGAGATCAAAACCGTCCTGCGGGATCAACTCGGTGCCGAGCTGGTCGAATCCGTGACCCCGGACTACCCGGACGATCCCGAGATCGCGAACCTGCAGTACACCTTCGCCGACGCGTTCTCGGAGCTGCTGCCGCGGCTCATGCCCGAGATCTTTACGCGGCGCAACGTCAATGGCGATCTCGCGTTCGCCGTGCCGGGCTACGATGTGACCTCGTACGACTATCTCTTGAAGTTGAGCCGCCGCGAAGCACCGCTCACGACCGCCGTCGACATCACGAACTTCGCGACCTTTGCCGCGCCCCGTTGCCATAACTGCAGCGACATCAGCTTCGATATCGACCGGTACCTGAAGGCCCGCGGTGACACACGGATCACCGACTGGGCCGCCTGGGTGGCGAACGCCAAATTCCGCGAGGATGCCTCGCGCGCAGGCGCGATCAACTGGGTGAACTTCAAAGGACACATGAGCGACGGCAAGGCGGACTACCTCGCGCGCAGCTACATCGCGCGGCTCGCGCTCATGAAGGTCATGCGCGAGAATCACATCGACGCGTTCGTGCATCCGGAGAACACCGTGCCCACGCCGAAGATTCAGGGCCCCAATGTCGGCAGCATCAGTCTGGACGGCATCACGCCGTTCCTGCAGATCCCCCGAATCGCCGTGCCGGCCGGCGTCACCGACGTGGTGTACGAGCCGCAATACGCGCTGAACGCGGACAAGACGAACTACGTCTCGGTGCTCGCGCCCGGCACGCCCAAGTCGAAGCTCGCGCATCCCATGCCGATTTCAATCACCTTCTTCGCGGGGCAGGGAGACGAGGGCAAGCTCATCAAGGTGGGTACCGCCTACGAAGCGGCGACGCATTATCGATTCGCGCCGCCTGCCTTCGGGCCGGTGGCGGCCAAAGGGCAGTAGGCAACGCGCCTCGCGGGCGGCCGACGAGATTCGCGGCGGGGCGACGCGTGCGCGTCCTCCGATGTGCCGGGAATCAATGCGCGGGTGCGTACCAGAACGGCGCGGGTTTGTTCTTGACGAAGATCTTCTTGGGGATCATCGAATGGATGCCCTTGGTGTCGTCCACCACCTGGGTCACGTGGAAGTCGACCCCGATGCTGGAGAGCGTGAAGGCATGCGAGAAGTCGAGTCCTTGCAGCTCGTTGAGGTAGACATTGGTCTCGCGAATCGCCATCTGCATGGCCTTGTTGAGATCGGGATCGAGTCCGAACGCCATCCAATGCGTCGCGCTCTCGGCGCGCGGCGCGGTGAGCTTCATGCCTTTATGCACGATGAATTTCAGGACGGCGGTATTGGCGGTCTCGATCGCACTGACGGTAACTTCGCCGTCGCCTTGGCCGGCGTGGGCGTCGCCGGTGAAGAACAGGCCGCCGGTGTGGTACACCGGCAGGAACAGCGAGGTGCCGGCGACCAGCTCCTTGCAGTCGAGATTGCCGCCGAAGGTGCCCGGCGGGCCGCTCTTGCGGTTCGGGCCCTCCGAGTCGGGCGGCAGCAGACCCATCACCCCCATGAAAGGGCCCAAGGGCACTTCGATACCCGGTTGATAGATGCCGACATTGCGCTTCAGATCGAGTCTCACGATCTGCGAGAAGGGCTCCTTGACATCATCGGGGATGCCGCCGCGCCCGGGACGGTCGGATACCGTGCCGTAGGGAATGCGCGGCGTGACCGAAATTATCCGAATCTCCAGCGTGTCGCCCGGCATCGCACCCTCGACGGCGATCGGGCCGACCAGCAGGTGCCCCGTGGCGATGTCGGCATAGCGTTTGGCCTCCTTGAGGACGCGCTCGGTTTCCTTGACGGCCTCGGCCTGCGCGGGCGTGAAGGTGATCTGATTTTCCTTCATCCATTCCATCGGATCCTTGTCCTGCCAGCGATTGCCGCCGCCGGTATCGATGCGCACTGTCTCGCCGGACTTGATGGTGAGAATGGGCGCCTTCTGCGACGGGAAATTGCCGACGACGGAATTCTCCGGGGTCAGGTGAACATAGTGATCGTAGGCGGGTGCGGCCGCGCTCGACACCGACGCTGCGAACGCCAGGGTCCAGATGCACAGGGCGGCGATACGGGAATACTGCATGATGCGGCTCCGGTGAATGGGGAACGGCGGCGCCCGCGTCCGGCGCCGCTATTTGCTGCTGAAGATGGCTTTCGGTATGACCGCGTGGACGCCCTTGGTGCCGTCCACCGCCTCGGAGATGATGAGATCCATGGCCGCGCTACAGAGCATATAGGCGTCGTCGCGCGACAGGCCTTTCTCCGTGGCGAGAAAGTTGACCATATCGCTGGTGGCATTGTGCGCGGCGATATTGAGGTCCGGGCTCAAGCCGATGGCCATGTAATGGGTCGGGGTTTCGGCGCGCGGCCCATGCAGTTTCATGCCTTTATGCAGAATAATCTGCACTTCGCCCTTGAGCGAGCCCTCGACCGCCGACAGGCCCACTTCACCATCGCCTTGCACGGCGTGGCCGTCGCCGATGGAGACTAGACCACCCTTGGTCTGCACCGGTAGAAACAGCGAACTGCCGGCGCCCAGATCGCGGTTGTCGAGATTGCCGCCGAAGATATCGGGAGGGCCGCTCGGCACGCGACCGCGGCTCGCTTCGGGAGCGACCGCCATCACGCCCCAGAAGGGCTTGACCGGTACCTTGACGCCGGGCGCGAATTCGACCGTCTGATGCTTCATGTCGATCCAGAAGACGCGATCTTTCTGATAGGTGAACTCGTCCGGCAGCACGCCCCGGGTGGGACGAAAGCTCATCGCCGCGATCGGCAGCCGCACGGCAACCTTCAGGATCTTGATCTCGATCGCGTCCCCCGGCTCCGCACCTGTGACATAGATCGGACCATCGAGCGTGTGATCGCCGCGGCCGTCGTTGTCGACGCCTTCGTATTCGGCGAACAATTCCTTGGGTATCTTCTCCTTGGGAACACCCAGGTGCTCGAAATATCTTGGATTACCTGTCGAAGTCTCGAGCCGCACGATGTCGCCCGAATCGATGGTCAGCACCGGCGGCAGGGAGGCATCGAAAAAGCCTCGATGGACCGTGGTCGGCGTGGCCTTCAAATCATGAACGGCGGCCTCCGCCGGGCGAGCCGTGCCGAGCAACACGAGGGCGACGGCGGGCACCAGCATGACTCGCGCGAGCAACGGGGTGCGCATCATGGCTCGCCCGCGACCGGACCGAAAGCCGCGGGCGGCATGCGGTGATGGGTGCTTCCGGTATATGCCGAGGCGATCTTGAGCAGCAAGGGCTCATCGAAGGGACGGCCGACGATGTCCATGCCCACCGGCAATGTCGCGGCCACGGGTCCGACCAGACGAATGTGATCGTCGCCCACGGTGCGTTCGCCGCCGCCACTGCCCGCGGCGCCCTCGGGGTATTCGGTCAACGGTGCGGAGGGGTCGCGGATCAGATCGTAGGTTTCAGTGGTGAAACCCGCGGGCACGGTCATGACCGGAAAACCCTGCTGGCCGAGGAAACTCCACACACCGGTGCGGCCGTTGACCGGCGGTCCGGTGGGTGCTCCGAGCTTGGTGGGCGCCAGATTGCTGGTCGGGTAGACCAGCGCGTCGAGGTGCTGCTCCGCCATGCAGGCCAGCACCATTTGCTGCACCGAGAAGCGCCGCAGCATGCGCTGCGCCATGTTGAACTCCGTGGCCTTCTCGGTCGTCTCCCGTGTCTTCTTGCGATCCGGGAAGTTCGGATCGTTGTGGAAGCGTGCCTTGGTCATCAGGTCCACGTTGGTCTTGATATTGGCGTCGCCGCGGTCCTGCAGATAACGGTCCAGCCAGTACTTGCTCTCGCCTTCGGCTTGCGCCGGGCCGAAGTCGCGGATGGTGACCTTGTCGGGCACCTTGCTCGGATCGGCCGCAAGCTCGAGCAGCTTGGCGATGTCATCGCCCTTGGGCTTGCCCTTGTCGTCCACGGGGAACAACTGGGGGAATTGCTTCGTGAAGAGGATGTTCTGATCGGCCGGGCCGTATTTCTTGAAGCAGTTGGTGAACAGATCGCCCTCCGGACCCGGGTCCACGATCGTCGCGCCCAGCTTCTGCAAGTCCCCCACCGCCGCGCTGACGATGTCGATGGTCTGCTCGTCGGCCTTGGTGAAGAGCGTCTTGTTCATGTACTCGCGCACCACGCCGATGCGCACGCCATCGAGACGCGTGGCATGAGCGAAGGTGGGATAAGGCTGCGGCGGACGGCGGCCGATGCCGAAGGCCGTGAGTTCGTCGGAGGGATCGTAGCCTGCGATGACGTCGAGAATTTTCGCGGCATCCTCGACGGTGCGGCAGATCGGCCCCACCCGGGTGTTGATGCCCACCTGGATCATGCCGGTGCGCGGCACCAGCTCTTCCGTGCCGGAAATGCCGACCGCGCTCGCCGCGCTGGCCGGCCCGCGAATCGACGAGCCGGTTTCCTCGGCAATGGCGCAGGTCACGAGATTGGCTCCGACCGACGAGCCCGAGCCGGAGGAGGAGCCGCGCGGAATCCGTTCGGTGTCGTAGGGATTGCAGAAGGTGCCGCCGAAGGAACTGCGCGGGATCGCGGAGGCGTATTCGCCAAGATTGGACTTGGCGATGATGATGGCACCCGCCTCGCGCAGGCGCTTGACGAACACCGCGTCGCGCGGCGGCCGATCGTTGGCGTAGAAGGCATCCGCACCCGAGGTGGTGCGCATGTCGGCGGTGTCGTACTGGTCCTTGATTGCCATGACGACACCATGCAGCGGACCGATCAGCTTGCCGTTTTGCCTGAAGTAGGCGTCCTGGGCGGCGGCGACTTCGAGCGCGTCCGGCATGTCGGGATTGTTGTCCACGGAGTCCGTCATGCTGCGCGCCTTGCGGGCATCGAAGCCCCACTTGGCGCGCGTCTTGGGCCTCAGATTCAAGGTCGACAGCGCGTTGATCTGGCCGGCGTTCGGGATGGTTTCGATGGGACCCAGAATGCCCTGCGGTTGCTTGACGCAGGTGCCGTTGTAGGCCTTGATGCGTTTCAAGTACAGCGTGACGATGTCGGTGCTGGTCAGCGAGCCCGACTGGATCGACTGCTGGATATCCTGGATGGTCGCCTCTTGCAGATGGAACTTGCCGGGCATGGGCGCCGCGTGCGTCGGCGTGCCGATCGCGAGCGCGAGCAGCATCGCGAACAACGCGCCGCCGAGGATATTCGCAAACTTGGACATGACGCTGGGTGACTCCTGGAAACGAGGGACTTAGGGCTTGCCGGCCACCGGGCCGAAGGCCGGCGGGGGCTTGCGATGTTTGGTGGCCTGTTCGTGGGCCGCCGCCTTGAACGATACCGGCTCGTCGCCCGGCGAATCGCACTCGGCGTTGCCGATCACCGAGCGCTCGCCTCGCAAGTTGAGGGTGCTCGAGGCGCTGACCTGCGCGGCGTTCGCAAAGACGGTGCGCTGATGATTCAAGTGCCGATCTTCTCGCCGGGCAGCGCGGGGGTGTGGACGGGCAGCCGCCGCGCTTTGGTCGCCTGCTCGAAGGAGTAACCGAGGCCGAGTAATTTCGGCTCGCTGAAGGCGGGGCCGAAGAAGGAAATACCGATCGGCAGGCCGCCGGTGGTGAAGCCGGCGGGAACGATCAAATCGGGAAAACCGGTGAGATTGGCGAAATTGGTCGCGGATTCTCCGCCGGTCGCGCCGGGCACCGGGTCCGCATCGATGCGGGCCGGCCGGCGCGGCGAGGTCGGATAGACGATGGCGTCGAGCTGATTGGAACTCAATATGCCCTCGATTTCGGCGCGCACCAGCGGCAATCCATGATCGCGCACGGCCAAATATTGGGGGCTGGTCAATGTGCCGCTGTTCGCCTCTTCCTTGAAGAGTGCCCAACGACTCCCATTGGGCGTGTAGCCGTCGCGCGGTGAGGTGAGGGTTTCGGAGAGATCCATCAACTCCTTATGGCTGCGCGGGTAGCCCGGCTTCAGTGTAATCAGATAGTCGGTGATCTGAGCGGCGAATTCCGGGCGGCGAATGACGTTGTAGAACTCCGTCTTGGTTTGCAGCAGCCACTTCGGATAGTGCACCTCGACAATGGTCGCGCCTTGCTTGCGCATGGCGTCGAGCGACGCCTCGATCACCCAATCCACTTCTTGGTCCTGGCCCATGAAGTCGCGTGCGATACCGATGCGTGCGCCTTTCAATGCATCCGCCTTCAAGTAACGCGTGTAGTCGGTCTCGAACTTGCCCGCACTTTTCTGTGTCGCGGCATCCGCGGGATCGATTCCCGTCATCACACCCAAGGCCGCCGCCACGTCGGCGACGTTCAGCGCCAGCGGTCCGCCGGTATCGAAGGAGAGGGCCAGCGGCACGATGCCGCCTCGGCTCAACAATCCATGGGTGGGCTTCAAGCCGACGACGCCGTTCGATGTGGACGGTCCACGAATCGAACCGCCGGTGTCGGTGCCCATCCCCAAGGGTGCGAACACCGCGGCGATGCCGGCGCCGGTGCCGCCGGACGAGCCCGAGGGGGTGCGGGTGAGGTCATGGGGATTCAAGGTCTGGCCGCCGATGGAGCTATGAGCGCCGCCCGAGGCGAACTCCGACAAGTTGACCTTGGCGAGAACGATGGCGCCGGCGTCGCGCAATTTTTTTACCAGAAAAGCATCCTGCGGCGGGATCGAGCCCCGCAGCATGAAGGAGCCCGCGGTGGTCGGCAGATCCGCGGTGTTGTAGTTGTCTTTCAATATCACCGGAATGCCGTGCAGCGGACCGCGCGGTCCTTTCGATCTGCGCTCGGCATCGAGCGCACGCGCCGTGTCGAGCGCCGCGGGATTCAGTGTGATGACGGCGTTGATCGCCGGCCCTTGCTTGTCGTAGGCCTTGATGCGCGCCAGGTAGAGCTTGGTGAGCTTTTCCGAGGTCAAGCTTCCCTTCGCCATGGCGTTTTCGAGATCTGCGATGCTGGCCTGGGTCAAGTCGACCGGCGCGGCCTCGACCGCGGCGGCGAGCAGAGCCGCCGCTGCGCTCAGCATCAGCGTGGGCAGAAAACAGGAACGGCGAAGACTCGGCATGTCCATGGATCGCTCTTTAGGTGACGGAAGCCCGAGCACGCGCACGGACTTTCATACACAGACATGACGACCGGGGCGGATGTGTCCCTACGCGGCGCACCGACAAAATAGCTCCTGCGGCACGCCTCCGGGTGGGGTCCTCGACCGGTCGCGCGTCTGAACGCGATTGGGAGAAAATCATATGAATCTTTCGGATCAGATCCATGCATTGCGCCGTGGGGTGCCATGGCACGCAGCGGCACTCGCCACTGCGATCGGGCTGTGCCTGGCTGGAGTCGCCGCGGCCGACAGCCCGCCTGCGAAGCCGCGGATTGCGGTATTTTCGGGTCCTACCGCCACCATTCAGAACAACAAGCCTCTCATCACCAGCAACAAGGCCCGCGAGAAGTACGGGCTGCCCCTGCGCAAGGACGTTTGGGGCCATGTGCTGATGGATTGGCCGCGCTACCAGCGATTGGCGGCTCCGGTGACCGTCTACATCGAAATGTATACGGCGCACCCGCTCGAGGCTGACGTGAAGGAATTGTACGCGCCGCCGGACGGTTATGTGAATGCCAAGGGCGAGTTTTCCAAGACCAAGAAGAGTCCGAGCGATAAGCCGGTGTATGCCGCCACGCTCAAGCCCGAGGACGGGCTCTACGCGCTGCCCTACATGGGGCGCCAGGCGAATGGCCAGGCATGGGAAGGCCAAGCCACCCATCCCGGTGCGCCGTTCTCCGAAGCCCGGCAAACGTTCGTGCCGAACGCCTCGCGCATCTTCGAGGAAATCGAGCGCAACGGCGGCGAGATCTACGAGAAGGCGGACTACGATTTCTACCGCGCGGTGCCCGCCGGCGGCTATACCAAGGGCCTGCCGCATGCCCAGCGCACCGATGTGGGCGACGGCGACATTCCGCCCGAAAAGCTGGGCGAGGACTTTTTCAGCTATGGACCCTATGCCGCTTCGGAAGGCCGTTCCAAATTGGCCCGGTCGGTGAATTTCGTGCAGAAAGCCCTGGCTACCGGCAAGTACGCCGGCGCGCTATGGCTCGAAGGCAGCCCGAGCGTGGAAGACAGCGCCTATTGGCTGAGTCTCATGGTCGACACCTCGTTGCCGATCGCCGCCAATTCGGCGCACCGCAACCGCGGCGAAATCAGTCCGGACGGCGATGGCAACATCGATCAGTCCGTCGACTATATTCTGTCCAAGGTCTGGGCCGATGAAAACGGCAAAAACCGGCTCGGCACCGTGATGGTTCAGGACGAAATCATCTACTCCGGCCGGGAGGTGCAGAAGGGCGATGCGCATCCGGGCGGGTATGTCGCCACCGGCGGCTACGGCGGCATCTTCGGTTCGATGACGGCGGGGGCGTACGTCACCGAAGTGCCGACGCGCAAGCACACCTGGAAGTCGGAGGTGCGCGTGACGCTGTTGCCCGCCAAGCTGGACGGCATCGTGCGGCAGAACGGCGTCTTCAAGACGGTATCCGTCGACATCAAGAACGCGGCGGGCGAGCTCTTGCCGACCGCCATTCCGAAAATCGCCCTGTTCAAGGGCGATGTGTGGTTCGACGACGATGGCGGTCCGAATCCAGCGGGCGAAAAAGGCATCAATGCCACCATCGATTTGCTGCTCGAGAAATATCCTCTGGCGGGCATCGTGGGCGAGGGCCTCGCGCCGTATTCGACCATGTCCGCCTCACAGGACAAAGCGCTCGAGAAAGCGGTGTTGAGCGGGCTGCCGGTGGTGAAGACCGCGCGCGGCGACGCCCGCGGCCTGGTGAAAGTGAATTCCGGCAATCTTTTCATCGAAGGCAACAATCTCACCACCTCCAAGGCGCGCCTGCTGCTGACCGCGGCGATCATGAAGCTCGGTCCGCTGCCCCATGCCGCGGATCCCGATCATCCGACCGCCGCCGAGACGGATGCGATCAAGAAGAAGATCGAGCAGTACCAGGAGATCTTCCAGACGCATTAGCAGCACATGCCGCTCGGGCGCGGGCGGCGATCCCCGAGGTACCCGCGTACCTCGAGGGCGCCTGCGCTTGCTCTCCCCGCTAGTACGTGAAGTGCTCCCCCGGCAGCGCCGGCGTGGTGGACGGCGATACGCGGTGGTGCGTGGCCTGCTCGTAGGAATAGGCGTAGCCGATCAGCTTGGGTTCGCTATAGGCCGGTCCGAAGAATGAGATCGTCACCGGCATCTTGTCCGAGGTCACGCCGGCCGGCACGATGACATCGGGAAACTGCGTGACGTTGGCGATGAAATTCAGCGACGGCGTCGGCGGCCGATCGACGATGTTCGGCGTGTTGGGATCGATCATCTCGGGACGCTTCGAGCGCGTGGGATAGACCAGGGCGTCGAGGTGCTGGTCGTCGATCAGACCGAGCACCGCGCCTTGCACCGCCGCCATGCCGTGCAGTTTGGCGGAGGTGTAGCTCAGCGAGGTGGTCGGCACGCGTTCGCCGAGCGCTTTGAAGCGTGTGAACACGCTGGGATGCGGCACGAAGGTGCCCGTCGGGCTGGTCAGGAGAATCCCCTTGGCGGCGATTTCGGTAACGGATTTGGGAAATCCCGGCCGCAGCGTGCCCAGGTAGTCGCGGTAGTTGTCCTGCACCTCGGCGCGCATGGGTTCCATCACCGTGTAGCGGGCTTGAATGGCGGCAGCCGGCAGATTGACCGGATCCACCAGAGTCGCGCCGAGTTGCTTCAGTTCCTCGAGGCTCGCGTTGAACACCCGGTCGACTTCCGGATCGGTGCCATTGAGATCGCGGATCACGCCCAGGCGTACGCCCTTCAAGGAGTCCTTCTTCAGGAACTGGGTGTAGTCCTTGTAGAAGAGGCCGGCGCTGTTGCGCGTCAGCGGATCCTTGGCGTCGACGCCCGTGAGGAAACCCAGCTCCAGCGCCGCGTCATAGACGGTGCGCGCCATCGGGCCTCCCGTGTCGAAGCTCAGCACGCAGGGCATGATGCCGTTGCGCGTGACGAGGCCATTGGTCGGCTTGATGCCGACCACGCCGTTCGCGGACGAGGGACCGCGGATGGAACCGCCGGTATCGGAGCCCAACCCGAGCGGCGCGAACCACGCCGCAAGGCCCGCACCGGTACCGGCCGAGGAGCCCGCAGGAATGCGGCGCGGGTCGTGCGGATTGCGTGTCTGTCCGCCGCGCGAGCTGAAGCCCACACCGCCGTGGGCAAATTCATCCATGTTGACCTTGGCGAGAATGATGGCGCCGGCGTCGCGCAGCTGCTTGATGGTCGGCGCGTCGGCGTAAGGGACGGACTCTGCCAGGAGAAAGTCGCCGCCGCTGGTCGGCATATCGGCGGTGTCGTAGTTGTCCTTGGCGAGAATGGGGATGCCCATCAACGGCGAACGTCGGCCCTTGGCCTTGAATTCGGCATCGAGCGACCGCGCGGTTTCCAGGGCTTTGGGATTCAACGTGATGACGGCGTTGATCGACGGGCCCTGATGGTCGTAGGCGGCGATGCGCGCCATATACAACTTCACCAGCTTTTCGTACGTGAGGGCGTGCGCATCGACGGCCGCCTGGATGTCGGTCACCGAGGCGGTTTCGAGATCGAAGGTGGTGGCGTGCGCGCCGTTGGCGAGGCACAGGGCGATGGCTGCCGCCAAGGGCAGGGTGGTTTTATTGAATTTCATGGGCGTGCTTCAGTACGTAAGGGTATCGGTGGAGAGAGCCGGCGTGTTTTTCGGCAGCACGCGCGCCTTGGTCGCCTGTTCGAAATCGTAGCCGTAGCCCAAGAGCTTCGGTTCGGTGAAGTCCTTGCCGAAGAAGGAAATGGTCACCGGCAGACCTTCCTTGGTGATGCCCGCGGGTACGATCAAGTCGGGGAACCCGGTCTCATTCGCGAAACTGGTCGGGGACTCGGCCCCGCTGCTCGGCGCCGGCGGACTTGCGGGTTTGATGAGCGTCGCGGGGCGCGGCGAGGTCGGATAGACGATGGCGTCGAGCTTGTACTTGTCGAACTCCGCGAGAATTCCGGCCTTGATATTGCTCAGGCCCTGGTTTTTCGCGGCGAGATACACGGGATCGTCGAGATCGAGCGCCACCGATGCGGTGTACTTGAGTGCATACGCCTTCTCGGGGCTGCGGTAGCCGAATTTGGGATCGTTGGACTTGGCGACGAGATCATCCAGGTTCCTGGGGTATCCGGGCTTCAGCGTCGCGAGGTAGACGGCGATCTGAGCCTTGAATTCGGAACCCATGATGAGATTCAACAATCCCTGTTTCTCCTGCAGCAGGTAGTCAGGATATATCACGGGGTCGACCACGATCGCGCCTTGCTGCTTCAGTGTCAGGATGGCCTTCTCGACGATGGCGTCCACCTCGGGATCCTTGCCCATGAAACTCCGTGCGATGCCGATGCGCGCGCCCTTGAGCGAGCCGCGCTTCAGATACGTCGTGTAGTCCTTCTGGAACTTTCCTTCACTATTCTTGGTGACGGGGTCCGACGGATCGACGCCGGCCATGATGCCGAGCGCGACCGCGACATCGTAGACGCTGCGCGCCATGGGGCCGCCGGTATCGAACGACAGAGCCAGCGGCACGATGCCGCTACGGCTCAGCAGCCCAAGCGTGGGCTTCAGCCCGACGATGCCGTTGGCCGAGGAGGGCCCGCGAATCGAGCCGCCGGTATCGGAGCCCGTACCGAGCTGGGCGAACGCCGCCGCGATGGATGCTCCGGTGCCGCCGCTCGAGCCGGAAGGGCCGCGCGTGAGATCGTGTGGATTCAGGGTCTGCAGGCCCATGGAGCTGAAGCCGTTGGGTACGGTTCCGGCCTTCAGCACGGCGGCATCGGTCGCTCCGCTGACACTGCCGCCGCCGCCGGCAAATTCGCTGAGATTGGTCTTGGCAAGGATGATGGCGCCGGCGTCGCGCAACTTCTTGACGATATAGGCGTCGCTCGGCGGAATCGAGCCGGCCAGCATCTGCGAGCCGGCCGTCGTCGGCAGATCGAAGGTGTTGTAGTTGTCTTTGAGCACGATGGGAATACCGTGGATCGGCGAGCGCGGTCCCTTGGTCTTGCGCTCCGCATCCAAGGCCTTGGCGATCTCCAGGGCTTTCGGATTGAGCGTGATCACCGAGTTGATGTGGGGGCCCTGTTTGTCGTAGGCGACGATACGCTTCAAGTACATGCCGACCAGCTGTTCCGAGGTCAGCTTGCCCGAGGCAAAGGCGGCATCGATGTCGGCGATGGTCGCGGTTTCGATGTCGATGGTTGCCGCGCGGGAGTCGAACGATGTCGTGACGAGCAGTGCGAGTGCGAATGCCGGTATCAGACTTCGATGTTTCATGGTGGGTCGACCGTGTGAGTTAGGATGGAAAACAGGAGCACGCCGGCTCGTCTTTGAGATCGGCTACGGAATTTTTTCCCAGACGAACACCGGACTCGGCTGCGACTTGCCGGCGACCTTGCGCGGCGGAGTTGCCAGCGACAGATGCCCGTCGGCATCGAACGAGTAGTAACGCTTGGCGGCCTGGCCTGTCTGGGCAACGTTGAGATTGCCCTCTTGGTAATGGATGATGCAGCCCTCGGCGGGCACCAATTGCCAGCGTCCGAAATAGCTGCTGAAGCCATCGGCCGACCCCGGCGCAGCTTGGTCGCGGCCGACCCGCACGATCTGTACCGATAGACGGCCGTTTGCGGCATAGATGAGCTGACCATCGTCGGCGGCGCGTTCGGCGGGAGTCTCCGCTCCGGTTATCCAGTCGCGATCGCGAATGGCGATGAGTTTCCAGGTTCCGACCAGGCGCGCCCGCAAGCGGTCGACCGCGGCGCGATCCACAGCCTGAGGGTTGCCGACGATGATCGAACCTGGTTTTATCGGGGTGGCACACGCCGACAACAGAGCCGACGCGGCCGCCACGGCGCATGCCGCCCACCCGGCCGCGCGGGGCGATCGTCCCGCCCGGCACGCACTCATGGTTCACCCGCGACCGGGCCGAAATCCGGCGGCGCCATGCGATGCTTGGTCGCGGCTGCGTAAGCCGAAGCGATCTTGAGCAGTGTCGCTTCGGCGAAGGGTCGGACGAGAAAGTCGACACCCACCGGCAATCTCGCCGGAGTGGGACCGGTCAGCCGCACGCCTTCGCGAGGCGCGTTGTCGCCGCCGCCGCCCGGCGATGCCGGCGGAACGGGCGCGGTCGGGTCACGCACCCAGTCGTAAACCACCGTCGTGAAGCCCGCCGGCACGGTGATGGCCGGGAAGCCCTGGCTGCCGAGGAAGGTCCACACGGTGTTGCTGTTGCGGCCGTTGACGGGCGGCGGGGACGGCGCGCCGATCTTGAGCGGCGGCACGCTGTTGGTGGGATAGACGAGTGCGTCCAGATTTTGTTCCTGCATGCACTGCAGGATCATTTGCTGCACGGAAAATCGCCGCAGCATCCGCTCGGCCGTGTTCAGCTCCAGCGGTTTGTCGGCATTCTCGCGCGCGGCTTTCTGGGAATTGAAGTGCGGGTCGTCATAGAAGGTGGATTTGTCGATGAGATCCGTATTGCTCTTGATCGCGGCATCGCCGCGCCGGCGCAGGTAGAGATCCAGCTCGTACTTGGCTTCGCCGACGGCTTGCGCCTGGCCGATGGTGCGCAGGTTGACATCGTCCGGCACCAACGACGGGTCCATCGCCATGTCCACCAGCTTGGCAATGTGATCGGCGGTGGGCTTGCCGCCCGTGTCCACCGGAAACAATGCCGGATATTTTCTGGTAAACAGCTTGTTGTCGGCGGCCGGCTCGTACTTGCGCAGGCAGCTCGTGAACAGCGCGCCTTCCGGACCGGGGTCGACGAGCGTGGCGCCGAGCTTGGCCAGGTCGCCGACCGCCTTGTCGACGATGTCGATGGTCTCCGCTTCCGCTGGAGTGAATAGTTTTTTCGCCATGTATTCGCGAACCACGCCGATGCGCAGGCCCGTGAGGCTGCCGCCATGCGCATAACGTTGATAGGGCTCGGGCGGCCGGCGGCCGATGCTGAATACCGTGAGCGGATCCTTCGGATCGTAGCCGGCGATGACATCGAGGATTCGAGCGGCGTCCTCGACATTCCGGCAGATCGGACCCACACGGGTATTGATGCCCATCTGGATCATGCCCTTGCGGCTGACGAGTTCTTGCGTCGCCGCAAGGCCTACCGTGTTGTTCGCCTCGGCAGGCCCGCGCACCGATGAGCCCGTCTCCTCGCCGATGGCACAGGTGACGAGATTCGCGCCGACCGATGAGCCGGATCCCGCGCTCGAGGTGTTCGGCGTGCGCTCGGTGTCGTAGGGATTGCAAAAGGTGCCCCCGAAGGAGCTGCGTGGGTTACCGGAGGCGTACTCGGCCAAGTTTGCCTTGGCCAGGATGATCGCGCCCGCTGCGCGCAGGCGCTCGACGAAGGTGGCGTCCTCCGGCGGACGGTCGTTGGCGTAGTGCGCGTCGGCGCCCGAGGTGCTGCGCATGTCGAAGGTGTCGTATTGGTCCTTGAACGACATCACCACGCCCTGCAGCGGCCCGACCAGCTTCCCCGTCCTCGCGAATTGCCGATCCTGCACGGCGGCGGTTTCGAGCGCATCGGGCATCTTCGGATCGTTGTCCGCGGCATCGGTCATGCTGCGAGCCTTGCGATCGTCAAACCCCCAGGCTTTGCGGGCGGCGGGGCGCAGGTTCAGCGTCGACAGGGCGTTCAATTGTCCGGCGTGAGGAATGGTCTCGACGACCCCAAGAATGCCGCCCGGCTGTTTCACACAGGAGCCGTTGTAGGCCTTGATGCGGGCCAGATAGAGATTGACCAACTGCTCCGTGGTGATGTCTTTGGCGAGGATCGCGGCTTGGATCTCGCCGATCGTGGCCTCTTCGAGGTGAAAATTGGCCGCGGGCGCCCGCGCAGCGGCAAGTGCCCGGGTGCCGTCCAAGGGTGCGAAAATCATCAAGACGACGGCCGCGGCGCCGGTCATGAGAGTAGCGCGCTTGAAGTTATGAGGCATCGCCGGCACCACCCCCGCGTTAATCGTTATGCTTCAGACGCGTGTGCGGGGCCCATCCCTACCCATCCAGGCGCGGAATCGCGC
This sequence comes from Gammaproteobacteria bacterium, assembly GCA_003134045.1. Taxonomy (GTDB): domain Bacteria; phylum Pseudomonadota; class Gammaproteobacteria; order Steroidobacterales; family Steroidobacteraceae; genus Bog-1198. The sequence continues at coordinate 49,813 of PLAH01000010.1, forward strand.
AAGGCCGGCGTGCTCGCCGGAACCCGGCGATCGTGCGTCACTGCCTCGAAGCCGCCGGCGAGTGCCATGCTCGACATTCCCGAAGTGTTCGTGCCCGTCGGCTTACAATCCGTGGGGACGTACTGTCGGGGGAGGAGTTCTCGTGAGCGAACGAAATACTGAAACGGTGATGGTTACGGGCGGCTTGGGCTTCCTAGGCTCGCACCTTTGCGATCAATTGATCGCAGCCGGCCGCGACGTTCTTTGCGTGGATAACCAGTTCACCGGAACGAAGCAGAACGTCCGCCACTTGCTCGGCTCAGACCGCTTTGAGTTTTTGCGCCATGACGTGACATGTCCGCTGTATGTCGAGGTGGGTCAAATCTACAACCTAGCCTGCCCCGCATCGCCGATCCATTATCAACGCGACCCGGTGCAAACCACCAAGACCAGCGTCCACGGCGCAATCAATCTTCTCGGGCTCGCCAAACGGTTACGGGCACGCATCCTTCAAGCATCGACGAGCGAAGTCTATGGTGATCCGGAGGTCCATCCGCAATTGGAGAGTTACTGGGGGCGTGTCAACCCAATCGGGGTCCGCTCATGTTATGACGAAGGAAAGCGCTGCGCGGAGACCTTGTTCTTCGACTATTTTCGACAACATGGGCTCGATATCAAAGTCGTGCGTATCTTCAACACATACGGTCCGCGGATGCGTCCCGATGACGGTCGGGTAGTTTCAAGCTTTATCGTCCAGGCCCTCAAGAACGAGGATATCACCGTGTTCGGCGACGGACAGCAGACTCGGTCCTTTTGCTACGTAGACGATCTCGTAGCCGGTCTGATTCGCATGATGCAAACCGAAGCTGGCTTTACCGGCCCTGTGAACCTGGGCGATCCGACGGAGATCACCGTACTGGAGCTGGCGGAGACGATCCTTCGGCTGACACGGAGCCGCTCCCGCGTCGTGATGAAGCCGCTGCCCGCCGACGATCCCCGGCAGCGACAGCCGGACATCACGCTTGCCCGTTCATCGCTGGACTGGGAACCGCGCACCTCGCTGGAGGAAGGGCTACACCGCACGGTCGCCTACTTTAGGAAGCTGCTCTACGCATGAGACGGGCTCGTCGCGTCTAATTGCACTCTACGTAGGTATGCTCAGGCGGCAGACCTGCGTGATACCGCTCGTCGATGATCGTGTAGGCCGCTTCGAGGTGCTTGGTAAAGAGCCGTATATCGAACAGGGGAGTCCTAAGCCGATTATCTGCCAACTTCTGCTTGATCCTGGCCAGCCGCTGCGCATCGGCGGCCAACTCGAGGGCCAACTCCACGTACTGATCTTGGTTCGAGGTGACGAGTTCCGGCAACTCTATGGCCTTCAGCAGACTTGCCGCCACCCGGCCGGCAAACGTCGCNNCACGGGCAGACCCGTCCATAGCGCCTCACTGGCCGTGGTATGGGCGTTGTAGGGAAGCGTATCGATGAACAAATCGGCTACGCGCTGCCTTGCGAGGTGTTCAGGCATCGGCGCGCGCTTTGCAAAAACCAGCCGCTCAGGCTCCACGCCTCTTTGCACCGCTTCTCGCCGCAAATTCTTCGCGACGCTTGCATTATCCTCCAAGAGCCAAAGAACGCTGCCTTCGGCCCGCCGCAATATTCGCATCCAAGTATCAAAAGTACCGGGCGTGATCTTGTAGTTATTGTTGAAACAGCAGAACACGAAGCCTGCCGGCGGCAGCCCGAGATTTTCTCGGGTGAATCCCGTATCTGCAATGCTGCGCTTTGCGTCGTTGGCCTGGTAGGTATGGGGCAGATAGATGATCTTCTCGCTGTAGTGAGACTGACTGCTCTCGGGTATGAGAGTCCAATCAGCGATCAAATAATCCATGTATTGCGCACCCGTCGTGCCGGGATAACCCAGGTAGCTGACCTGAACGGGCGCCGCGCGCAGGGCAAATATCTGCGGCCTGCAATTCTCCGTGAATGCCATCAGGTCGACGGCAATGTCGATTTCCAAGCTGCGGGCAAGCAGAGCGATGTCTTGGTGAGACTGATTTTTTACATCAATATAGCGGTCGAACGCGCCCGTAAGGCGCCGCCTCATCTCATCTTGTGTGTCCGGCCCGAATGAAAAAGCCGTCGTCTCGAACCTCGACCGATCGTGAGTCTCGAACAATTCGGCCGCAAGGGTGGCAACAGGGTGGCTGCGAAAGTCCGCAGAAAAATAGCCGATTCTTATCCTATCGTGTCTGTGACGCTTGGGAATTGGCGGAAGCGCGTGACTCGGCGGGTACTCCTGCCGCACGTAAATCTCCGCGGCCTTCCGCTGCAACGCTCCGGATTCCGACAACGCCAAAACGGGGAACGGTTGCGATACGGGTTCATTTCGCTCAATGCCTGCCAGAAGACTCGCCAGCCTCACGTCGAAGTCGCGCCAATCGCAAATTTGCATCCTCGCGTGTTGGCTTAGTCCTTGCAAGAACTTGAACTCGGGCTCCAATGCCATTGCCTGGTCATAGCTCGCAATGGCCGCCTCGTGCTGCTTCAGATCAAGAAATACATTGCCTCGGCTGAAGTAACCCGCCGGATAGTCGGGTCTAATCGAAATGGCTCGATCGTAGCTCGCAAGCGCGGCCGGGAATTGCCCCAGTTCCCTCAGGACATTGCCTCGGTTCAGGTAGGCCTCGGCATGGCCGGCTTTGATCGCGATAGCCTGGTCGTAGCTGGCCAAAGCTGCGTCGAATTGCCGCAATTCTTTCAGCACGATGCCGCGATTGAAATACGCGTCGGCAAAATCAGGCTTAACGGCAATAGCCTGGGCGTAGCTGGCTAGGGCCGCCGCGAATTGCTTCAGTTCATTGAGCACGACGCCGCGATTGAAATAGGCCTCGGCATAGTCGGCTTTGATCGCGATGGCCTGGTCGTAACTGGCCAATGCCTCCTCGAATCGTTCCAATTCCTTGAGTGCAGAAGCTCTATTGTTATATGTAGCGGCAATATTCGGATCGATTTCGATGGCTTTGCTGATCAACTCCACCGCTCTTCGGGAATTTCTCGTCTGAGCGGCAAGCACGCCCAGCAGATGCAGCGCGTCGAAGTGTTCGGGTTGTATCTCGAGGATTTCTTCATACACGGCTTGCGCCAAGGCGAATTGGCCTTGTCGATGGAACGTAAGTGCCTTTTGAAATTGCGCAGGCAGCTGCCGCAGCGCCGAATCTTTCATCGTCATTTCACGTATATCCGCCTTGGCTTCGTCACTTGTCCAACCCATGATCTCATTTTGACCACACCGAAGGAGATGATGCCCTTGGTCGGCACGATGTTCACCGCGCCGTTCCGATTCGCCGGCGAACCTTCGTCAAATTAGCCAACGTAAATGTGATCGGGCGTGCGCCGTACGAGAATTTGAAATCGGCCCCGAGAGTCAGCACCTTGTCAAAGCTTGCGACGGCAGCCTCGTGCCGCTCGAGGGCGACGAGCGCTACGCCGCGGCAGTAGTGCGCCTCTGCATTGTTCGGCGAAAGCGCGATGGCCTTGTCGTAGTTTGCGACGGCGGGCTCGTACCACAGAAGCTTGCACAAGGCGCTGCCGCGGTTGATATAGGCTTCCACGCAATCCGGCTTGAACGCGATCGCCCTGTCGTAGCTTGCAATCGCGGCTCCATACCGGAGGAGTGTAAAGAGCGCGAAACCACGGTTGTTGTAGGCATCGGCGTAGTCCGGCTTGCTTGCAATGGCCTTGTCATAGCTTGCAATCGCGGCTTCGTACTGCTCGAGGTCCAGTAGTACGACGCCCCGGTTGTAGTAGGCCTCTGCATTCTTGGGAGATGCTGCAATGGCCATGTCGTAGCTTGCGATGGCGGCATCGTACTGCTTGAGGGCACGGTATGCGTTGCCACGGTTGCAGTAGGCTGCCGCGTAGTCCGGCTTGATCGCTATCGCGATGTCAAAACTGGCAATCGCGGTCTGGTACTGCTCGAGGTCGATAAATGCGAAACCACGATGGTAGTAGAACTGCGCATTGTTCGACGACAGTGCAATTGCCTCGTCGAAACTGGCAATGGCGGCCCCGTACTGCTCGAGGGCGCGGCGCGCGTTGCCACGGCTGTTGTAGGCATCCGCGTAGTCCGGCTTGAGCGCTATCGCTTGGTCATGACTCGCAATGGCGGCCTCGTATCGGCCCAGTTCAAAAAGTGCGTTGCCGCGGTTATGGTGAGCGGCCGCATTGTTCGACGACAGTGCAATGACTCTGTCGTAGCCTGCAACCGCAGCCTCGTAGCGCGCCAGCACGCGCAGCGCGCCGGCACGGTTGTAGTGGGCGTCCGTGTGGCCGGATTCGAGCGCAATTGCTCTGTCGTAGCTTTGTATCGCGGCCGCGTGCCGATTGAGCTGGCACAACGCATTGCCATGGTTGTTGTGCGCAGCGACGCTTTGCGGATCGACCAGGATTGACTTGCCAATCAACTCAACGGCACGGTCCGGACGATTTGTTTGCGCCGCCATGATGCCCAGCAAATGCAATGCCTGAAAATGTCGCGGCTGCAATTGCAGCACTTGCTGGTAGAGGGGCCCAGCCTCGTCGAACCGCCCCTGTCGATGCAGAGCGAACGCCTGTTCGAACGCCGCTTCGACCCGTGTTGCCGTATTACTCGTCACGGCGCGCGTCGGGTTCCGATCAGGTGGGGGAATTCTCGAGATATCGCCATTTTCTGCGCGTATCTTACAGCAGTGCGTCGCCCCCGATCCACTCCTGCGGTCAGGGCTCCAGCACCAGCACCCGAAACGTTCCCGGAATCATCGCGCCCCGCGGATTCGGTTTTTCCGGCGTGGCCGGGGGAGGGGGACCGAAATCCGCGTTCGGCATGAACACGCGGTGGGTCTTGGGGTCCACCGCCATGGTGCGGGCGCCCACTTCGGTTTTCACGTTCTGCACCAGCGAGAATTTATCGCCGTCGTCTTCGTGCAGCACCGCCAGCGTGCCGTCGCCGTTGGAGGCGAATGCCAGTTTGGTTCCTGGATCGAATTTGGCCGCGTCGTTGCCGGCGCCGATGGGGAAGGTGGCGAGAATCTTGCCGCTGTCCGCATCGAGCACCAGGAAGGACTTGCTGCGGCAGGCGACGAAGATGCGCCGCGTTTTCGGATCCATCACGGTTCCGGCCGGCTGCGTATGCGGCGCCAACGGATAGGTAGCGACGACTTTCATCGCCTTGGCGTCGATGGCTATGACGGTTGCCTTGTCCTGCAGGGAATCATAAATCATGCCCTTACCATCCAACGCATAGAATTCGGTGCGGCCGTCCACTTCCAGAGTGGCGAGCACGGCGCCGGATTTGGCGTCGAATACGGTGATGTTGCGGCCGGTGGAGTTGAAACTGAATACCCGTTGGGTGGCGGGTTCGTAGCCGATCTGATTGGGCCGCCTGCCGGTGGCTTTCCACTTGGCGATCGGTTGCAGCGTGTCCAGTGCGAATACACCGACGGTGTCTTCATCGCCGTTGGCGGTGAAGCCGCGGTTCAGGTCCGGCGCCAACGCCACGCCGCCCATGCCGGGAGAGTCGGGCACGTCGCCGACCACCTTGAGCGTGTCCATGTCGATGACCACGACATGCTTATCATGCGAAACGTAGAGCCGACGGCTGACCGGGTCGGGTTCCAGGTAGTCCCAACCGCCTGCGCCGCCCACTTGGATTTTATTGACGATATGGTAGTCGGCCTGGGCGGAAATCGCCGCGAGGCCGAGCGATAGGGCGGCCGCGCAGCTGAGCAATCTCGAATGGGACATGGTCGTGACTCCCCAAAAAAAATTCAAGCGCCGGGTAATTTCGAGCGCCAAGTAACCTCAGGACCCCGGGGTTAACTTTGTATTACAGAGCACCACGCCAATGCAGACGGGCGGGCGCCGCTGCGCCCTACCCGCGGGGCCGTGATTGGCTGCTCCCGGCGCTCCTGGGTTGCCCTATGTCTATCGACGGGCGCGCTCGCCGCCCGGGTAGGGGGTTGACATTGTGTTACGTCTTGCCCGCTAACGGATGCCGAATCGTGCATCGGTACAGGGCGAGAGAACCAAAATACCGGGACGGGGCCTTGTGACCCAGAGACAGCAACTCGGAGAGGGAGAGTCTAATGCCGATGCGCGTAACAGCCCAGGTTTTGGCCCTGTTGATGGCCGCTTTCGGTGCGTGCGTTACCCAGGCGGCAGATTCCCCGCCGAAAACCTTTCATCTGAATGAAGCCACGATCGATGATATTCATCGGGGCATTCGTTCCGGGGAGGTGACCTGCAAGCAGGTTGTTCAGGCGTACGTTGCTCGCGCCCGGGCCTATGGCGGCATGTGCACCCAGCTGGTCACGCCCGACGGTGCGAAGGTCCCCACCGTCCCAGGCATCGTGCGCGCCGGTGCCGTATTGAAATTTCCCACCGAGACGGTGGCCGTTGCCAAGATTTTTCCGGATTTCGGCAAGTACCAGGGATTGCCGCCGGACTTTGGCCGCATGGAAGCCACCATCTCGGATCCCGCGGTCAAGCAGCAATATGGAATGGTGGTCGGCATTCCGAACGCGAGGCAGGTGAATGGCCTCGAAAATTTGAACATCCGCGGCGAACGCTCGGTTACCTGCAAGGGTAAGTTCGACGCGCCGCCCGGATCGCCGCTCCCGGCGGGCGCACCGCCGGAGTGCGAGAAATTCCGCCAGCTCCCCGATGCTCTCGAGCGCGCGGCGGAGCTCGACCAGCAATACGGCAGAAATCCGGACACCAAGGCGATGCCGCTGTATTGCGTGCCGATGTCGTTCAAAGACGTTTATGACACCAAGGACATACGTTCCACCGGCGGCGGCGATGTCCACTATGCGATGGACGTTCCTCCGGCCGACGGCACGATCGCGAGCCGGCTGCGCCGTGCGGGCGCAATCATCTACGCGAAGGCGCAGAACGCCGAATATAACGGCGGCAGCGGCGATCCGGGCGGCGCGGACACCGTCGGACATCCGACGTTGGGTTCAGGCGGCTCGCGGGATACCTGGGCCGGCACGGCCTGCAATCCGTACGACACGCAACGCATCACCGGCGGCTCGAGCGCTGGCTCCGGCGTTTCGGTGGCGGCGAATTTGGTGGTCTGCTCCATCTGCGAATCCACCGGCGGCTCGTGCCGCAATCCCGCGGACCACAACAACGTGGTGGCCGTGGTTCCGACGAAGGGAATGATCTCCTATTCCGGTGCGATCGGTGCCAATCCATACCAGGACCACCCCGGCGTCATTTGCCGCACGGTCAAGGATGCGGCCACCGTTCTCGATGCGTTCCGCGATCCAAAAACCGGCTATTTCGATGCGAACGATCCCTACACGGCCCTGCCGCGCGGGTTCGCGTCCAAGATGCCCTATGTCAGCGCGTTGAGCGATCCGGGTGCGGCGAAGCCCTTGGCAGGCATGCGCATCGGCGTGATCCGGGAATTGATGGTCAAGTTCCATCCGAGTGATGCGGCGATCAGCGACGGCATCAATCGCGAACTCAAAGTCCTGCAGGATCTCGGCGCGGAGCTGGTCGAGACGGTCGATCCGAAGTACCCCGACGATCCCGCCATTCCGAACGTGGCATTCGGTTTCCAAGACGCGATCGCGGAGACCATTCCGTTCCAGTTGCCCGAAGTGCTGTCGTGGAAGAAGGACGGCAAGCCGGAATTCGAGGTGCCCGGCTACGATGTGACGAGCCGCGATTACCTCGTCGCGGCCACCCTGCACAAGGCGCCGTGGCCGGGCAACTTGAATTTCCGCACCGTTTTCGGCAACCCGCCGCCCGAGAACGAGGGTGTAACCGGCTACACGTTCAGCTTCCAGTTCGCGCAGTACCTCATGGCGCGCGGCGATAGCCGCGTACACGACTGGGCGACCTTGAACGCCAATGCAAAGTACTACAGCGACGTTCGGCGCGTGGCCCAGAAGAACTGGGAAAACAAAGCGATCGACATTCGCACGAACGCGGTCTCCTACACCATCAAGCGGCGCGACACGCTGCGCATGATGACCATGAAGGTGCTGCAACAGAACAAGATCGATGTGTTCGTCAATCCGGTGACCACGACGCTGCCGGAGAAAATCGGCGGCGCGGGCGCGCCGGGTGGACCCGGCAGTCGGTCGGGCTTCGGTTATGGCGCCATGCTCGGCATCTCGGAGGTCTTCGTGCCTGCCGGGTTCAGCGACACGATCTATGAGCCTAAGTTCGTGCTCAGCGCCGACGGGAAGAAATACGAGAGTGTGGAGGGAACGGAGCCGACCAAACTGCCCGGCATTGGACTTCCATACAACATGGGATTCTGGGCAGGTCCGGGTGAGGAGGCTCTGCTGCTCAAGGTTGCTTCGGCCTACGAGGCGGCGACTCATCATCGCGCACCGCCGCCGGGTTTCGGACCCGTGAAAGGCGAACCATAGATCAAGAAAAAGCATATTCCGCTGCCGCCGGCCGCTGTTCGGATCGAGGCTGGCGGCTGAGCCCCTGCTGAAAAGGAGAGTGTCGATGCATGCAATGGTCCATACCGTGGTTTTATCGGCGATAGCGCTGCTGGCTCATTCTGCGTCGGCGGAGGACTTCCACTTGCAGGAGGCCTCGATCGACAGCATTCAGAGCGCCATCCGCTCCGGTGCCACTACTTGCGAGAAGGTGGTCGAAGGCTACATCGCGCGCGCGAAGGCCTACAACGGCATGTGTACGGCGCTGGTCACCCCCGATGGCAAGTCGATTCCCTCGGCGGTGGGCGCCGTGCGTGCCGGCTCCGCACTAAAATTTCCGACCAAGACGATCGCGCTCAACAAGCTCGTGCCCGACTTCGATAAGTACAAGGGTGATGCGCCCGACTACGGCCGCATGGAGCCGACGATGTCGGATCCATCGGTCAAGATGCAATACGGCATGGTCGCCGGCATCCCGAATGCGGGTCAGGTGAACGCGCTCGAAGTCCTGAACATTCGTGGTGAGCGTTCGGTCACTTGCAAGGGCAAGTTTGACGCACCGCCCGGAAAACCGCTGCCCGCCGGGGCTCCGCCGGAGTGTGAGAAGTTCCGGCAGCAGCCGGACGCGGTCGAAACCGCCGCCCAGTACGACAGGACGTACGGCAAGAATTTCGATACGAAAAAAATGCCGATGTATTGCGCGCCGATGTCGTTCAAGGGCATCTACGATGCCAAGGACATGCGCACCACGGCCGGTGCCGACGTGAACTACGCGATGGATGTGCCGCCGGCCGATTCAACCCTCGTCGGTCGACTGCGCGCCAGGGGCGCAATCATCTATGCTCAGGCGCACGAAGCCGAGTACAACGCCGGCAGCGGCGACCCGGGCGGCGCGGCCAAGGTGGAGCATCCCTACATCGGCGCAGGGGGCGCACGCGAGTCATGGGGCGGCACCACCTGTAATCCTTATGACACGGAGCGCGTCACCAGCGGTTCGAGCGGCGGCTCGGGCGTATCGGTCGCCAGCAATCTGGTGGTGTGCTCGATCTGTGAAACCACCGGCGGCTCCTGCCGCGGTCCGGCGAACTATCAAGGGGTGGCCTTGATCGTTCCCACCAAGGGCATGATTTCGTTCGGCGGCGCCATCGGGGCCAATCCATATCAAGATCGCCCCGGCATCATGTGTCGCTCCCTCAAGGATGCCGCCAGGGTGCTGGATTCTTTCCGCGATACGAGCACTGGCAGTTATTTCGACCCACGCGATCCTTACACTGCGTTGCCGCGCGTGATCGAGGCCAAAACCTCCTACGTCAGTGCGCTGAGCGATGCAAATCAATCCAAGCCCCTGGCCGGGGTGCGCATCGGCGTGATCCGCGCCTTGATGGTGAAGGCCCACCCGAGCGATGCCGCGGTGAGCGACGGTATCAATCGCGAGCTCAAGGTGCTCCAGAACTTGGGCGCGGAACTGGTGGAAGACGTCGATCCGAAATATCCCGATGATCCTTCCATCCCGAACATGACCTTTGGATGGAACGACGCCCTGGCCGAGGTATTGCCGTTCCAGATGCCGGAAATCTTTTCCTCGAAGAAGGATGGCAAACCGGAGTTCGAGGTGCCGGGCTGGGATGTCACCAGTCGCAAGTACTTGATCGCAGTCTCTGCGCACAAGGCGCCGCTGCCGAGCAATCTGAGCTTCGTCCGCGTCTTCAGCAATCCGCCCCCCGACCCGGATGCGGTGACCGGCTATACGTTCGCGTTCCAGTTCGGGCAGTACCTCACCTTGCGCGGCGATAGCCGCGTCTATGACTGGGAGACCTTGAACGCGAACGCGAAGTACTACAACGACGTGCGGCGCGTGGCGATGAAGAACTGGGAGAATCGGGATATGGATATCCGCACGACAGCCGTGACTTACGCTATGAAGCGCCGCGACACGCTGCGCATGGCCCTGACGAAGGTCTTGCAGCAGAACAAGCTCGACGCGCTCGTCAATCCGGTGAGTCTGACCTTGCAAGGCAAGCTCGGCGGAGCAGCCATCCAAGCCGGCGGCGGTGGCGGCTTCGGGTATGGCGCCATGCTCGGCATCCCGGAGGTCTTCGTACCTGCCGGTTTTGCCGATACCGCCTACGACGCCAAATTCGAGCTCAGTAAGGACGGTAAGAAGTACGAGGGCGTCGAAGGCACCGAGCCGACCAAACTGGGCGGCATCGGCTTGCCTTACAACATCGGATTCTGGGCGGAGCCGGGGCAGGAATCGAACTTGATCAAGATCGGGTCCGCGTACGAAGCGGCAACGCATCATCGCGCGCCGCCGCCTGCGTTCGGGCCGGTGAAAGGAGAGCAGTAGATCGAGGTTACGCATCGTGCGCCCGCGCCGCATCGTGCCGGCAATCGTCTCGAGCTGCGCCGCCGTGCTGCCGGCGGTGGCGGAGCCGCTCCTAACCGACACGATACCGGCGTATGTGGCCGCCGCGGTGGCCGATCCGAGCCGGCCGGATGCCGATCGCCGGCGCGATGTCGACCGCAGGCCTGCGCAGGTGATTGCATTCGCCGAAGTCAAACCGGGCGACAAGGTAGCGGACTTCAATCCGGGAAAGGGATACTTCACCCGGATCCTTTGTAAAGTGGTCGGCACGGAAGGCCGCGTGTATGCGATCGCTTTGGCGCGTCCCACGGGGACGACCGCCGCGCCTGCGGCGGAATCGCAAGCCACCGCGGCGGAATCTTCCGGCCAGCCCTGTACCAACGTCACGAACAGCACCCTGCAGCCGCACCTGCGTCCGGCGCCGGAACTGCATTCCGACAGCGGTGATCCGGGATGGGTTTACGAATACTGGTCCTCGAGTCCCGCCGCCGAGAGTTTTGCCGCACCGGAGCCGCTCGATCTGATCTGGACGTCGGAGAGCTATCACGACTTGCACAATAAGGGCTTTGGCTCGCCGGACATGTTGGTGGTGGACAAAGCCCTGCTGGCGGCGTTACGGCCCGGCGGCATCCTGGTGATCGAAGATCATGCGGCGGCGGCGGGTTCAGGCACACGCGACACCGCTTCTCTGCATCGGATCGCACCCCAACAGGTGAAAGAAGAAGTGACCCAAGCGGGCTTCGTGTTCGTCGGCGAGAGCGATGTGCTGCATCACGCCGATGATCGGCACACGGCTAAGGCGCATGACATGCACGACAAGACCGATCGGTTTCTCCTGAAATTTCGCAGGCCCGAGCCATGACGTTGCTCTCTCCAAAAAGACCGGTGCCCGCGGGGTGGGGGGGCGAGAGTATGGCCCGTCGTGACTAGGTCGATCGCAATTTTCACTCGGGAGTCAGAATCATGCCCAAGACGAGCGTCTCCTTGGCCGACATCATGAGTGCCGGCAATCGCTGGCTGATGATCGCGGCGCTGGCCGCCACGATCTGCGTCGGGGCCGCGGCGCCCGGAATTGCGACCGCGGCCGGAACGTTCCATCTCGAAGAAGCGACGATCGACGACATACATGGCGCGATCAAGAGCGGGGAAATCACCTGCAAGGGCCTGGTCGAGGCCTACATGAAACGCGTCAAGGCGTACAACGGCGTGTGCGCGTCGCTGGTCAGCCCCAAAGGTGCCTCGATACCGAGCGCGCTCGGCGCCATTCGGGCCGGCGCTCCGATCCGCTTTCCGACGAAGACCACCTCTGTGTCGACCTTGCTGACGAACGTCGATCAGTACGCGGGGTTGCCGCTCGAACTCGGCCGGATGGAGCCGACGGCGTCGGATCCTACCGTGAAGCAGCAGTATGGCATGGTGGTCGGTATCCCGAACGCCGGGCAACTCAATGCCTTCGAAACGCTGAACATCCGCGGTGAGCGCTCCGTCACCTGCAAGGGTAAATTCGATGCACCGCCGGGAACGCCGTTGCCCGCGGGAGCGCCCGCCGGATGCGAGAAATTCAGGCAGCAACCCGATGCGCTGGAGCGCGCCGCCGAACTCGACGCACAATATGGCCGCAACCCGGACCTCGCGAAGATGCCGATGTATTGCACCGTCATCTCGGTCAAGAACTGGTACGACGTGACCGACATGCGCTCCACCGGCGGCAATGATGTCGATTACGCGATGGATGCGGCGCCCCGGGACATGACCGTGGTGAGCCAGCTGCGCGCCAAGGGTGCGATCATTTCCGGTATCACGGTGGCCTCCGAAGTCAGCTTCGGCCCCGGCAACGCGGCCGGCAATCCGCCCAAGACCAAGACCTCGTATGTCGGCAACGCGGTCCGCGCCAGCTGGGGCGGTACTGCCTGCAACGCTTACGACACCGAACGCTCGCCGGGCGGCAGCAGCGGCGGCGCCGGCGCGTCGGTGGCGGCCAACCTCTCGACCTGTGCGATCTGTGAAACCACCGGCGGCTCCTGCCGCATACCGGCCAACGGCAACGCGGTGGCGAGCTTCGTCACCACCAAGGGCCTGACTTCCGAATTCGGCAGCGCGACCGCCGACTTCATCAATCACCGCCCCGGCGTGCTGTGCCGCACGCTCGGCGATGCTGCTCGGGTCATCGATGCGATGAAGGACCCGAAGGAAGGCAGCTTCGATACCCGCGACTTCTTCACCGCGCAGCCGAGTGCGCTCGCGGCGAAGAATCCTTTCGCGAGCTATATCGTTTCCGATCAGAGCTTGCAATCGGGCGACAAGCCTCTGAAGGGGCTGCGCGTCGGAATCATTCGCGAATACATGGTCAAGCACTCGCCGAACGATGCGGCGATCGGCGACATCGCCGACAAGGAATTCAAAACGGTGTTGCGCGACCGCCTCGGCGCCGAGCTGGTCGAATCCGTGGATCCCAAGTATCCCGACGATCCGGACGTACCCAACATGAAATACACCTTCGCGGATGCCTTCGCGGAAATCTTGCCGGTGAGCGCGCCGGAGTATTTTTCCCAGAAAGCCAGCGACGGCACGCTCGAGTTCGCCGTGCCGGGATATGATGTGACCTCGCGCGATTACCTGGTCAAGCTGTCGCTGCATCAGGCTCCGCTGTCGCCGAAGCTCAACCTGCGGCGCATCTTCAGCACTCTCGATGACAGCGGCCGCAACGCCTTCATGATCGCGAGATACACGGCGCTGCGCGGCGATGCCCGGGTGACCGACATGGCCGCGTACGCGGCGAATTCCAAGTGGCGCTCCGAAGCGCAGGCGGTGGGCGCGCAGAATCTGGCGGCGGCCAGCCAGCAAGAGGCGAGTACGCCCAAAGGCATCGATCGGGTCAAAATGCACACGCTATTCCGCTACGCCATGCTCAAGGTCATGCGCGAGAATCATATCGACGTGTTCGTGCATCCCAACCTGAGCCTGCCCATGGGAAAAACCGGGGGCGCCCAGGAGCCGACCGTGGACGGCCGCGCGGCCAACGGTTTTGCGATCACCGATCTGCTCGGTGCGCCGGAAATCGTGGTGACGGCCGGTTTCAACGACGTCATCTACGAGCCGCGCTTCGTGCTCAGCGACGACAAGAAAAGCTACACGCAGGTGGCCGGTACGACGCCATCGAAAATGTCGCACCCTCTGCCGGTGAGCCTCGAGTTTTGGGGCGGGCCCGGCGATGAGCCGGTGATGCTCAAGATCGCTTCGGCCTACGAGGCGGCGACGCACCACCGGAAGCCGCCGGAAGGATTTCCAGCGCTGCGCGGCGAGCCGTAGTCGCCGGCACGGGGCGCTGCGGGGGTGAGGGGCGCTTGGCCGCGCCCTCACCCATGACGGGGGTGGCGCCTGCCGGGCCCCCGCCGGGGGCGGGCGCTGCGCGCCCCGAGCCCGTCAGTTCTTGAACACGTCGCTGGGCAAAGCCGGCGTGAACTTCGGCAGCACGCGCGCCTTGGTGGCCTGCTCGAAGTCGTAGCCGTAGCCGAGCAACTTGGGTTCGCTCCAGGCCGGGCCGAAGAATGAGATGGTCACTGGCAAACCGTCGTCGGTCATGCCGGCGGGTACGATCAGATCGGGAAAACCGGTGATGTTGGCGATACCCGTGGCCGAACCGCCCAGCGGCGGGGTCCCTACGGGAGGGGGCGTGATGGGCGTCGGGGGGCGCGGCGAGGTCGGATAGACCAGTGCGTCGAGCTGGTACTTGCCGAACAAGTCGAGCACGTTCTCGCGTACCAGCGCCAGGCCCTTGTCCCGCGCGGTGATGAACAGCGGATCATTGGCATCGAGCGCGATCGCGTCGGTGTTACGCATGCCGTCGCGCTTCTCGGGGCTGCGATAACCGGTAGCGGGATCGGACGCCTTGGCGACCAGCTCAGCGAGCGTGCGCGGGTAGCCAGGCCTGAGCGTCGCCAGATACTCGGCGATCTGCGTTTTGAATTCCGAGTTGACCACCAGGGTCAGCAGCGGTTGGCGTGCCTGCAACACATAGTCGGGATAATTGACGGGATCGACTACCGTGGCGCCGAGCGCCTTCAACTGGGCGATGGACCGTTCCATGACCCGGTCGGTCTCGGCGTTTTGCTTGAAGAAATCGCGGGCAACGCCGATGCGCGCGCCCTTGAGCGAGCCGACTTTCAGATATTGGGTGTAATCCGTCGAGGAATGGCCCGCACTCGCCGCCGTGGCGCTATCGGCCGGATCGACGCCCGTCATCGCGCCGAGCGCGGCGGCGATATCCGAGACGTTTCGCGCCATCGGGCCGCCGGTGTCGAAGGACAGCGCCAGCGGGACGATGCCGGCGCGGCTCAACAGGCCGCGCGTCGGCTTGAGGCCCGCGATGCCGTTGGCCGATGAAGGTCCGCGGATCGAGCCACCGGTATCCGTGCCCAAACCGAACTGCGCGAAGGCGGCCGCGATCGCCGCGCCGCTGCCGCCGCTCGAGCCCGAGGGGCCCTTGGTGAGATCGTGAGGATTGCGTGTCTGGCCTCCCGCGGAGCTGAAGCCGTTCGGCACCGCGGCGATACCCGGAGCGCTGCAGCAGCCCGCAAACTCGCTGAGATTGGTCTTGGCCAGAATGATGGCGCCCGCGGCGCGCAGCTTGGCGACGACGAACGCATCCGCCGGCGGCACGGAGCCTGCGAGCAATTGCGAGCCGGCCGTCGTCGGCATGTCGAAGGTGTTGTAGTTGTCCTTGAGCACGATGGGGATGCCATGAAGCGGCGAACGCGGACCTTTCGTCTTGCGTTCCCGGTCCAATGCCTTGGCCTCCGCCAAGGCGTTGGGGTTCAACAAGATCACCGCATTGATGTTCGGACCTTTTTTGTCGTATGCCTCGATGCGCTTCATATAAAGGCTCACCAACTTGGCCGACGTGAGTTTCCCCCGGTTCATCGCCGTTTCGAGATCGGCAATGGTCGCCGTGGCCAGATCGAGTTCGGCGGCGTGAACGTTGCCCAATGCCAGCGTGCCGGCGAGGAGCGTGGCCGAGATTACTTGTCGGAGAGGTTGTTGTCGCATGAGTATTCCTGGTTGGATGTCTTAGTCGGTCAGCGTTTCGCCCGGCAGCGCCGGCACGGTCGGAGGGGGGAGGCGCGCCGCGGACACCTGCGACAGCAGAATCACGGCATTGAGTTTCGGCCCTTGCCGATCGTAGGCGTGGATGCGCGCGAGATACCGTTGCATCTGTTTTTCAGATGTCAAAGAACCTTTTTGCATGGCCGCCTGAAGCTCGGGAATGGTTGCGGTCGAGATGTCGAGCTTGGCCCCCTGCGCGAGCGGCGGCAGCAACAGCAGCAAAATGGCGAGGCGGACTACGAGGATTGCGCCATTTGTCTTCAAGACTTCGTCTCCGCTACCGACTTGGATGTTGGGTTCGCGCGTCGAGGGTTATCGGTGTGGGTTCGTCGCGGCGAGGGCATTGCCCCCAAAATTGACGACGGCGGTGGGCCGGCACCCCCTACCCTCGAGGGATCGCCGCAATCTCCACGGCCGGGTAGGGTGCTGCGTCGGCCGCAACGTCTGTTTGACATGGCGATTTCATACGAACACCGGACCGGGGTCATCAAGTCTGCTCTTTACGCCGGCGTGTGTGCCGCGCTGCTCGGCGCGGCGCTGCCATCGGTCTCCGCGGCGGCCGACATTGCGCACGATAAGCAGACTTTCCACGTGGAAGAGGCGACGATCGCCCAGATTCAGTCGGCCATCCTGAGCAGGCAGATCACCGTGACGGAGCTGGTCAAGCTCTACCTGGCACGCATCAAGGCTTACAACGGCGTCGCCGTCGATGAGCCGCAAGGCATATTGGGCCCGATCAAGCCGCTGGCGCATGCCAAGGGGATCAATGCGCTGGGCACGCTCAACCTCCGACCGGCGGCGCGCAAGCAGTGGGGATTCGACGACCGCAAGGCTCGCAGCATGACCGACTCGGTGGACGATAACCCCGCCATGCCGGACGCGCTCGAGACGGCGGCGAAACTCGACGAAGAATTTTCGAGGACCGGCAAGCTGGTCGGGCCCTTGCACGGTGTCGTGTTCTCCATCAAGGATCAATACGATACTTTCGACATGCGCACCACGTCGGGCGCCGACGCAGCTTATGCCAACGACCGTCCGCCGAAGGATTCGACGTTCGTGACGCGATTGCGCGCCGCGGGCGCCATCATTCTCGCAAAATCCAACATGGGCGAATATGCCTCCGGCTTCCGCAGCTCGTTCGGCGGCACGGTGGTCAACCCATACGCCACCGATCGAACCCCGGGCGGTTCCAGCGGCGGCTCGGCCACCTCGGTAGCTGCCAATCTCGTGACCGTGGCAATCGCGGAGGAGTCAGGCCCATCGGTGCGGGCTCCGGCGCAATACGCGAATGCCGTCGGCATCGCGCCGACGCAGGAACTCGTGAGCCGCATCGGGATGATGAACATCGGCCTCAATACCCGTGTCGGACCGATCGCGCGCACCGTCGAAGACAGCGCGCGCGTCTTGAGCGTGATTGCCGGTTACGACCCAAAGGATGAGCTGACTGCGTTCGGCATAGGCCGCACTCCCGACAAACCCTATGAGACCTTCACGCACGAAAAGAGTCTGAAAGGAGTGCGTATCGGGGTGTTACGCGAGTACATGGACCGCAAGGTGTTCTCCGGCCCGTTGTATGCGAACAATATCGATCTCGCCGAGCGGGCGATCGAGGATTTGCGCAAGCTCGGTGCGACCATTGTGGATGCACCCCCGGAAGGTTTGTTCACGGCGTACATCCGCCGCTATGACCCCGGGCTCATGAACGTAGCGTGGACCAAGATGCATCCGGAGCTTTTTCCCGTGGATTCCGCGGGCAAGCCGACCTCGGATCAAGTGACCGGGTTGCTCGAGCTGGCCATGGATCCCGCCAAGGTACCCGGCGACATCACGCTGCGTGATATCGCTCCGGCGGCCTTCGTCGGCGAAAGCAAGTACGGCTTCGATCGGTACCTGCGCGAGCGCGGCGATGCCAACATCAAAACCTTGGATGATCTCATCAACAAGGCGAAATTTTTCGACGACCCCTACGAGGGCGGCAAGAAGGAGACTCTGCAAAACGACGACAAGCCGATCGTGTTGGACAATACCGCACGTTTGCAGCGCCGCTTTGCAATACAGCAGATTCTTTTACAGGGCATGGCCGATCTTCATCTGGATGCGGTGGTTTATCCCACCGGCTTGTTGCCGCCGCGCAAGATCAACACGCCGCGCGATCCGAGCTATCACGGCATCGGCAACTACGGCATGTGGACGTTCTTGGGAATCCAGGGCTTCCCCGCAATTACCGTGCCAATGGGCTTCACCAAGGAAGTCTACGACCGGGCTCCCGGCAAGAGTCTGCCGCCACCTCCGGGCAGCGGCTCGAGCCCGCCCGAGACCGCCCCTCCGACCAATCTGGTGGGCCCCGTGCAAGTGAAAGTGCCGGTCGGAATCGATTTCCTCGGCCGTCCGTTTTCCGAGCCGACGTTGCTCAAGATTGCGGCGGCCTACGAGGCGGGTACCCATCACCGCATGCCGCCGCCGGAATTCGGGCCGCTTCCTTCGTCCCACTAGCGTGGACGCGGGAGCGTGCCGCAACGGTGCCCTCCCGCGGAAATGACCGAAGCACCCAGCGCGGCGGGTTGCCGAAAGGCACCCGCCACGCGGCGGCAGATGCTGGGAGAACGTTACCGGCGTTGTGCGAGCGGCGGCGTGCTGGCGGGAGGTCGACGATGATGTGTCGCCTGCTCATACGCGTAGGCCAGCTTGATGAGGGTGGGTTCGCTATAGGGGAGACCGAGGAAGGCGAGCCCCGCGGGAATTCCGTCATCGGCGAATCCCATATTCACGGTGATGGTCGGCGTGTAGATCAAAAAAGTATTGAGTAGGACCACGCCGCTACTCGCCTTGTAAGGCGGGTTGGTGGCGTCGGCGATCAGATTCGGCTCCTGCTCGACCGCTTTATAAGCGAGCGCCTCGACGTGATTGTCTGCCATCACCTTCGCGACGTTGAGCAGCAGTTGTTCACGCGCGCGGTTCGATTCCAGGATCTTGGCCGGATCGGCGGTCGCGCGGGAACCGGCGCCGTCGACGCCGCGGCCGCTGCCTTGCCCGATCTTGGCCTTGAAACTCTTCGCCATCTCCGGGTCGTTGTCGATGTCGGCACGCGTCTTGAATTTCGAATTGGGGTTGCGCGACAGGTATTGATGCAGCGACTCATCGGTGAGCGCAGGATCCTGGGCGCGCTTCGAAGACAGCGTTTTCAGGTCGGGTATGACGATGTCCACCACGGTCGCCCCGTTCGCCTCGAGGTCGGCGAGCGCTTTCTGGAATAGCGCGTCGATCTTCTTGAAGTCTGCGGAATCAGGTTGCGAATTGCCGCCGATGGGCTCGCGGATCACGCCGATGCGTGCCCCTTTGAGGCCGCCGGCGTCGAGAAAAGCGGTGTAGCTCTTCGGCGTGTGCATGATGCCGAGCGCGGTGATCGGATCCTCCGGATCGTATCCCACCATGGCGTCGAGCAGCTTCGCGAGGTCGGTGACGCTGCGGCTCATCGGGCCCATTTGCGCGACCGGTACCGGCGCGCCGTCCCACATGCCGGTGCGGCTGATCAAGCCGGGCGTCGCGCGCATGCCGGCGAGCGCTCCCCAGGCGGCGGGTCGCTTCAACGATGAAGCCGTTTCTTCGCCCAGGGCGAGCAAGCCGAAGTTGGCGGCAAGCGCGCCACCGGAACCGCCGGAAGAGCCGCCCACCGTGCGCTCCAGGGCATAGGGATTTCGCGTATAGCCGGTCAGTGCGCTGTAAGTGTCGCCGCCGGCGAACTCGCTCAAGGTGGTTTTCGCGAGCACGATGGCGCCCTCCGCCCTGAGACGCGCGACGACGAAGGAATCGAGCGGCGGCCGATAGTCTCTGAAAACCGTGGTGCCGAGGGTGGTCGGCATGCCGGCCGTGTCGATTTCGTCCTTGACCAGGATCGGAACGCCGTGCATCGGGCCGACAAATTTGCCCGTTTTGGCAAATTCCGCGTCGAGCCGATCGGCCTCCGCCATCGCCTGCGGATTGAGCGTGACGATGCAGTCGATGGCCGGGCCCTTCTGGTCATAGGCGGCGATGCGGTCGAGATACATCTGCACCAGTTGATGCGCCGTCAAGGTGTGCGCTTTGAAGGCCGCCTGCACTTCGGCCACGGTGGTTTCCATCACATCGAACGGCTTGGCGTGAACGCTGGTTGCCGAGGCCAACAGCAGCACACCTACGCAGCGGGAGCGCAATCGGCCGCGCATCACGGTCGGTCGGGGAATGAGCACGCTTCGCACGTGAGCTTCAACCTGTGGGTGGCGGGGGACTCTGGCGTCATCTTGGATTGACGCACGGCCGGACCCATCCCCTACCTCCGCAGCGTCGAGCGGGTAGGGAGGCTGCCTGACGGCCCGTCTGTCAAAGGGTCGGCGCCGGTGGGTTCGTCGTACAATCCCGGAGTTCCAGTTCAGCGATCGGCCCCAATGTGACACAGCCTCATACCCAACCTCATGTCCTCGCGGTGGACGACGACCCGGACTTTCGCACGGTCCTCTCCGATTATTTGAGTAGCCACGATTTTCGCATCAGCACGGTCGAGACGGGCGCCGCCATGTTGAAGCTGCTCGAGACGGAAGCGATCGACATCATCCTGCTCGATCTGCGGCTTCCGGGCGAAGATGGCATGGCATTGGCGCGCCGGATACGCGAGACTTCGATGGTGCCCATCATCATCCTCACGGGCCGAACCGATGAAGCGGATAGGGTCATGGGATTGGAACTGGCCGCCGACGATTACATTACGAAGCCCTTCAGTTTGCGTGAACTGGTGGCGCGCATCCATGCGGTGCTGCGTCGTATGCAGACCAGCGCTCCGGCAACGCGGGCCGCCGGCACGCCGCGGTTGTATCGTTTCGGTGGCTGGGAACTCAATGTCAAGCTGCACGTGCTCAAAGCCGCGGACGGCCGCGAGGTCGATTTGACCAACAGTGAGTTCAATCTGCTGTGTGCTTTGCTGTCGGCGCCACAGCAAACTCTGTCCCGGGATCGGCTGTTGGAGCAGTCGAGACTGCATAGCCTCGAAGTCTACGATCGGGCCATCGACGTCACGATTTTGCGCCTGCGACGCAAAATCGAGATCGATCAGGCCGATCCACAACTGATCAAGACGGAACGTGGCGCGGGTTATATATTTACAGAGGCCGTTACCGTCGTTCGCTAGCCGCTGCGGCAGCGGCCAAAAGAGCAAGATAATCATGATGACCGCGAGCGCCGTTCGCAGGAACGTCATTGTCGGAGGCATGGCGTTGATCGGGACGATCATCGCCGCCGGCGCCTTTGAGGCGTGGCAGAATTATGGCACCGCGGTCGCACGCAGCGAAGAGACCGCGCAGTCTCTGAGTCGTGTTCTGGCCGCCGAGACCGGGCGCATAGTCCGGGAGGCCGATGCCGCGCTCGCCGATTTCGCGGCATGGGCGGAAACGCCCGATGCCCAGGCGGCCCCCCTGTCGGCGGTTCATGGAAGACTGCTCCTCTGCCTGAGATCGCCCCACATACAGGCCGCGGCCCTGATCGGCGCCGACGGCCGCCTTCGCGGTTCGGCCGCCGAAACGAATTGGCCGGCGGATTGGTCCGCGAGCGATACTTTCATCGCGGCTCGCCAGGCCCCGCAACGAGAGCCATATATTTCCGGCGAACAAGGCCGGGACGACCTCTTGCTGAGCCGACGGGTACACGATGTCGCAGATGCCTTCAGTCTCATCCTCGCACGCGTCGATCTGAGTTCTTTGAGTGCGCTGCACGCCGAGCTCGATATGGCGCCCGAGGCAAGATTCCGGCTGTTGCGCGCCGATGGGCAGGTCTTGGACCGCTTCGGCGGCGATGCCAGAACGGTTTCTGCCGCGGACAGCACTGTGCGGGTGGTGCGATCGAAGGTATCCGGCTATCCCTTGATCATGGAAGTGGTCGAGCCGATGGCGGGGGTGTCGGTCCGTTGGCATCGGCGGGAACTGGCGAGCGCAGCGAGCACGGCGGCGTTGGTCCTCGTGGCCGCCGCTCTGGTCGCGGCGTCGGCGATCGCGCTCCGACGGCGCGAGCGTTCGGATCAGAAGCGGGTGCGCACCGAGAAACAACTGCGTCAGTCGATGCAGGCCGAATCGCTCGGCATGTTCGCCGCGTCGATCGCCCACGATTTCAACAATGTCCTCGGCGTCATCATGGGCTATGGCGAGCTTGCCCTCGAGGCGTTGCCCGAGGATTCTTCAGTGCGAGGCAATATCAAACGGCTGCTGCAGGCCTGCGAAAGGGCTCGACAACTCGTGCGGCGTGTTCTTACTTTCGACCTGCGTCGCGGCACCCGCAATGCCCGCCTCGACATCGAACCGATCGCCGTCGAGGTGTTGGATCAGATTCGAGCGAGGCTGCCGGCGAATATAACCCTTCGATTGGTCGAGTCGCCGGCAGCGAAGGCCATACGCGGCGATGCCATCGAAGTGCATCAGGTCATCATGAATTTATGCTCCAACGCCGTCCGTGCCATGCCGGACGGCGGCAAATTGAACGTCTCAATCGAAAATGTCCTGATCGAGGCGAAACGATCCCTGTGGATCGGCACGCTGTCGCCCGGCGAATGGGTACGCGTTTCGGTGGCCGACAGCGGCGTCGGGATGGATGCCGCCTTGCTCGCGACGATTTTCGAGCCGTTTTCCACGACCAAGCATGAAGCGCATGGCGCCGGTATCGGCCTCGCGGTGGTCAACAACATCGTCGCCAGCATGGGCGGCGCGATTGCCGTGGAGACCCAAGTCGGCAGGGGATCCACATTTTCGGTCTTCTGGCCCGCGGCGCGGGAGGTGCCGATGGCGGTCAGCCAACCCGGATCTCTCGGCGACGGACACGGTGAAATCATCATGGTGGTGGATGACGATGCAACGCTGGTGGAGATTGCCGAAGAACTCCTCGCTTCCCTGAAATACGAACCCGTGGGATTCACCGACCCGACGCGCGCACTGGAGGCATTGCGCCAAGATCCCTTCCGCTACGATGCCCTCCTCAGCGATCAACAGCTCTCGAACACCATGCGGGGGACCGACCTGGCCCGGGCCGTACGTGCACTGGGCAGCAAGCTGCCCATCGTCCTCATGACCGGCCACCGCGATGCGCATCTCAAGGACCGGGCCGAGGCGGCCGGCGTGCTCGAAATACTCGACAAACCTCTGCGCAGCGAGCAGCTCCGGGAGGTTTTTACGCGGCTCCTACCCGCAAAGCACCCGGCCCACGAGTAAACCAGCAGGCAGGCGAGGGAGCCCATGGCTCTCCCCGCCACCTTCAGCGTTACGATCGCGTGCGATCTTGCTTATCGAGCAGCGCCGCCTGCATTGCGGCCTGAATGACAGCCTGCAGCCGGGGTTGGCTCGCGGCCACGGTCTCTCTGATGCAGGGCAGGTCCTCCGTCACGATCACGTGATTGAGCTTCTGACAGGCAGCTTGCGCCGCGGTCTTGACCCGTGTTTCAAGCGTGCGCACGTCACGACTGTTGGCCAAGTCGAGATCGTTGTAGTACACGCGAGCATTGGTGGAATAAACCTCCACCGGCGCGCCTCTCGCGGGGGAATATTCCGACGTGACTTTGGGCGACTCGATGATGAGTTCGTTCAGATCCTCGGCCATGGCCAGACTGCCCGTCCCTGCGAAACCCAAGGCGGCGAGTACCAGCGAACTTTTAAAAATTTTCTTATCCATGATGATTCCTCAGTAAATCTTGTATTACCTTCGGCAACTCCAGCGTCGGTTGCCGCCAGCGATACCCATGGTAGGGGGTGCCCGTTGCCGGGTGATTTCGAACTCCAACTCAATTGTGTCAATTGAAACGACAGCACAATGCTGCGCTGCGGCAAACCTGGGGTGAAGGGCGCCATGCCCGTCTGAATGGAGCCGGCTACGAACCGGGTGTAATCACGATCGGCCCAACGGGCGAAGGCGCCGATGGGCGGACAGCGGCTGGAAATCTCTATGGGCGTGCGGTTCAACCTCGATGTGGCTCCAAAAGTGCCCGCCCAGCGGTCGAACGGTCGATTCACGGCGTGGCGAATTGTCGGGCGGATGGCCTTGGCGTTGGCGGCTGTGACCGGCTGCGCCCCGCACGCCTCGCATCCGGCGCTGGTCCGGGTACCGGTGGTTGCAGCCCCCGCCGTCAAAGGCGACATCGGCGCCTACCTGACCGGTTTAGGTTCCATCACTCCGCTCTATTCGGTCACGGTCCGAACCCGGGTCGACGGACAACTCATGCGAGTGGGCTTCAAAGAAGGACAGATAGTCAAGGAGGGCGATCTGCTGGTTGAGATCGATCCGCGGCCCTTCGAAATTCAGGTACAGCAGGCCGAAGGGCAGCTGCTGAAAGATCAGGCCCAGCTGAAGAACTCGCAGGTCGACCTGAAGCGCTATCAGACTCTCTGGGATCAGGACTCGATTCCCCATCAGACCCTGACGGCGCAGGAGGCGATCGTCACGCAGAACGAGGGCGCCGTGAAGAGCGATCAGGCGCAGCTGGACAACGCCAAACTCAACGTCGCCTACTCGCGTATCACTGCGCCTATCGAGGGTTTGGTGGGGTTCCGCCAGATCGACCCTGGCAACATGGTTCATGCCAGCGACTCGGGCGGTCTGGTTTCGATTGCTCAGGTCCGTCCCATTACCGCGGTCTTTTCCATTCCGGAGGATCGCCTCGCGGCGGTTCTCAAGAAGATGAAGGCCGGCCAGACCCTGACGGCAGATGCCTATGACCGCGAACAGAAAATCCGGCTGGCGCAGGGGACGCTGCTCACCGTCGACAATCAGATCGATCCGACCACGGGCACGTTGCGTTGCAAGGCGGTATTCGACAACGCCGACGGGCTGCTTTTTCCCAATCAGTTCGTGAACATCCGGCTGCTTCTCGAGACGCAGCGGGGGGTCACCCTGGTTCCCTCGGCAGCGATCCAGCAAGGGCCCCGGCAATCGACTTTCGTGTATGTCGTTGCTGCCAAAGGCATCAGTGTCCGGCCCGTCGTGACGGGAACCAACGAAGGTGGGTTGGTCGAAATAGAGAAGGGGGTCGTGCCGGGCGAACTCGTCGTTCTCGAGGGTATGGACCGCCTTGAAGAAGGCACCCAAGTCACCGTCCGCATGCAGGACGACCAAGCGAAGTCGTGAATCTCTCGCGCCTGTTCATCCTCCGACCGGTCGCGACGACCTTGCTCATGGTCGCGATCCTGCTGGTGGGCGCGGTCGCCTATACCCAATTGCCCGTGTCGGCGCTCCCCCAGGTCGATTACCCGACCATGCAGGTGCTGACGTTTTATCCGGGCGGGAATCCGGAGGTGATTGCCTCGTCGGTCACCGCTCCGCTGGAGCGCCAGTTCGGCCAGGTTCCCGGCCTGCAGCAGCTCACCTCCACGAGTTCGGACGGCTGTTCGATCATCACACTGCAATTCAGTCTCAAGCTGAACATCGACGTCGCCGAGCAACAGGTACAACAGGCGATCAATCTGGCACTGCCGTACCTGCCCAAGGACCTGCCCAACCCGCCGGTTTACAGCAAGATCAATCCCGCGGACGCGCCGGTTCTCACCCTCGCCCTGACATCCGACGCCTTGCCGCT
The DNA here is from genome assembly GCA_003134045.1 of Gammaproteobacteria bacterium. GTDB lineage: Bacteria > Pseudomonadota > Gammaproteobacteria > Steroidobacterales > Steroidobacteraceae > Bog-1198. The sequence continues at coordinate 75,278 of PLAH01000010.1, forward strand.
TTCCAAGGTCCAAGACTTCGCCGATACCCGCTTCGCCCAGAAGATTGCCCAGTTGCCGGGAGTCGGGCTGGTCAGCATCAGCGGCGGTCAGAAGCCTGCGGTGCGCATTCAGGCGAATCCGGCAGCGCTGTCGTCGTATGGCCTTAATCTCGAGGACATACGCACCGCGATCACGGCCGCCAACGTCAATCTCGCCAAGGGAAATTTCGACGGTGCCCGCCAGACCTTTCAGATCGGTGCGAACGACCAGATCTTGTCGAGCGCCGACTATGGCCGTTTGATCGTCGCCTACCGTAACGGCGCACCCGTGCGGCTCTCTGCCGTGGCGGATTCGATCGACGATGCGGAAAACAGCCGCCAAGCCGCGTGGGCCAACGGAACCCCGGCGGTTATTCTGAACATCCAGCGGCAGCCGGGAGCCAACATCATCGACGTGGTCGACCGGATCCGCGCTCTGCTTCCCGGTCTGCGCCAGACCCTGCCGGCCTCGATCAAACTCGAAATTCTCACGGACCGCACCACGACCATCCGAGCCTCCGTCGAGGATGTCCAGTTCGAGCTGCTGATCACCATCGCGCTGGTCGTCATGGTGATTTTCCTCTTTCTGCGGAATCTGGCCGCGACCATCATTCCGAGCGTCGCCGTGCCGCTGTCGCTCATCGGCACTTTTGCCGTCATGTACCTGCTCGGCTACAGCTTGAACAACCTCTCGTTGATGGCGCTCACCATTTCCACCGGTTTCGTCGTGGACGATGCCATCGTCATGATCGAAAATATTGCCCGTTATGTCGAGCAGGGCGAGGACCCCGTGAGCGCGGCCCTCAAAGGTTCGAGGCAGATCGGCTTCACCATTCTGTCGCTGACCGTTTCGCTGATCGCGGTACTCATTCCCCTGCTTTTCATGGGCGACATCGTCGGCAGGCTCTTCCGCGAGTTCGCCGTCGTGCTGAGCGTGACCATCCTGGTCTCGGCAATCGTCTCCCTTACCCTCACGCCCATGATGTGCGCGCGGTTGCTGCGCCACGATGCGGCCGCCGGCCACGGGCGCATGTACCGCGCCTCGGAGCGCATGTTCGAGAGCGTCATTGCATTTTACGGACGGACGCTGCAATGGGTGCTGCAGCGGCAGGGACTCACCCTCGCAGTTGCCGCGGCCACCCTGGGCCTCACGGTCATACTCTATATCGTCGCGCCGAAAGGATTTTTCCCGATTCAAGACACCGGCATCATCCAGGGTGTTTCGGAAGCGTCCCAATCGATTTCGTTTCCGGCCATGGCCGAACGCCAGCGTGAGCTGGTCAAGGTGATCCGCAGAGACCCGGACGTGGCAGGCATCTCCTCGTTCATCGGCATCGACGGAATCAACGCCACACTCAACAGCGGAAGGATTCAGATCACCCTCAAGCCATTGGCCGACCGTTCCGCCGACGCGCGCCAGATCATCCATCGGCTGCAGCCGGAACTCGCCAAGGTGCCGGGCATCACGCTGTTCATGCAGCCCGTCCAGGATTTGACGATCGAGGACCGGGTCAGCCGTACGCAGTTTCAATTGACCCTCGAAGATCCCAACGCGGACGAACTCGATCTATGGGCTTCGAAACTGCTGGAGCGGCTCAAAGGGGTGTCCGAGCTGCGCGATGTGGCCACCGACCAGCAAGCGCGCGGCCTGCGCGCTTCCCTCGTCTTCGACCGGGACACGGCCTCGCGGTTCGGCATCACGACGCAGATGATCGACGAGACCCTCTACGATGCGTTCGGACAGAGACAGGTCTCCACGATGTTCACGCAGCTCAGCCAATACCACGTGGTTCTGGAGGTAAAACCGGATTTTCGGCGCGACCCCGCGGATCTCGACAACATTTACATCATGTCGGCCGCAGGCCGGCCCGTGCCGTTGAGCGCGATCAGCCGCTGGGAATCCGCGACCAGCTCTCTGGCCATCAACCATCAGGGACAGTTTCCCGTGGTGACGCTCTCGTTCAATCTCGCGCCGGGCAACGCGCTCGGCGATGCGGTGACCGCAATCGACAAGATGCGCGCCGAACTCGGAATTCCGGCAAGCATTCGCACGTCCTACCAGGGGACGGCTCAAGCCTTCCAGGCCTCGCTTGCCAACGAGCCCATCCTGATTCTGGCCGCGCTGGTGACGGTGTACATCGTGCTGGGCGTGCTTTATGAAAGCTTCATCCACCCGGTCACGATTCTTTCGACCCTACCCTCCGCCGGAGTGGGCGCGCTGCTGGCGCTGATGCTGTTCCGGCAGGATTTGAGCGTGGTGGCGATTATCGGCATCATCCTGCTGATTGGAATTGTGAAGAAAAATGGAATCATGATGGTGGACTTTGCGCTCGAAGGCGAGCGGGAGCACGGCAAGAACGCGACCGATGCGATCTATGAAGCCTGTTTGCTGCGCTTCCGCCCGATCATGATGACCACCATGGCCGCCTTGCT
>PLAH01000099.1 GCA_003134045.1 Gammaproteobacteria bacterium
CGATCTCGGCCAAAAACCGTCCGTCCGCGCACCACGATGACACTTTCGTTCGAGGTCGAAATGGCGGTGCTGCGATGCGCCTGGGATCCTATCTTCACGCGAAATTTATCCTGTAGTATGATTTTCGAATAGCGAAAGCTATTTCGACATGCGAATATAGTGAGCGCGATATCGGCGTCCGTCAAGGCAACCTGAGAGTGCTCAAGATAGGGGCGAGCCGTGCGCGGCGATGACGCACCGTCCGCGCAGGGCCGCGAGACGGTCGGTAAACTTCTCACAGACCCGAAGCTCGCCGACTCCGTCGATCGAATGGTAGCTGTCGCAGACGAATCGGCCGTCAATCTACGCAACGCTGCCGCCGTTCGAATCTACATCAACCGACGCTTTGGCTTGCAGCCGCGACTACGGTCGGTCACTTACCTCAGGGTTGCGGATCAGGTTGCAACCGGAGGCCGGGCGATCTCCGACTCGGGCACCGATTTTCCCGCAAGCGCGAACGCCACGGCCGCCGTCGATGGATTCAGGCTATCGACCATGGAACTGGGCATGAGGATAGTCGCCCCTCGTTCCTTCGTGGTCTCATAAATGATGTTCATCGCTCGAAGTTGCAGAGCTACCGGATGTCCGGCGTAAACTTCCGCGGCTTCGACAAATTTTCCGGCAATCGCCGCCTCTGCCGATCCGAGAATCACTCGCGCCTGCTTCTCTCGCTCCGCCTGAGCCTGACGGGACATCGCATCCTGTAGCGCCACCGGAATGGCCACGTCGCGGATTTCAACGGAACTCACCGATATTCCCCAAGGAGCGGTTTTTTGACCGATCTCGACTTTCAACTGTTCGTCGGCGTCTTTACGGTCGGATAACAGGGCCGCCAACATCGAGGAGCCGATCATCTCACGCAGTGACGTCTGCGCCACTCGATCGATCGCTTCGCGGTAATTGGTGATGGCGAGCGCCGCTTTTTCCGCATCGTGCACGTGCCAGAAAATGATCGCATCGACGTTGACCGGCACGGTATCCTTGGTGAGCGCCTGCTCGGCGTTAAAACCTGTGGTCTGGATACGCTCGTCAATGATCGCTACCACCGTATCGAAGAACGGAATGATGGCAAACATCCCTGCTCCCCGGACACTTTGCAGCTTTCCCATTCTCAAGATCACGAATTTCTGCCAGACGTTGGCCATCTTCAGTGACAGCGCGATGATGACTGCTGCGACCATGAACACGACGCCGAGATACGGATTCACCCAATGACCGGCCGCGAGACCCGCCGCGATAAAGACGACAACAAGCAATGCGGTAACACTATTCATCTTTGACACTCCTGAGCGCCATGCTTCGGCTCGCCCGTCAGAACCTGCACGCCCGCGGGCATTGTGTGCCTTTTGAGAGACTGCTGCGTGAGATCCTGGTGCAGCGCGCCATGGACACTGCGCGCAGCGCGGCGCGCGAGTCTGTGCGTTGCCGTACAGTGCCTGTGGAATCCAATCAGCGTGCGTACCGATTGCGCCGATCCACTGCCGATTGCGGCATGTACGCATTGCCCGCCGGTGCGCAACTGCGCAAGCTAGATCCCCGTCAATAGATCCTTACGGCCCGGCGACCGGTATCGAAGCCGGTTCCGCATTGAATCGATATTGCCATATTCAAGGAGTCTGCGATGAATGCTCGGCTTGCGATCCATCGATATCGGTTTCTGGCAGCAGGCCTGCTGGTGAGCGTTCCGCTTCTCACCTTCGCAGGGCCACCGACAGGCGCAGCATCGGACAGCGACGGCTCCCATGAGAGAGGAGATTTTCGACCCGGTGCCGGGTTCCACGACTTCAGTTCGCACGAACATGGCTGGGGCTGGGGCCCGCATCCGGCGTTCCTCGAGGGACTGAAGCTGACCGAAGAGCAAGAGGACAAGGTATTTGCGATCCTCCATGCGGCCGCGCCGGGGCTGCGTGAGCAGGCGAAGGCTGCCGCCAAGGCGAATGAAGGGCTTCGCGAACTCGGCACCTCGGCGCAGTTCGACGATGCGCGGGCAAAGGCGTTGACGGATGCCGCCGGAAAGGCGGAGAGCCAGCTCGAGCTACTGCACATTCGCGCCGAACACGAGATCTATTTGATCCTATCCACTCAACAGCGGGCAGAGTTCGCCGACCGGCGCCGCAGCCGCGGTACCCACGATCACGATCACGATCACGAGCCGAGCCCATAACCGTCTGTGCCCACGCCTTTTATTCCGATCGTTTGAAGACTGAGTATATGGCGGCAAGAATCGGCAAAGCCAACACGCTGAAACCGAGCAGCGGCTTCGCGTAAAGCTTGAACAGCACGAGACCCGTAAATCCGCTGTCCACCGTCCGCGCTGTATCGCCTTGCGCAACCGCAAACAGTCCGGTGATGGTCTCGCCGAGAAATATAAATATCAGCCAATCGACGACGTAGAGCACGCCAGTCGCAACCACGAAATACAGCCAGGGCCGCGGCAGGTCGTCCCAAGCAAGGTACGCCACGGTACCGGAGACAACGAACGGGAATCCCAGGATAGCCGCGAGCTGTAAAATAGTGCCGACCATAAGGACCTATCCCGCACACTGCGCTCATCGGCTTCTTTGCGAGTTTACTTGAATGGCATGACTGGCGATATCCGTCTTTCCTGGTAACTCGATTACCTGTTTCCGGCGAACTTCGGGTATCCGGCCACATAATCGCCGATCGTCTGAGATGCACCCAGGTTGAGTGCGCCCACCGGCGGCCGATATGCATTGGCCGCAGATACGAACGATGCATCGATGAGCGCCCCTTCGAAGGGATCTCGCCGACTCGCAAAGTCCGAAACCGACAAGGCGCCCAAAGTATTCCCGTGCTAGGAACGGCGTCGTGAGATGAAACGGCGGCGCGTCTGTTCGCCGCGAGCTGAATGATACTGCAATGCGATTTTGAGGGCCGACTCCACGGCTTCGGAGCCGCCCGACACATAGACGATGCCGGAAAGTCCGTTGCCGCAGAACCCTTCGATCAACTCGCTCAGCTCATCTTGCGCATCGCTCGTGAAGGAATACCGATAGGCATGTGCAATCTTGCCGAGCTGCCTGTTGACCGCTTCGTTGACCTCGGGATGATTGTGCCCCAAACAGTAGACCGCCGGACCACCCGAGGCATCGATGTAGCGTTTGCCGGTTGAATCATAGATGTAAATGCCCTCTCCGCGCGCCACTCTAGGCATTCCCCCGCACTTGCCGAGAACTGCCGCCGCCCAAGAGTTGCTTTCGACTTTCTTCATGAACCTACCTTCATCTCCGCGTGCGCGTCAGCGATGCGAATCCATGGTGTCCGATTCCTCTCGCTATTCCAAGCCCACGAACACGGCCTTGGCTTGGGCAAGCTGTTGCAAGACGTACTGCGGCAGGTACATTTCCCGGTAGTAGTAGGGATGTGGCAAGTCGATTTGCCCCAGAACGGGCAGGCGTTCAGCATGGACCGACGCGGTCGCCGCGAGTCCGGCCCACAAGGCCACGCGAAGCAGGATTTTCATCTGCATGGATAGCTGAACCATGATGAGCTTAGCGGCACGCCCCGCACAATGGAGATCCTCGACGAGCGCAGCGTCGGAACCCACGTACGGAGCCATCGTTGCGCCCAAATTCTCGGTGTCGCTCGACTTGACGCAGCAGAGAACCAACTCGTTGGGAGCCGGGCGCGGGGTCGCACAGACCCTCGTACGCCGTACCAACAAATAGTATAACACAAGATTGCGCATGGATGCATGCCGCCCCCCGCGTGGAGGCCAACCCAGGGCCGCTGTCATCCCCTCGCCACGCGGTCGCGGCCGACAAGCGCCACCGCGGTTCTGCAGCGTCCGACGCGGTACGTGTTAGGCTGCCGGGGCTCGACTGAAAGTCAACAGTGAGCTTCAGCGCCGATCGACACGACACATCGACGTTCGACGTCAAGGTCGATGCATGGGTATGCGTCGTTATCCCATACGTTTGGCAAAACACCCGGTGGATGGATAAAGAGGTGACTACGTGAAGGACGACGTGAGGGAGCGCAAGCAGGCAGAAGAGGCGTTGCTCAAGGCAGGCGCGCTGCAGCGTGCGATCTTCAACAGCGCCAATTTCTCGAGCATTGCCACCGACGCGAACGGCGTCATTCAAATCTTCAATGTCGGCGCTGAACGCATGCTGGGCTACGCCGCCGCCGAAGTGATGAACAAGATCACCCCCGCCGATATATCCGATCCGCGGGAAGTCATCGCGCGCGCCAAAGCGCTGAGCGTCGAACTCGCAGCCCCGATCACGCCGGGCTTCGAGGCCTTGGTGTTCAAGGCGTCGCGCGGGATCGAGGACATCTACGAACTGACATACATCCGCAAGGACGGAAGCCGGTTTCCGGCGGTGGTTGCCGTCACGGCGCTGCGCGATGCGCAGGACGTCATCATCGGCTATCTGCTGATCGGC
>PLAH01000022.1 GCA_003134045.1 Gammaproteobacteria bacterium
GGTTCATTGCACGCTCCTGGGATGGGGAGCAATAGCTTCTCAGAAATCAGGAGCAGCAAGTGATTGTTTTATTAGGAAAAATCCCCGGTCGTCACTATAATTACCGAGAAATCCTACCGGGAGTTACTGCACTGAAATCAAGTGCACCCCGGCAGAAGCTTCTTCAATCGCAACAACGACTCAGCGCCTTCCGTCATGATTGCCGTCGGTTCTTCGGTGTCGGGTCTACACCCCAGCAATAGAAACGGTTCCAATCGACACCAGCCGGTTGGTTTCGTGTCATTAGAAACGGTCTACAGTGTCGCTTGGCAGAACGGGCTGCTGTATGACGGGCTGGGTGGTGTATTCAACGGTGGTGACCTCAATCGTGCGGGCTCGCTTGCGCAGACAAGGATCGTCAGTCCAGACGATGCCAACCACCAGTTCGTCGTCGCAGAGTACAGGTCCGATACCGCTCGGGTGACGCTCAGCGTCTACGACCAAGACAGCTTTACGCCGCTGACTTCGGGTCGCGGCTCGAATATCCGTTCTCCCCAAATGCCGGATATCCCACAAACATGAATTTTCAGGAGGCCAGCGGATTGATCTACGCGGATACTGGCGTAGCGTTTGACCCCGCGAGCGGCGGCTGGCCGGGTACGCTCCCGCTGTCGAACGGAGCCGGACGATCTGTTAGCGCCCCGGGAATCATCTGAACGCTTCGCGTTTGATAAGACCCGGCACCGCGTCTATGCTGCGGTATGCGGGTCGGCCCTGGCGCAGACTTGCGGGACCGGAATCGAAATATTCGATACGACAACGTGGAAGACCTTGCAGGTGGGCAGTATTTATACACAGTTTTCCTCCGACCCAAATGCGGGGCAGGGTTGGCCATGGCGCCTGGAAGAGATCTCGCCACAGCTTGGCCGTGCTCGCGGCCGACAACACCATTGTGCCCGTGAACGCGCCAGAGCTTGCTCAGTAGCCGCGTCCGGTTCGGATTCGCGCGCATGTGGCGCCGAAGCGGGTCTCTAATGACGGGTAAGCGTACGGATATCACCGGGTGCTGGACCTTGAAGTCCTGCTATATAGAAGTCGTCGATACCGGGGAGCGTCTCTATCCCTATGGCGAAAATCCTGTTGGCACGTTGATCATTCACGAAAGCGGTCGCATGGTGGCGGTATTCACCCCCAGCGCGCGGATGATACCGACCACCGAGACGGACAAGGCGAAGGCCTTTGAACAATTGGTCGCCTATTCCGGCCGCTATCGGCTCGAGGGCGCGCGATTTGTCACGGACGTCGATGTTAGCTGGCTGCCGCAGTGGGTTGGCACGGCCCAGGGCCGCAAATTCGCTCTGCATGATGATCTGCTCGATATCATCAGCGATCCGGCGCCTTCGCCATTCTTTGATGGCGTGCTCGTGCAAGGCAAACTGACCTGGGCGCGCGAAGCTGGGCAGCCAGATGCGCCGACCAATCGTCAAGTTGCGACAACAGCCCGATGATCGGGGCGCGCGAATTGTCATTGTGAGAACTGATGAAAAATGACCCGATGAGGAGGACTCCACCGTGAATGTCGGAACGCCTTTCGGGGAGTGGAACGTATGTGGGGCGCTCGCATTCTGGCGGCCGATGTCGATCGGCGGTGCGACTCCCGGCTACTGAGGCGACAACCTAACCAAGGGTTTCTTGGTACTGAAATATGATATCGCGCGGAAATTTGCTGCGATGCCCTCATCGCGCCCCCACATACGTTCCACTCCCGCAAATTATTGAAATCGACGGCGGCATTCAAAAAGGTAAATCTGGGCGCAGATCGCTACCGCGATGCCATGCGAGCCGAGATACAGACTGTGGTCGATTATCAGGTGAAAATCGGACTCGACGTCCTCGTGCACGGGGAGGCGGAACGCAATGACATGGTGGAGTATTTCGGCGAGCAGCTGAGCGGCTTTGCTTTCACCGAACAGGGTTGGGTGCAATTCTACGGTTCTCGTTGCGTGAAGCCGCCGATCATTTTCGGCGATGTCGCCCGCCCCGCGCCGATGACGGTGGAATGGGCAAGCTACGCCCAAAGCCTGACGGACAAGGTGATGACGGGCATGCACACTGGCCCAATCACCATTCTGCAGTGGTCGTTCGTACGTGACGATCAACCCCGCGCAGCCACGTCGACTCAAATTGCCTTGGCGATCCGCGATGAGGTCATTGATCTTGAAAAGGCGGGAATCAAGATCATCCAAATTGACGAGGCGGCATTACGCGAAGGGCTTTCCCTGCGTCGTGCGGATTGGCAGGCCTATATGGACAATGCGGTTAGCGATTTTCGGATAGCATCGAGCGCGGTCACAGACGCCACGCAGATCCAGGCGAGTCTGTCTTTATCTCCGCATAGCCGGAGCAAAGCATGAGCCCGCCCGGGCCTGGCATGTAACCGGTGGGAACAAGCGCGCGCAAGGAGAATGCCGCCAGCAGAATTGTTGCCAGCCAAGGTTTTCTTGCTAGTCGGAGCGCGACACGGTTTCCCATGCGCCTAGATTAGCGGACTTCCTGGCCGTTCACTATGGGATCAAGCCGGCCAGCGCGAACTGCCTTAGGAACAGCATCAGTGGACTGCTGAATCTTTTGATATCCAGTGGAGCGAATACCGCGGTGACGCCGCGTCGATGCTTCTCGTGTAACTCACTGCAAAGTGAGGCCGACATACTCTGGCTGCGCTGCTGCGCTTTTGACTTGCGCGAAGCAGCCGCCAGTAGCTTGTTGGAGGGCTGGCTGCGAAAACCGGCGGCCTCGGCATACACGGCACGGAGTTGACGCGGTGGCTTCAGCGGCTTTAATGCTGCGAGGCCGCCCACAGGCGCCGGCTGTCGGGGACGGACCCCTGGATAAGAGGAGCGCGCGCGCCGCGCTTAAAAATGGCAAAATACGGCTAACGCTTCTAAAGCCTTGCGCTAATCCTTCTGGAATGAGCAATACGATGAAAGGGATGCGCCACATTAAGAAACCCGGCTGGGCCTCTTTGCTCATCCTCGGGCTTGTGTTCCTGCGCGCGTTCGTGCCGGCTGGCTTCATGCTTGCGCCGGTCGATGGCGATCTGGCATTTGTTCTGTGTGATGCCGATGCACCCATGCCCGCCATGCCGGTCGGTGAAATGCCAGCGAGCCATCACCATATGCATATGGCGATGGATCACGCCGCCCACGGGCGTGGCGCGCACGGCGATCCAACCTGTCCCTACGCACAGAGCGGCGGACCTGCGCCGTTGCCAACCCCGCCGGTGCTGGCAGGCGTCACGATCTTCGAGCGTCCGACACTCCCTGCGACCATCACGCAGACTCTCCTCGGTTTCGGACCGATACGCCAACCATCCTCCCGCGGCCCCCCGCACCTCGCCTGACCTTGAAAATCAGCTGCGCTTGATGCAAGCCGCGTTGCCGCGGTTTGCGTCGGTGCATCTCTCTTCATTCTTGGTTTGAAACGAGGCCATCATGATCTATTACCCTTGGGCGCGCGGCTCGACGCCGCTGCGCCTCATCACCAGCACCCTACTGATGGGCGTTGCCTTTGAAACGCACAGTGAAACTGCGCCTACCGAGAATTCCAATGCGCCGCAGGAGACGCCGCGAACCGCACAGCGCTTGGAGTCGTCTGGCCAGACACGAACTTATCTGAACCCGTGCGAGGCGGCGGCGCTCTTGCTTCTCATGTTCCTTCTACCAGCGCGTGGCTGGGCCGCAGCCTATGGCACCGTGAGCGGCATCGTCCGGGATGAGAGCGACCGGCCGGTAGCAAGCGCGAAGGTGGTGCTCGAGTCCGCCGCGCACGTGGTCACCGAGCGACAGACGGACTCGACCGGCCGCTTCGCGTTTCCGACCGTGGCGATCGGCGACTACGTGCTTTCCATCTCAAAGGGCGATTTCACCACCGTCAACCAGACCGTGACGGTGCAGGCAGGATATTTCCCGTTCGCGAACATCGTGTTGCAGCCTTCCTCGGAACTCGCCGAGGTCAGGGTGACAGCGAGGCGACTGGCGGTCGTGGCCTCGATCACCCCGATCACGATGGTGAGCCAGGAGGACATCGAGAACACCCCAGGCGCGACCAACGTCAACAGTCTCGCCATGATCACCGACTACGTGCCAGGGGCCTACCAAGCCCATGACATGCTGCACATCCGCGGCGGTCATCAGACGAACTGGCTCATCAACGGGGTCGAAATTCCGAACACCAACATCGCGGAGAACCTCGGCCCTATATTGAATCCTCAGGACGTGGAGACTTTGGGGATCGAGCGGGGCGGCTACCTGGCCGACGAGGGCGACCGTACCTACGGCATCTTCAACGTGATCCCGAAGAGCGGCTTCAGCAGAGATAATCAGGCCGAGATCGACGCCACGGCCGGGAATTTCGGTCAAACCCAGGACTACCTCAGCGTCGGGAGCCACACGGGGGACTTCGCGTATTATGCGAGCGTCGAGGGCAATCGCAGCGATCTTGGCCTGCAGACACCCGACTCCCAAGTGATCCATGACCAGACGCACGGCTATGGCCTGTTCACCAATCTGCAATACAACCCGAGCGCGCAGGATACGGTGAGCTTGGTCGCCCAGCTGCGGCAGGATGTGTATCAGATACCAAACTGCTCGGCGCCGCTCCCCGACGTCCCGGGCTGCCTCGGGCAGTTCGGCGACGAGCAGGGTGAGGCGGATAATTTCGCGGTGTTCTCCTGGGCGCATACCTTCACGAATGAGGCGGTAGTCACGAGTTCACTGCTTTATCACTTCGAACGGGCGGGGTATGACGGAGGCTCCGGCGACTACCCGGTCGTCACCACGTATCATCACAGCTCGCAGTACGAGGGCCTCAACGAGAACCTGCGGATGACCGTCAGCCACAATCACCTGGACGCCGGCGTCTTTGGATTCGCCCAACAAGATCAGGCTGACCTAGACCTGACATTCAATGACGACAGCTCGCCGCCGCTCCGGGAGGTGGAGAGTCCCAACGGCCGACTCATCACCGCCTGGCTGCAGGATACCTTCGAAGTCACTAACTGGTTCAACCTGTCCGCCGGGGTGCGCCAGTCTCACTTCCAGGGTGGCTTCACCGAGAACGTGACGGACCCGCGGTTCGGCGCGACGGTCCAACTGCCAAGGATCGACTGGGTGCTGAGCGCTTTCTGGGGTAAGTACTACCAAGCCCCGCCGCTCGAAACCCTCTCGGGGCCCCTGGTCAACTACGCAACGTCAAACGACACCGCCTTCCTGCCGTTGCACGGAGAGCGTGACACGGAGCGCCTGTTCGGCGTGACGATTCCGTTGCAGGGCTGGACGATCGAGGCGGACTACTTCGAGACCCAGTCGACCAACTTCTTCGACCACAACCCCTTGGGCGAATCCGATATCTATCTGCCGATCACGGACCAAGCGGCACTCATCAGAGGACGCGAACTCACGGTGCGCTCACCCGCATTCTGGCCGTATGGACAGGTGCACCTCGCCTACTCTAACCAGACGGCGGATTGCTCCGGGTCGATCACCGGGGGTCTCGTGGTGGCCGGCACAGCGTGCGGTAGCCCGCCCATTGCGCTCGATCACGATCAGCGAAATACCGCGAATCTCGGTTATAACGGAAAACTGCCGCTCGGCTTTTTCGTGGGGTCCAATCTGTCCGTGAATTCAGGATTGTCCAACGGCTTTCCACCGCCCAGCCATCTGCCAAGCTACGTAGTG
>PLAH01000047.1 GCA_003134045.1 Gammaproteobacteria bacterium
ATGGCGTCAATCAGGCGCCGCTCGAGGCCTACACCGCGGGCGCCAAGAGCCGTACGTCAAATCCGATGCGTCGCTCACGTATTGCTCCTCCGGGGGCTGGAGTCTGGGCGTGTGGGTCAAGAATATCGAGAACGTGGCGGTGGTCGCCGCGACGGCCGGCGGCAGCAATCTTCCGGCGCTCGCGACCGGTGCGACGGCTTTCCTGGAGCCGCCAAGGACCTATGGTTTGCGAGTCACCTGGGACCTCTGAGCCGTCAAGTAAACATTGCCGCCGGGGCGAATCAGTCGATGAGCTTCAGCAGGATGGCCGCGATCATGGCAACGCAGCCCAGCGCATGAATGGCGAGAGTGAGTTCGATGCTTTGCTTCAACCGGGGGCGCAGCGCCTGGTCGCTCGATATGCCCCGAGCTGCGCGCAGGCCAAGGCCCGCGAGTGCAACCGCCGGCGCCGCATACCACAGCGGCAGGGCGTGACGTGCAATGGCCGCCGCCGCCGCCGCCAGGGCAATGACGGTGAGACTGCCATAGATCCAGCGCGCGCCGCGCGCCCCCCAACGCACGACCAGGGTGCGCTTATGCGCACGCCGATCGGCCTCGATATCCGGAACCTCGTTGATGACGAGAATCGCCGTTACCCACGCGCTCATCGGCACGCAGATGAGCAGTGCGTCGAGGTCGGCATACCCTGCCTGCAGCCACACGACGCCCAACCCCGGCAGTATGCCGAAGCCGGCCGCAATGGCCGCCTCGCCGAGCCCGCGCGCGGACAACTGCACGCCGGGCAGGGAATACAGCAGCCCGATGCCGAGGCCCGCGCACCCGAGCAGAATGACGCCGGGGCCGCGCAACACCGCGAGCAGCGCGCCGAGCAGCAGCGCGGCCAGCCCTAAGCCAATTGCCAGGCGCGTCATCTGGCCGCGCGACAGCAGTCCCGTTTGAATGAAGCGCGAGCCGCCCGTGTACGGATAGATGAGGTTCGTATTGCCGGGATCGGTGCCGTTGAGATCGTCGGTTACGTCGTTGTAGACATTGGCCGCCGCGTGCGCGAGCACGGTGACCGCGAGAGCGAGCCCGAACAGCAGGCCGTTGAAGCGGTGCAGAGCCGCGCCGGCCCAGGCGGCGCCGACGAGTACCGGCATCGCCGACGCGGTCAAGAACGCCGGTCGCGTGGCGAAAAACGCTCGTCGCACCGCCACCGCCATACCCGGTCCCGCCAGAGCCGGCGACGGACGATCGATCTGCTGCATAGCTTGCATTGGTAGCCTTCGTTCATGAGTGAGGCGTCAAGACGCCGGGTACCGTATTCTGGGTCGGAGGATTACTCTACGTCATTTGCATGTCCGTGCGTCACCGTACAGAGAGGTGCGCAGCGAAGCGAGCTGCGACCTGTTCCCGTGGCGGCGCTCCTGATTCTCGTGTTGACCGCGGCTCTGAGCGCCTGTGTTCTGGCGCCGTCGGGTACGGCTGAGCAGCGGGCACGGCTTCGTTCGGCTGCGCCGGCCTTCGAGCCGCCGGTCGAGACCCGCCAATTGCCTGCATTGCCGCTGCCGGCGGATTGGCGCGATGTTCTCTGCCGCACCTCGGGGTGCATGGGGCAGGTGTACACGAACGCAACGACGGGCGCTGTCAGGCGGCGCGATTTAACAGGATGGCTGCGATCAGAGTCATGCAGCCGAGTGCATGGATGACGATGGTCAGCTCGATGCTCCGCTTCAGGCGCGGACGCGCGCGGCTTTCCGTCGATATGCCGCGAACCGCACGCAGGCCGAGGCCGGCGAAAATCAATGCGGGGAGCGTGTACCAGAGCGGCAGCGCATGACGCGCGATGGCCGCGGCCGAGGCCGCCAGAGCGATGATGATGAGGCCGCGATAGAGCCAGCGCTCGCCGCCCACACCCCAGCGGACCACGAGCGTGCGTTTATGCGCGCGGCGGTCGGCCTCGATGTCCGGAACCTCGTTGATGATCAGGATCGCCGCCGCCCAGGCGCTCACCGGCAGGCAGAGGAGGACCGCGATGGAATCGACGAACCCCGTCTGCAGCCACATGGTGCCCAGCACCGGCAGCGCCCCGAAGCCGATCGCCACGGTCGCCTCGCCCAAGCCGCGCGCGGATAGCTGCACGCCGGGCAGCGAATACAGGAGTCCGAGCCCGAGCCCCACGGCGCCCAGCCAGATCACGCCGGGCCCGCGCAGGAGCGCGAGCAATACACCCAGCAGCAGCGCGATGACGGCCAAACCGAGTGCGAGGCGAGTCATCTGAGCACGCGACAGCAGCCCTGCTTGAATGAAGCGCGAGCCGCCGGTGTAGGGATAGATGTGTTCGACGTTGCCGGGGTCTGCACCGGTGATGTCGTCGCCCACGTCGTTATAAACATTGGCCGCTGCGTGCGCGAGCAGCATGACCCCGAGAGCGAGCCCGAACAGCAGACCGTCGAAGCGATGATAGGCCGTGCCGGCCCAGGCGGTGCCCACCAGCACCGGAGTCACCGCGGCGATCATGAAGGGCGGCCGCGTGGCGAGAAACGCGCGGCGCACCGCCGCGGCCATGCCGGGCCCTGCCAGCGCCGGCGACGGACGGTCGATCGATCCGTGTGCTTCGAGCATCGGCGATCCTTCGTTCATCGGTGCATCTCCGGTGTTCCCGTGGACGCGCGCCTCATTGCGACGCGTGCGGCGTGCTGTCATGACCGAACTGATAGCGCACCGTCAGACCGAACAGGTTCACACTGTCGCGATAGGGCTGAATCCCCAGCGCCAACAGGTTCGGTACGGTGGACGGCCCCACCGCATTCAGCGCCCAGTCGTTGGAGTTGTACTGTTCGCGCGTATAGCGGAAATGGATCTGCAGAGCGGGGGTCCATTGATAGGCGACCCCGAGACGCGCAGAATCGAGTTTGGTCCAGGATTGCGGGAAGCCCTGGACCGCCCCTCCCGCGGTCGAGTCGGTGTCCTCGTAGGAAGGCGCGAGCAGGTAGTCCAATGTGAGGGTCCAACGCTCTTGCGGAACCCACCGTCCACCCACCCCCAAGTTCCACAACCGTTCCGTGTCCGCGGCCAGCCACGGTGCCGTGAGGGCCCCCGTGTAGCCGTTCTGCAGCATGGCCAGGTGCTGGTAGCCGGCATCGAGATAGGCGCTCAAAGTCGCGCGCGGCGTCCAGGTGAGCGTTGTCGATGCGCGTTGTTCGTGCGCGGCCTGAAGCCCAAGCGGCGACAATCGATAGTCGTCCTTGGCCAGGAAGCCCTCGAGCGTCCAGGTGAATGTCGACGTTGCCGCCCAAGAACCCGTGATCGAGGAGAATACCCGGTCGCGCGGCGCGTAGTTGAAGTCGCGGACCAGCGGATTTTCCTCGGGCGGCAACGCACCGGTGTTGAAAAAGGACGAGGTCCTGCGCATTGCATCGCCGTATTTCAGCGTGAAGCTCAACGAGGACAGGGGCGTGACCGTGGCGCGGCCCCAGCTTTCGGTTTCCTGCGTGTTGGTGACCACCTGCCCTGGTCCGTAGTGGTTGTCGTTGAACTTGCCGCCGACGCCGATGCGCATCCAGCGGGCCAACGCGTAGTCGGCACCGCCATCCAGGCGCACGCGGTCCTCGCTGTAGCGCGGCGTGACCGCCGTCCCCGCGGGAAAGGTATCGGTCGCGACGTAGTTGAAGGCAAGCGGTGTCGTCTGGTCGTCGCGTCCATCATAGGCCGCGTTGCCGCGGATGTTGAGTTTCGGTAGCGGCCGCGAGGCCAGTTGCAGCGCGTAGTGAGTAAGATGCACGTCGCCATTGAGCGATCCCGGCACCGGCACACCGGCGCCGGCCAAGGTGCTGACGGGTAGAAAGGCGTCGTTCTGCCGCAGCCAGCCGAGCGAGGCGGTATAGGTCAGCGTGGTCGCATACCAGGGCAGCTGCAGGTTGCCGGACGCTGCGACCTGCTGCAGGTTGTTGCTGGGCGGCACGCCGAGGCGTCCCTCGGTGGCGCCCGGCACGATGGGCAGATAGGGATTCGCAAAGGTCAGCGCATCGTTGTCATCTTCGAACCAGGAGCCTAGGTAGCTCAACCGGAAACTGGCGATGCGGCCGGACCATGCGGCGCCCGCTTCGAAGGAATCGGTGGCATAGTTGACGGGCTGGCGCAATTGCACCGCTTCGGTCAAAAAGCTCGCGCTCGTGAGGTCGGTGCCCACCTTTTCCTGTCGCCGAAACTCGCCGAACAGGGTCCAGCCGGGACTCGCAAAGAAACGGCCCAGCAACGCCACCGTGCGCCGGTCCGTCCCGATCGGCGCAGAGGCGAGGCTCGGGCCGAGTGCACTCATTCCTGCCGTGCCGCCCGCCGCGATCCAGCCCGGCGGCAGGCCGAGATTCGTGCCGCTGGCCTGGAACGGCGTGACGCCGGTATCGTAGAGGCGCTCTGGCTGGCCGTCGTAGCTCACACGCAGGTCGTACTTGCCCTCGCGGCCGCCCTCGACGTAACCGCTCCGGGAGGCGAGCCCGAGTTGCTCGAGATCGTAGTTCGCATACGAACCGTCATCGCTGCGGAGTTGTCCGGATCCTCCCACATCGGCATAGGTGCCCGCGTGATCGATGCCGGTATAGCGGCCGAAGGTGGCGTTCGCGCCGCTTGCGGCCAGAGCACCCACTTCCACGTTGGACTCGTACCCTTGCAGGAAGGGGCACTGCGTGCACTTCCAATCGCTGGTATCCGCCGGCGGCGTATCGGCCGATGCCGCCGCTGCGACGGTAAACGCCGCCACGGCGATCATCGCGGCCGGCCGCAGCGCGGACGGTGCGTCGGAGTGCCGAAGGGATATGCGATGGCGAGAGAGTGTTTTCATGAGGTCTAACGCATGAGGGCGCGGCCCGACGGATGATTCGAGCCGTGAACCTGGGAATGACAGTTGATGCAGCCGCCGGCGAGCAGGTAGGCGCTCGGGGCTCCGCCCGGCAGACCCTGCGGCGTGTTCGCGATAGACGGATGCCCCGCGCCCTCATGGCACGTTTGACACAGAAACGGCGTACGGATCTTGAGCAGCGCCGGCTGCACCGAGCCGTGCGGCTGATGACAGTTCGAGCAATCCTCGGTCACCGGCTGGTGTTCCCACAGAAACGGTCCGCGGTATTCGGCATGGCAGCTGGTGCAGGTTTCATTGACGGTGTTCTTCACCAATTGCGCGGGCGCCGTCGAACCATGCGGTGAATGGCAGGCGGTACATCCCATCTTGCCTTCGCGCATCGGATGATGCGACGGTTTGAGCAGGTCGGTGTGTTGCGCCTGATGGCAGCCGGTGCAGACCTCGATCTGCGTAGCCGCGGTCAGCACCGGATCCTTGGGCTTGTGCAGGTCATGGCAGCTCGCGCAGGCCACATCGCTCGCCGCATGAGCGCTCGAGCCCCACGCGTGCGCCGCATTCGATTGATGGCAGCCCAGACACACGGCGTTTTGCTGGACGGCAGGGGTGAGCGCTTTGGGACCGAAGTCGTGCATGCCCGCCAGCGGGCCGCCGCCGGCCGCCACGTGCGCGCCGCCCGGGCCGTGGCAGGCCTCGCACTGCAGTCCGCCATGACCGAACGGGCCGTTGGGATCATTCGGACGCGCATGCTTGGTGCGGAACAAGCCCATGACCGTGGGATCGCCATGACACCCGAGGCAGGTGTCGGCTCCCTGCGCACTGTACGCAGAATGGGTGGGCGGCCTGCCGCCGGCGCTCGCGGGAGCATCGACCGAGAACGCGGGCATGACGCCGCCCAACGCCACAGCCGCCGTCACGCAAGCGCGCGCAATACGCCGCATTCAATTCGCCGTGACAGGGATGTTGTGCACGACCCGCACATCCGCGACTCCGCCCGCGCCGTGACACACGCTGCAGGTCTCGACATTCGCCGGGTTCGCGCTCTGAATCGTGCGGCCTTCGGCGTCCTTCGCGACCGTGGTCGAACCGCCGTTTTGCTGCATATGCACCAGGGTGACGGCGTCGACATGGCACGCCGAGCACACGGACATATTCGCCGAGGTGGCGATCGGATTACCGACCGTGGTCGGGTTTGGCAATTGCTTCGACAGGCCGGTGAGGAACGTGGTCGCCTGCACAGCGGTGTCGGCCACCGGATAGTAACTGGTGCCGACATGGCAGGCGTCGCAGCGGTTGATCTGGCCCGGATAAACGACGTCTGTGAAGTTGGTGATCGAACCGCCGTAGCCGTAGATGACGAAGGGCGAACCTGCGGCGCCGCGCACGCTGCCGTCATGAATCGCCTGGATCATGTGCTTGAAGTCGATCGTCTGCTCCCATAGGCGGTCGATTCCGGGCATCGTCGCAGTCAGCGTTTGCCGCTCGCTGACGTCGGTCGATGCCGGGTTGTGGCAGGTGGCGCAGACCTGCGAGTTGTTGTTGCGATTGGTCCCGTGTTCGGCGAGCAGGTTGTGGCAAACGTCGCATTTGGCGATGGCCACGACCACGCGGCGAGCGAC
>PLAH01000180.1 GCA_003134045.1 Gammaproteobacteria bacterium
ATGCCGTGGAGAAGCCGCCGGCCGTCATCGTGAATGCGTTCCTGAAGGCGAATCCGCAGTGGCCTGCCGACTCGGTGGTCGCGACCTGCTCAAGCCAAGGGGCGCCCCGGTTGCGCGAGGTGCATGTGTGTTTCGATCGGGATCTCAAGGCGCGGGCGTGCTCGGCGGATGCGTTGCGGGAGGGATGTCGGGCGGAATCGGTGATCATTCCGCCGGTGCGGTAGCGGATCTGCCAGGTTGAATCGAGCAGGGCTATAGGATCGAGATCTGAGTCGGGCGCACGATAGATGCCGAGGCCGCGCGCATCGGCTCCATGGCCATCAGCGGCGTCGGTACCGTGCAGTGTGTCGTGCTCTGGATGTTACGGACCTGCCACCCGCGATAGGAATCGTTCCTGGCAATTGAATTCATCGGAAACCCCAATGCCGCGATTCGGCACACGCAGTTCGCGGCGGGGAAGTGCATCTCCGATTGCGATGCTATTTCACCGGAGCCAGTCTCTGTTGCAGCAGCCAACGGGCCACGTCGGGCCGCTCGTAGGCGCTATCCCAGGCGTCATGGTCCACGCCGGGTAGCTCCGTATACTGGACCGGCGCGCCGAGCGCGCGCAAGGCAGCTGCCATTCGGCGCGAGTGTTCTACGGGGACCGTTCTGTCGGCATCGCCATGAAAGATCCAGGTGGGAATGCGAGCAAGCCGCTGCGCCACGGCCGCAGACGGGTCCGCCGACCCCGGAACCAGCGAGGGGTACAGGATCGGATACATGGTTCCTTTGCGCTCGGCAACGAATCCGCACACGACGAGCAGACCCGCAAATCGACTTGGTTGATGGTAGGCGAGATACCAGGCTCCATTGCCCCCGATCGAAAGGCCGGTGAGCGTGACGCGCGACTCGTCGCCGCGAAATTCCTCGATCGTTTTGTCCAGGGCCGCCAGCGCGATGCGCCCGCCGATCCCCTGCCATCCCGGCGTGCCATTGGCGGGGCTCTGTGGAAAAACGACGAGCGCTGGAAATCGCTCCGGGTGGCGGCGAATAGCGGGCCCGATGCCTTCCTTCGTCTGATGAACGCCATCGCTGCCGTAGCCGCCGGCGCCATGCAGAGCGAGAATCACGGGCCAACCCATGCTTTTCGACCAGCCGGCCGGCACGAAGACCTGGTAGCGATACTCCGCTCCGTCGACGGTCACGACGCGATCGAGGAAGCCGCTCCCGACGCTTGGCGCGTCCGCAGAATGGGCCAGCGTAGCCAATGCCAGACAAAGCGCACAGTGCCAAATTCGCATCGACCCTCCGGAATGCCGAGTCATCTGACATAACCAGTCGAATGTTAAGACCAAGCTCGCAGAAAAATACAATACGGGCGGTTAAGCTTCTAATCAATGAACTCGCCACCCACCGCCGCTTTCTCGCCCGCGATGCCGGCCGCGTGCCGTTGGCACGTCCGGCTTACGATCGTTGAGGCCCTGCTTGGACTATTTCCCCCCTTTACGTTGGCCCGGATCCGGCGCTTGGCGCTGAAGGCATGCGGCATACGCTCCGGTCGTGCGACGTTCTTCTGGGGCTTGCCCAAGCTGACGGGACCGGGGCCTATCACCTCGCGGCTACAGATCGGCTCCGACTGCGGCTTCAATGATGGGTGCGTCTTCGATCTGACGGCGCCGATCACGATCGGCAACCATGTCTCCGTGGGGCATGAAGTCCGCTTCCTGACCGCGCAGCGCCCGGGAGGTGTCGAGAATGCGGCACCCATCACTATTGGCGACGGAGTCTGGCTCGGCGCGCGCTGTACAATACTGGGCGGCGTCGCTGTTGGCGCGGGAACTATCGTGGGCGCGGGCGTTACCGTGACGACGGACGTGCCTCCGAACACGCTGATGACCGGCGCGAAGCCCGTCTCGCTGGCCAAGTGGCGATGATCTTCGAGGGCAAAGCTCAGGTTCTTTAGACCTAAACGTCGGCGATTTCCAAACTATGATTGATCGAACGGTAGCAATGGAGATCGTGTTGTCCGCGCTTCGCGATGCCGTGGACCAGAATGGCGGCGACGCCTCGGCAATAACCGACGAGACCGTAATCGTCGGGCCGGGTGCGGTCATCGACTCGATCGGCGTCGTGTCGTTGGTCGTGGACATCGAACAGCGGCTCGAAATGGAGCACGAGGTCTCGGTGACGCTCGCCAACGACCGCGCAATGTCCCAGCGCAGCAGCCCGTTCCGTACCCCGGCGGTATTGACCGATCATATTCTCACGGAGTGCGAGGCAGGCGCCTTGTGAGCGCACCGCGCAAACCGGTGTCCGAGCGCCCGGTCATGCTCATCACGGGAACGCGCAAGGGCATCGGCCGACATCTTGCCGAGACTTACGCCCGCCGTGGCTATCACGTTGAAGGCTGCAGCCGCGGCGAGGCCTCCTTCGAGGCCGAAGGCTACACCCACACGGCGATGGACATCAGTGACGAGAAATCGGTAAAAGCGTGGATCACGGCGATCGCGCGCCGCCACGGCCGCATCGACTGCGTGCTCAATAATGCCGCGATCGCGACCATGAATCATGTACTGCTGACGCCGGCGGCGACGGCCAACCGGATGCTGGCTGTCAACGTGACCGCGACGATGCTCGTGTGCCGCGATGCCGCCAAGGTCATGATGCGTCGCCGTTACGGTCGGATCGTCAACTTCACCACGATCGTCGATCCCATCGGCCTCGCGGGCGAAGCCATCTATGCCGCGTCAAAAGCCGCGGTGGTGACGTTCACGCGCATCCTTGCCTTCGAACTCGGGGGATGGGGCATCACGTGCAACTCTTTCGGCGCCACGCCGATCATGACCGACATGATCAAAGGTGTGCCCAAGGAGAAGATCGACGCGGTGGTGAACGGGCTTGCCATCAAGCGGCTGGGAACGCTGGAAGATTGCGTCAACGTCTGCGATTTCTTCATCAATCCGCTCTCGGATAACATTACTGCACAAGTTGTCTATCTGGGAGGGGTCTCCTGAAAGGCCGCCAGTGATGTACGGGACCTCACCGGCGCCCCTTCCGGCACCTTGGTTTTTCGAGCGACTTGCGACCTTCGGCGACGCGATCGCACTCGTTCATCGCGACCGGCCGGTCAGCTATCGTACCCTCATCGAACGTCTGCATGCATGGGACGCTGAACTTGCGACGCGCGGCATCGGACCGGGCAGCGTCGTACTGCTCGAAGGTGCTTCATCAGCCAGTGCCGTGGGACTCTTGCTGGCCCTTATACGTCGCGGGGCAATCACTGCCCCCTTGACGACTCAGGGGCCCGTCGCACGCGACGCGATCACGGCCGTCGCGGAAGCGGCCTGGCATGTGTCGTTCCAGGACACGACCGAGGGCAACGAAACGGCGACGATAGTGGGGGCGCCACGAGCCGTGACGACGCCAATTCTCTCTCGCCTCATCGACCGGAACCATCCTGGGCTCGTGCTCTTCTCGTCCGGCTCGACGGGGACGCCGAAGGGCGTCGTACACGACTGTACGGCGCTCCTCGAGAAGTTCGTACGCCCCGGAAAGCGGAAGACGACATTATCCTTCTTGCTCTTCGATCACATCGGCGGGGTGGACACACTTTTCAATACGCTGTCGAGCGGCGGCACACTCGTGACGACCGCGGCGCGTGATCCCGACACGGTTTGTGCAGCGATCGCCGCGCATCGGGTGCACACCTTGCCGACGTCACCCACGTTTCTCAATATGCTGCTGTTGGGTGGGGCACACGAGCGGCACGATCTGTCGAGCCTGCGGCTCGTCGCCTACGGGACGGAGCCGATGCCGGCTTCCGTACTTGCTCGGCTCGGCGAAGCATTGCCGCAAGTCGCCCTCTTGCAGACCTATGGACTCTCGGAGCTAGGCGTCCTGCGCACTCGGTCGCGTGCCGGCACGCTGTGGGTGCAATTCACGGGCGAAGGGTATGAAACTCAGATTCGGGACGGTGTTCTTTGGGTGCGCACCCCCACGTCGATGCTCGGGTACTTGAACGCGCCCGACCGATTCGACGCCGACGGATGGTTCTGCACCGAGGATGCGGTCGAGGTGGATGGCGACTATTTGCGCATCCTCGGACGCACCAGCGATCTCATCAATGTTGGAGGACGCAAAGTCTATCCGGCGGAAGTCGAGGCAGTGCTGTTGGACCTTGCCAACGTGCGCGATGTGACAGTCTTCGGCCGTGCGAATCCACTCACGGGGCAGATTGTTGCGACCCGTGTCAACCTCATCGCGCCGGAGGCCCTGAGCGATTTCAAGCGGCGCATGCGGGGTTTCTGCAAAGATCGCCTTCCCTCGTACAAGATTCCAGTGCACGTCGAGCTCACCGAAGAGAATCAATTCGGCTCCCGGCTCAAGAAGATGCGCAACAATACGGTGACATCGCCGTGAGCGAATCAACGACGAAAATGCCCGATCCTGCGGGTGCGGCAAACGACCGGTCTCTTCGCACGCGATTGCGGGTCGCCTGGGAATTGGAGTTCTCGAATCTTCGCTGGCGGTTGCTGATCTGCGTTCTACTCACTCGCCTGCTTCCCGAGAAGCGAGCGACAGCGCTGCGAACCGGGCTCGTTCGCGCGAGTGGTCTCAACATCGGCTCGGGAACGCGCTTCCTCGGTATGCCGAAGCTCACGAGCTCGCCCGGGCCGCTCGGGCGCAGGTTGCGGATCGGGGCGAACTGCACGGTCGGCGCGCGCGTCATCCTCGAATTCGGCGAGGTCTTGACCATCGGCGATCGGGTAACGCTCGCCGATGGCGTCGTGATCCTGACTACGAGCCACCAGATGGGGCCCAGGGAACACCGTGCGGGTCCCTTGGTCAGGAAACCCGTCGTCATCGGGAACGACGTGGTGATCGATACGGATGCCATCATTTTGCCGGGCGTGACCATTGGCGACGGCGCTCGCGTGCTTCCCAATTCGGTCGTCAATGTGAGCGTCCCAGCCGGCGTCACGGTCCGTGGCATCCCGGCGCGTCCGCTTCGTGCGGCGTAGTCCTTGCGGGCGGATTCTTCTGCCGAGACCGCGCTCGAAAGGACCATGACCCCAGCCGGTCTTTCACAACTGCCGCAGCTTGTCGCGTATCGGCGTGGCGCGGGCGTGCTCATCGTCAGCCCGACAAGTCAGCGCGAGCCATGAACCCTTGCATGCGCGTGGTTCGATTCATGTTGTCGCGCTGGGTTGACCACCGGAATCGGCTTTGCAGTGACAGCAGCTCGTTTCCTCGAGCTTGGCCATTTCGCTCTCGAGCAGGCTCGTTGCCACGGTCAACAACGCATCCAAGGTCATTGAGCCCGGTCGCACCCCGGGCTTCACTTGGGCACCGCTGCTGCACATGAACTCGACGATACTGGCGCCCAGTGCTCGATAGGACTCCAGTTGCGATTCGCTGAACCACTGATCCGTCGTGCTCTCGTGAGGAAACTTGGGGCTGCCGGAGGCGTAGCTGCGAATGTCCGCCCGCTCGGTCGCCTGGTAGGTCGGTTTCAAATACAGCAGCCAGCCCAGCCTCGTTGACCCAGGGTACTTGATGGTCCCAATCGCGAAGCGAATGCCGGGAACGGCGGGATTCTGACGGGCCTTGATTTCGAGCTTGTCGAAATCGATGCTGACGCCAAAATCGATGTAGATCTTTCTGACCGCGTTCCCCAGATCCTCGAAGCTACAGTCGGGGTCGCAGCCGGCATCGCTGACGACTATCCGTCGGCAGCGTCGGCGCACCATTTCGTATAGTCCGAGGTTCTCGAAGTGGCCCCCATCCGACAAGTAGATCCACTCCGAGTCATCGAGGGACAACTCGACCCCCGCAACATCTACAAGGCGTTCCGGGCCCTGCATGACATGAACCGCTGATCGCTCCTTTCGAGACCCCGATGACCACGGGCATTCCCGCCGTCGTCGCATGAGAGGCGGCGATAGCGACTGATCCAGGCCGGAGTCAGTTCGACGATAAAGCATCTATCGGCCGCAGGCCGCGGATCTTGCCATAGGAGCATCGCGAAGCCGCTTAGGCGCGATTCGCATATCACATATGCCGCCTACACGGCCGGGTAGTTACATAACGACGGAATTTAGCATATGCTATATGCATACAGCATATGAGCCATATGGAAAACTCCACAGCGTCACTTGGAATTGGCAGCAAGAATCGCCTGCGAAATCCCCAATGGGTCTTAAAGCCCCAAGATCTCGTTGTGGCTCTCAAATTGCACGTTTCAGAACCGGCAAATCTGCCGTATGCGCGCTTGGGAAGCGCCTTGTGCATTTCCCAATTCGAGGCGCATGCCGCAGTCCAGCGGTTACTGGCCGCGCGCTTGGTTACACGTATTGCGAATCGCACTCGCCCGGTCATCGCCTCGCTCAAAACATTCCTCATCAACGGTGCCGTGTATGCCTATCCCGCGGTCCACGGTGAGGTGACCATCGGCGTGCCGACTGCCCAAGCGGTCGCGCCCCTCAAAGATCTCGTCGTGGGCGTGTCCGAATTGCCGCCGGTCTGGCCGGACGCGCAGGGCGAAGTCCGGGGGCAAGCGCTAATGCCGCTCTATCCGACAGTGCCACGCGCCGTGCAGACCGACCCCGCGCTATGGGAACTGCTGGCACTGTTTGATGCTCTGAGGATTGGACAAGCTCGCGAGAGGAATCTTGCCGGCCGCCTGCTCGAGGAGAGGTTGCTCTGATGATCGGCGGATCGCGTCTCAGTGCGAATACCGCATTGCTCGTGGAGATGGTCGAGCGTCTCGGGGATCTGGCAGATGCATTCGTTTTTGTCGGCGGCTGCGCTACAGGTCTTTTGGTCACATCTGCGCGCGCTCAGTTCATTCGCGGTACCGTTGACGTCGACGTAGTGGTGCAAGTGGCGACCATCTTGGAGTATCAAGCCGTCGAGCGACGATTACTCGCCCGACACTTCGTGCAGGACCGTTCGCCAGAGGCTCCGATCTGTCGCTGGCTCAATTCGGGGCTGCAGCTCGACGTGATGCCATCCGATGAAGGTATATTAGGATTCCACAATCGCTGGTATCCACAGACGCTAGCAAGCGCGGTTGCATACCGCTTGCCCAACGGCAAATCCATTCGGCTCGTGACTGCACCGTTATTCATCGCTACCAAGTTCGAGGCATTCCGTAGTCGCGGTGCAAAGGATTATGGGGCGAGCCATGATATCGAGGATATCGTCACGGTTATCGATGGGCGGCCCGAACTACTTGCAGAGGTGCGCCTTGTACCGACAATTGTGCGTCACTATCTGCGCGACCAGTGCATCGATTTGATTTCGACCGACGGGTTTATCTCCGCCATCCCTCATCACCTGTCGCCCGATGCTGCAAGTCAGGCGCGTGCTGATATCGTCTTGTCGCGCTTCGAGGCATTGGCACTCCTCGAATAATCAAGCAACCATGCTGTTGCTGCACGTTGACAGCCGGCTGACGCGCGACGCGATCCAGACGCCGACGATGATGAGCGCGCCACCGAGCAGGATCTGCAGGGTCAAGGACTCCTCGAGGAACCGCATGCCGGCGTCGACGCTTACGATCGGGATCATGTAGAGGAACATCCCCAAACGCTCCGACGGCACCAGCGCGCCAGCATAAGTCCATAATAGGAATGCCAGGAGATTACTGAAAATGCCTATGGCCGCCAGCGAGAACCTCGTGGCGCGATTGGGCATTAGGGCCCAATGGATATGCGGCAAGGAAAGCGCCAGCAGAACAATGCTGTGGATGGGCGACAGCCGCGATGCCACAGTCGGGCAAATCGATATAGATGCCGACAGCGAGTCGGTCGCCAAGAAATCACGCCGCAGGCCCAAGTTGGATAGCTAACGAGAACTCGTATGGAACGTATTCATCTCTATGTCCCGCCTGAGGAATACGCCCAAGTCAAAGCCTCGGGTGCCTTTTGGGATGATGAGTCGAAGCGCTGGTATATCGGGCGAGACATGGTGAGCATGCCCTCGACGGATACTTGTCGGTTGTGCGCTAAGAAAACCTCGTTTGTCCGCGCTATGAATTCGAATTCGATACGGGTAAAGCTTGGCAGCGTGACGACATCCTTGCACACACCGGCTGTTCGCTGCCCCGCAACGCAGACAAGTTCCACCTGGTGATTGAGTAGCTGCAGCGATTGCGGGTCGCGTGTGAAATTGATCGTGGCCAACCGATAGCGTTTGCCGGCCGAGAGCTTAAGCGGCAACGCGGCGGTTCGTGGAGACGGGTCGGAGAGTTGCGGGTCCCGTATAGCGAGAGATTGGATAGGTTGCAGCGACAGCGACAGCGACAGCGACAGCGGCGGCGCGGCAAGGCGGGTACTCGTGGGCGCGGCATGGGCCGCGGCGGCGCCGCTCCGCAGGCGCAAAGCAACATGATCGTCTACTCCCAGTATCTGAGCCAGAATTTGAAGAATAACTACCGCAAGGGGACTTTCTTCTGCGATAAGTGGCCGGACGTGATCGCTAAGTTGAAGGAGTTACATCCGGGCGATCCGAAAGTCGCGGTTTACCCCTACGCCGGAATGCAGCACCAGGAACTCGAGCTCGATGGATAGCGGCGCGGGCAGCGCCTACGCCGCCGTATTTACCGACCCTACGCGCTGGGCCTCGAAGCCGGCGATCTCCGCTTCGTGGCTCAGTATGTAGCCCAGTTCGTCTACGCCCTCGATCAGGCAGTGCTTAGAAAAGCCGTCTACCGGGAATTCCACCTGTCGTCCGCCGGGCGTAGTGAGCGTCTGCGCCGTCAGATCGATCTTCACCGTCGCTTCCGGGTCGCCCGTCACGGCGGCGAACAACTCCGCGTGCACGTCCGCCGGGACCACAATCGGCAGCAGCGAATTCTTGAGCGAATTCTGCTTGAAAATATCCGCGAAAGACGTGCTGATCACCGCCCGGAACCCGAATTGCGTCAGCGCCCAGGGCGCGTGCTCGCGCGAACTGCCACAGCCGAAATTGTCCCCCGCCAACAGCACCTGCGCATTCTGCCCGCGCGACTGGTTGAGGATGAAATCCGGCTTGGGATTTCCCTGCGCATCGTACCGCCAGTCGTTAAAAAGCTGCCGGTCGAGCCCCTGTTTGGAGGTGGTCTTCAGAAATCGCGCCGGAATAATCTGGTCGGTGTCGATGTTAT
>PLAH01000156.1 GCA_003134045.1 Gammaproteobacteria bacterium
TCGCGGATCACAGATAGGGGATCGCACCATGTCGAAGTATTGGTACCTTGAACACGAGTTCGTCTACTTCTCGGTGGCGCTCGAAGACGAGGTGCTGCGCATCTCCATGCACGGCCTGGATCGCAAGATCGAGGGCCGTCCGTGGACGGACCGGCACTGGGAGTTCTTCGAGATCGTCAATGCCGTTCGGACGGACAATCGCGTGCGGGTGGTGGTCGTCCAGGGGGCGGACCCGGGCGTGTTCTGGGTCCCTCAGCTCCTGTCGAACGCGGGCGCCGAGGACGTGATGTCGCCCCCCAACGTGTGGACCGCTACGACCGGCATCGTCCGGTTGCACGAGGCGATGGTGGATCTCGACAGGCCGATCGTCGCCAAGGTCAACGGCGACGCGATCGGCTGGGGGTCGAGCGTCGCCTTCGCCTCGGACTTCATCATCGCCCGTGAAGACGCCCGGTTCGCGGATCACCATATGGGCATGGGGGAGGTCCAACCGTTTCGCACGTCGGCGGGCATGGTCCCCGGCGACGGCGGTCTCGCGCACATCCCCTCGCACATGAGCCCGGCGCTGGCGAAGGAGTACCTGATGCTGGCGCGGGTGTTCACCGGTCGCGAACTCGCCGACAGGGGAATCATCAACTATGCGGTGACGGCCGACGAGCTCGCTGCGCGCGTCGAAGAGATCGTCGCGGCCCTGTTGAAGCGGTCCGCCTACGCCCTCGCCTGGACAAAGCGTGTGGCTGGCCAGCACATCAAGGCTCAGATGCAGTTGCGCCTCGATGCGTCCGTAGCCTATCAGCTCGTGAACATCTACCAGCTTGGCAAGTACGGCGACCAAACGCACCTCGAGTAACGGTGGGTATGCGCACGAGTCGCCGACCAATTGCGGGTGGCGCTGTGGCAGTACACGCGCCCTGATTCAGGTGCCGCTGCTGGCCATCAATGCGAGTGGGTCGAGGCCCGCCTGCGCGAACTCCACGATCTGCTCCTCATAGCCAACCTGCGAGCTTATCAAGAACTTCTCCTGACGCATGCCATCGATCAATACGGAAGCCGCGAACTCCGCGGTCGCCGGTGTGCGGCGACGTGGGTCCACTCCGTGGAGAAATTCCGCGATGCTCGGCATCGCCGTGCCCGAGGTTGTCACGCTTTGACCGCCGGGCCGATCCGACGTGGCCGTGATGCCGGGGCAGAAGACCGACACGCGCACGCCGCGCGGGTGCAGCGCGTGCGCCAGGCCGTAACTCATCGCGAGCTGCGCGCCTTTGGTCGTGGTATACGGAATCTGAAAGCGTGTGGGTGGATCGGGCAGAATGGCAAGTGATGACGCCGTGTTGACCAGGTAACCACTGCCGCGCTCAAGCATCGCGGGAAGCACCGCGCGTATCATCCGCACATAGCCAAGCACGTTCACCTGCAGCGCGCTCTCCCAGGCCTCAAAGGGAATGTCCTCAATCAGCCCGGCTACGGGCGGCATTGAGGCATTGTTGATGAGGACATCGACCCGGCCGTATTTTGCAGATACCGCACTCATCAGCGCTGCGACGGCGTCATCCCGTTGGACGTCGCAGCGCACACTCATCGCTTCGCCGCCCTGGGCTTGAATCGAGGACGCCGCTTCTTCGGCCTTCGCACCGTTGAGATCCGCGATGACTACACGGCTCCCCAGGCGAGCCAACTCCCTGGCTGTCGCGCGCCCGATCCCGGTCGCCGCTCCCGTTATGAGGACGATTTTATGCGCGAATTCCATGAGCCATTTCCATGTCAAAAGTCTCACCAAGAAACAGGTGCAGCTTCGCCTAAGAGCGTCGGTCGGCCGATACCGACCGACGAGGCGGAACTCTGCGCGTACTGCATCGGCGACGATGTCCGCCCACGCGGCGCCGCCGACTGCGACCAAAGCCCGCGATCGAGCCTGCTGCCGGACTGCCACCCCATGCCGGGCAGTGCGCGGCGCTTACTTCTCTTTCGTGGCCGGGGCCTTCGTGCTCGGCTCCTTCGCCAACTCCGAAAGCGGCTTGAGCAGGAAGTCCGGAAGCTTTTTGGGAATTTCCGCCGCGTCCCAATGCTCGGCCAACTTACCGTTCTTCACCCGAAAGGCGTCAAACCAGAACGCTTCGTAATACTTCCCCTTGTGCTGCGGGTCGGGAAGATAGCGCTGCTGGAGGATGACGATCATGTCGCAATCGGCCAGGACCATGTAAAGAGGATTGCCCTTCGGAGCGTCCGGCGGAGGCGGCGCGAACGGGCCGTTAGCCTTCATCATCATTGGCATCAGCGCCTTGAATTCCTCGAGCCCATGGAGATGGTTGATCTCACCGAAGCGTTTGAACTCAGGATTATGCTGTATATAGTCCTTGTCCATGATTTCAGGCCCCTTCTCAATTTCCTCCGGTTTCGGCGGCCCTTGAAACATGGTGGTGGCCAGCTTCTTGTTCGCCTCGATCGTGGCCGGGTCTGGGCACACCGATTCAGGCTTTCCAACGCTGGTGGCCGCGTGCACGGCCATTGCCGGCAGCATATTCGCCGCGACAATCGCTCCAAAAATCATATAACGCATTTCAGTCTCTCCTTGGGGGGTAATTGGCTGTGGCCGTGCGCACTCACGGCCCGGTCTTGCACATGAGCGTTTTCACAACGTATTCGGTGTCCGTGCTGTCGCCGCAGCAATAGCGCGTGCACTGGCCTGCCGGGGTATAGCGATCGGCTTTCAGCTGCCGCACGAACTCCGGAAACATCGTGGCCGGCCCGCCGTGTGTAGCGGACTTCGGGAGGTGATATTGCTCCGTCATGACCGCGGCGCTGGTGTTCTTACCGGGCAGGAAGTGAGCGACCGTGTCCGGCGAAACATTGCTCAGCTCTTCCTCCGGCGTGCAGTAGCTAACGGGCGCCCCAACGGGCTGCGCGTTGTCGATCACCCACGTTCGGCTCATCACGTACGGCGCGGCGAGATAAGTGGGGTCCTCGATGACCGCCGTGACGGTCAGGTCCTGATCGTGCCGGGAGAAGTAGAACGTGGTCTTTTCACGGCTGCTGCTTGGCACGCCATTTCGGGTGAGGTAGCTGTCCTTGAGATGCGTGGTCACGACCACGAGGGTGTTTCCCTGCCAGTGACCCACCGAGTAGCCGGCAAACGTGTGGAGGGCCTCCGGGCCGGGCGCCTCACGTCCGTCGACCCAAATCGTCATGGCCTCCCTGTCCATCGCCCCGCTGACGCGCCACGCGCTCACCTGCCCGCTCTTCTCGTCCATGACTGGCGAGATGCGTATGCCCCACGGCCCAAGGAGGAGATAGTGAGCGGGATACGGCGCGCACGACCGATCCAACTCGGCGAAGGTTGCAGTTGTGTAGCTCAGCGCACTCGCCAGTCCGTCCTTATTGAGCGGAATGCCTGCGTAATCCACGAACTCCGGGCCCGTCAGTCGGGTCTGGTAATCCTCGTGCAGCCGCCCACCCCATGTTCCTGAAAGGTCAACCTGCGCTTGCACAGGAAGGGACAGACCGCCGCAAACCACCAACGACATCCACGCAGTATTCCATTTACGCCATTTCATGCTTTGCTCCAATTTTTCTTACCACCTGAGCGAACAGGGGCTTGGCGACCAGTTGGAGCCGTCAGGCTCCTTCTCGAAGATCGGATTGAACATGTAGTCCTCGCGGAGGTACTCCGGATCGGAAAACCGCGATGAGAGCACGAGCAACTGGCGACCTTCGGGCATCGTGTAGACTTCCCAGTACTCGTTCATGCTCGCCTTTGAACCATAGGGAACCCCGTTCTTGCGAAGCAGTCCGGGCAGCAGGCTGTCCGTGCTGACCTGAAGGTATCCTTGGTCCTTCGCGCCCGGAATCCTCATCGGAGGCCCGTAGGGAGACGCAATCTGGTGGATCTGCCACTTGGCCGTCGAGCGACCCTGGCGGCTCGCCTCGACAGTGCCCGCTTGCGACTGGCCGAAGCGCAGGAGCCGAGTCTGCTGACCGGCGTCAGCCTCAACCCGCAGCGTACTTTCATCTTCCCAGGTGATATGCAGGCGACCCGGGTTCCTCATGACCAGTCCGGCGCCGTAGGCATCACAGGCATGGCCGGCTTTTTCCGCCTTCTCACCGTCGAAGGCATCCGCAGCCGCCTTCGCAAGCTCATTGATCGGAATTCCCGCGTACTCCCCCTTGCCGGGAACGGCCATGCGGAAACGCCAGTCCTGCGTGACCACAGACACCCAGTAGCCGGATAGGTCCACAGGAGCCATTGCCCGGGCCGATTTCGGTGCCGGTGCCGGCGACGTTGCCGGTGCCGGTGCCGCCGCGCCCGCATCCGCTCCGCGGCAGTACTCGGTCGAAAACAAAAACGTGCCTGCAACGACAAGGCAGACACCCGTCAGCACGCGGCGCCGGACACTTGCCCTTGCGCGTTCTGCGGCGGCAATGCCACCCATGAATTGACGACGGCTCATGTTCCGCTCCCCAAGAGTTTCGGCTGCTTTCGCAGGCTGTCGTAGACTGTCTGGATAAACCTTTGCGCAGCCTGCGGCGACTCGGCATATCGATTGCGGAATCCCTGAAGCGGATCCGCAGCAATAATCTGCGCAATGCCCTGGCGGCGGCTGATCCCATCCTGGACCCGGTCACGGACAATGGTGACCATGTCCCGGTAGTTGACAAGGTCGTCCTTGTTGGACAGCGGCCCGCGCGCCGGGATGATCAATGTCTCCCCTGGCTGCTCGACCAGGGGCGTCGACCCGACGGCCATATTATTCAAAATGTCATTGAGCGCATTGATCTCGCCTTGGATGCTGCCACCATGCTTTAGGTCGATGTCCGGGAAGGCCGTCGGATCGAATATCGCACCAGTCACAATCACATCGGAACGGCGCATGAATACGACAATGTCCCCGTCGGTATGGGCGGCAGGCTCCCAGATCGCCTGGATTGCCTGCCCGTTAAGGCGCGCGCTTCGCACCCTGCGGCTGAAGATCTCGCTGGGAATTGCCTCGGCCGGATGATTCTGCCCGGGCTCCGCCAGCATCCTCAGCAGGGCATTCTGGTGCGCAACGATCGGCGCAGTCGTGCCAAGCGTCCCAAGTGAAAATGCGTTGCCGGCCTTCGCAATGACCTCATTCCCGCCATTGCTGCTATTCGCCGCACTGGTGTTTACCAGGTACCGGATGGGCGCGTCGGATACCGCGCGTATTGCAGCCAGCACTTCTTCGGCACGCGCCTCCGGGCCCGTGTCAATCACGACAAGACCGTCATCTCCGAGACACACGACAAGGTTGACGCCATCGACTGTCAGCATTGACACGTCGGGCCTCACCTCCAGCACACTAACGGGCCCGACATGACGCGCGTACACGGCCGGCACGGTGGCCGTAGACGCGTAGGACTTGGGCGGAGGCCCCGGCGGCGGTGGCATCCCCTGGGCAGCGGCATGCTGCACGCCACCGTACGATGCGAGCATGGCGACGATTGCAGCCAGCTTATTTTTGGACATCCTCTTGCTCCTCGCGACAAATCTGCAGGCAGCGTCACGCACGGCGTGCCGACCTTTCCTGCGCCTGCGGTTGATCAGAAAGTCTTCCGGACCCTGAGGCCGATCTGCCTCGGCGCCCCGTAGTACTCGGTGTTCCCGCTATAGCCAGACACATACACCGAGTTGGTTACGTTCTTGGCATAAACCTGCGTTAGCCACGAACCCGCTTCGTAACTGGTCGATACGTCCCATACGTTACGGGCAGGCATCAAGTAGAAATTGTCGCTCTGGAAGAGGGACGCGAACTGCTTGTCCGTATGGGAAAAGCTGACCACCGGGCGGATCGTCCCCGGTCCCACGAGAATCGCGTAGTCCACGCTCGCGTTGGCGGTCAGCTTCGGGGAGTAGGGGTTCTGCTCGCCGCTGATTTTCTCGGTATAAGGTGCGTAGTTGAAGACGCTTGCTGGAAACAGCGACGGCACGGCTTGCACCAGGGGCGGGAGCCGGTAGGACGCAACCACCCCGCCGTCGATCAAAGCGTCCGCGCTGCTGACAGCCCCGAGCTTCGACTCGTTATAGGCAACGCTTAGGTTCACCCCCAACCCACCGAAGCGCGACTGGATCGACAGCTCGAGGCCCTTGATGGTCGAGTTCGCGAGATTGACCACCTCGTCCATGTACCCGGCTTTCGCGTTGAAGATGTCTTCCTGCATGCCTTTGTAGGTCATGTAGTAGGAGCCCAAACGGGTCTGCAGGTGGCCATCAAAGAACCGGCTGTTAATGCCGGCCTCGTAATCGTCCACGTGCTCGTCCTCAAATGGCAATCCCGTTCCAATGTTCACGCCTCCCGATTTGTATCCCCTTGCCCAGAATGCATAGATGAACTGCTCCTCGACCGGCGACCAATTGAGCCCGACTTTGGCCGTCGGTGTGCTGGACTTGAACTGCCCGGTGTTCGGGATCACCGCAAGCGGGCCAAACGGTCCGATGACGGTGATCGCGCCTCCGTTGAAGTTGTTGTCCCAGTTCTCCCTGACGCCCGCCTGCAGCTGCAACGTGTCAAGGAGCTTGTAGCTGAGCTGGCCGAACACGCCTAGGCTGCGAGTCACCGAGACGATGTCGAGCGCGGTCTCGGGGCTGGGGCCTGAGCTCAGCGGCCCGGCGGCCGGCAGGGAAAGGCGGTTCGAGCTCGCAAAAACCGGCGTGTCTCTGTAGAAGGCCGCCGCGCCTGCCACCCAAGTGAGCCTGCCGGTATCAGGTGAAATCGCATTGATCTCCTGGTAATAGTTGCGGTCTTTGGGACCTACTAGCGTGTAGTCGATGCCGTCGTTGAACGCATCGTTGCTGTTTTCCGTCGAATAGCGGAAGTAGTGGTCCTGGTAGCCGGACTGCGACCGCAGGACCACCTCGTTTGGCAGCGTGTAACGCAGCTCCAGACCGTACCGGTCGGTCTGGCTGTCGTTGATCAGGTTCGTGGCCTCGTAGTTGAGCACGTACGGCTGGTGTGTCGAGAATGCGTAGGAGGACACGTACTGCATCTGCCCCGGAACGGCCGGGTTCGGGAACGGATTCTGGTTGGGCTGGCCCGGAACGCCGCCGGTGCTGCTCTGGTTGAGCTCGACCTTCAAGAGGGCCTGGAAGTCGGCACTGGGCTTCCAGAGCGCGCTGATGCGGGCATTGAGGTCATTGACCTGGCCTGGATCGCTGAGCGGTTCGCCGGCTGGCGTGAGATTCTGCGAGCCGATGTTCCGGAAGAAACTCGCGCGGCGCTCTGCGTTGAACGCGACCCGGAAAGCCAGCTGATCGTTAACCGGCATGTTAACGGCACCGTCGAAGCGACGATCCGTGTAGTTACCGAGGATGCCCTCGAAGTAGCCTTCAAATCCGGCAAGGCTCGGATCGGCGGAGTTGATCAGCAATGCCCCACCGGTTGAACTGGCGCCGACAAACGTACCCTGGGGACCCCGGAGCACCTCTAGACCGCGCAGGTCGAAAAACGGCTCGCCGAGCGCATTGGTCTCGACGTCAGGCAAGCCATCCCTGATGACGACGACGCCGGTGGTTACCGAGGGATTGAAGGACGTATTGCCTACGCCGCGGATGTTGATATTCTGGAAGGAGCCTGCCGTACCGTTCACCGTGAAGCTTGGCACGACAGACTGGAGATCCTCGAGCGATGTGTTGGGCTGCAGGCTCTCGAGCTGGCTTGCCGGGATGGCGGTTATCTGGATGGGTATCGTCAGGATGTCGACGGACCGACGCTCAGCGGTGACCATGATTTCCTGCAGCGGGCCCGGCTCTTCGGACGCCTTCTGGGACGTGCCCATGGCCTCTTGCGCATACGCAGCAGGACCAACAAAAGACAGGCCGATGGCTAAGGCAACGCTCTGGCGGATCTGTATTGAACGCACGGCTCTTTATTCCCCCGTTAAATAAGATATTAATTATAAGTTTTCGAATGGCCTGGCTGGATGTAGCAGCCTGCGCGGAACAGGATCCTTCATATGCCGACCCTGGGCACCTCCCAATCGTTGGGTGCGCCATGCTGCAGAGCAAACAAGGCCCGCCCATGCCTTCACCGCGCCAGTTCACCCTTAAGCGGTACCGGCCGATCATTTGCAAAGACAGCATTCGTAAAATTGAATCATTACCGGATCGGAATCCCGCTATAAGCTAAGGTTGGGCCTTGGGGGTTTTTAGTCGGCAAAGAACATTTACATGAATGCAAGCAGTTACGGAATTCTCGAACTTGCTCGACCGAGACTTGGCCGGCAGGCGAAGCATCTCGTTACCGATCAATTTGTTCTGATCAGGGCACCTGCCGGGTACGGCAAGTCCGTGCTGCTCCGGCAATGGTTTGAAGAGGCCCAAAGGCGATCCCAGCCGGTGGCTTTGATCAGCCTGGCTGATCGGGTAACCAACGCGACCGAACTCTACGCCATCCTTGACCAGGCGGCCCATCGCGCCGGACACGCCGAAGCCGCCGACATATTCAGCCGATGGCCGCGGGATCGCACTCCGGTGGCGGAGCCTTTCTCGTCAACACCGCTGCTGCTGCTGATCGATGATGTCCATTGTCGTCTCCCGCCATCGGTCCTTACCGCGCTCCAGCAGCTGCTGGAGCGCGCGATGCCGCACATACAGTGGGCGCTGGCAACCCGAGGCTGTCCCGAGTTGGCCATGGGTCGCCTCTTTGCACAGGGTATGCGGGAACTCGGACCTGACGATCTGCGCTTCAGCGCAGCGGAAACTCTGGAGCTTTTTGAAATCTCCGGACTGACATTTTCGGCAAGGAGATTGATTGCTCATCAAGTCGAGCGGAGTGAGGGATGGCCATCCGGCGTTCGAATGCTCATCGCATCCTGCTTCGACCATACCAACGACGCGTCTGACACGCACACAATCATCGATATCACCGACCGGTTGCACGCCTTTTTCTTTAAACACATCTTGACCCAGGAACACGACCTGCTGACGGCGTTCCTGGTCCAGACGTCCATCCTATCTGTCCTGGACGCCGACGTGTGCAATGCGATCACCCAGCGCACGGACAGCCTTAGGCTGCTTCTTGAAGCAGAGCAGCACGGTCTTTTCGTCAATCGGGCCAATTCAACGTCCCTCCAGTTTCGCTATCACCCGATGTTTGCCGATGCACTTGGCGCACACCTCCGGCGCCATTTCGGGGTGCTCGCATTACATCGGCGCGTGGCCGAACACTTCTGGTCTACGAAGCAGCGCAAACGCGCTATCGAGCACCTGATCGAGGCTGGCGATCTTGAAGCAGCTGCGACGCGACTGGATGAATGGTGCGCCCATGACTACGAGTCCTGCGGGCATGACGCCCACGCGCTCGCGGTCCGACTGCCGATTGACCTGATAACCCCATATCCGCACCTGATGCTGACGCTGGTCGAGGTGTTCGCTTACCGTTGGGAATTCGACCACGCGCTCAGCAGACTGGCACAATGCCGCCAGCGCCTCGACGCGCTGGCGCAGTCCCCGACCCCCTCCGCCGACAACCTGCAAGAGCTCGAGCATCGGTTCATGCATTGCCAGATGTGGTGTGCGTTGTTCCAGAACGACACGTCACGAGCCGTCGCCCTGGGCCAGCACCTCATCGAGCATTGGCGCACCGCACCACCCTTGGCTCGGGCCAATCTCTTCATGACAGTCATGCGGGCAGAGACCGATGCCTTTAACTTCACGGACATTGAGGTAACCGCGGATCGCGCACGCCGGCTACTCGACCTGAGCAGCCATCGCTTACCCCAGGTTCCCCTGGTTTGCGCACTCGCCCGCGCCCGTTATCTCGGTGGCCGCCAGAATGAATCGATCATGCCCCTGCGGGAGCAGCTTGAAATTGCAAGTGGCGACAAGCACAGCATGGGTCCCATTGGCTGTGGCCTGCTGGCAATCCCACTGGCAGAGATCTGCTATGAACGCAATGAGCTGGCCGAAGCAGAGGAACTGCTGAACAGATACCTGCCATCCACTCCGCGCTTCAGCTTCCTGGAGGAATGGATATCAGGTCGCCTTGTCCTTGCTCGTTTACGGATGGCTCGCGGCGACGTATCCGGCAGCATTGAGACGCTGGCACTTGACGCCACTTGGGCGCCGGATGGCGGTCTCATACGATTGCGCCAGGTATTTGGGGCGGAACAGATCGCGATCCTCGTGCAGACCGGGCGGCTGGACGAGGTGGCACCTGTTGCACGTCGACTTCGCCTGCCCCGCGCCGTCGGCGACGTAGTTCCGACCGGGAACGGCGCGAACAACTTGCTGGAGTCTCAGGCGCTCTCTTTCGTCCGGTTGGCGGTTCTGAATAAGCGCTACATCGAGGCGCTAAAGGTGTGCGCGCACTGGCGTGCCTTCGTCAGCAATCATGGGGCCATCCGAAGCCTGATCAGGTGGGAGGTCATCACTGCGTCGACTCTCATCGAGCAAGGCAAGATCCAGTTGGCGCAGCGGCATTTACGCAATGCGACATCACTCGCGGCGCCAGGACACTACCTTCGCTCGATTATCGATGGAGGACGCCAGATCGGGGCTCTGCTGCTGGACAATCCAAGCCTCGGCGCGGGACTCTCCGACGACAGGGACTCATTCTGTAATGTGCTGGTCAACGCCTTCGAAAAAGAACTGGGCCGCAATGCCGCTGATCTGTCGATGGGCTGCCTGGATGTGCAGCCACCCAACCTGCTGGAATCACTCAGTACACGTGAGCGAGAAATGCTGCAATTCATCGCTTCCGGACTCACCAACCGCGAGGTTGCCGAGCGCATCGCCATTAGCGAAGGCACTGTGAAATGGTACCTCCATCACCTGTACGCGAAGCTGGGCGTCAACCGGCGCACCATGGCGGTGAAGCGGGCCCGTCAACTCGGAATTGCCTGATCACGAGGGCCCGTAACGCGATGAGGATCCTCTTGGGCGCGCGCTGCACAACGACGACGTCGAATTCGCCGGCATCGGCGCGCGAATAGCAATAACGCACCCGCAAGCCGCACGCCCACGAGGCCTGGCGCGCCGGTGCGGGCGCCTCTCCGGTGCGCCCGCCCGACTCCACATAGGCGCGTATGGCGCGCCCGCCGGAAGGTGACGCCGCCATCATTTCCATGTACCATTTGCCCGGACCTCAAAGTTACTGCGTAGAAAGTTATTAACTGTCGATTGATCAGACGAGGAGAATCAAGATGAAGAAGATTATCGGCATTCTGGCCGGCGCCGCGCTGATGGGCGCGATGACCGTCGCACCGGTGCAGGCGCACCATTCGTTCCCTGCCACCTACATTGTCGACCAGCAGGTAACGATCGAGGGCACGGTGGTGCAGTTTCTGTTCCGCAATCCGCATTCCTTCGTGCACGTGATGGCGCCCGACAAGAGCGGCGTCATGCAGCGCTGGGCAGTCGAGTGGGGTGCGGGCGGCGCGCTCGGCGACGCCGGCGTCAAGCACGACAGCCTCAAGCCGGGCGACAAAGTGAAGATCACCGGCAACCCGGGCCGCAACCCGGCCGACCACCGCATCCGCATGCAGTCGATCGAGCGTCCGGCCGACGGCTGGAAGTGGGCCGGCACCTTCGGCTGAGCGAAGCGCCCGCCGCATCGGGCAGACAGACCAGGCATCAACGACATAGTGGGGGGGGGTAGGTCATGATTGACGACACGCTTTCAGCGCTGCAGAACAGCGCATTCTCGACGTGGATCCAGGAGACGGCCTATCCGATCGTGATCACGGCGCACTCGATCGGCCTGGCCCTGCTGGTGGGTCTGCTCGTCGTCATCGATCTGCGCGTGCTCGGCTTCGCCAAGGGCGCGGCGATGCCGGGCCTGCGCAAGCTGATGACGGTGGTCTGGATCGGTTTCTCGTGCAACGCCATCTCCGGCGTGATGCTGTTCGCGATCGACGCGAAGAAGGACTACTACAGCTGGCTGTTCCGCTCCAAGCTGCTGCTCATTGCCCTCGGCCTGATCATGGGCGCGAGGATCACCTCGACGGTGCTCAACAAGACTGATGAGTACGCCTCCGGGGACGCGGACGCGCCGCGGCAGGCCAAGGTGCTGGCCGTGGTCTCGCTGCTGGCATGGGTGAGCGCAATCTTCGTCGGCCGCTGGCTGGCCTACAATACCTACGGCGACGTCGGCGTCGACGGATAGAGGGGCAAGAACATGGATATCTCAAGCAACTATCCCATCCTCCTCTGGATCAAGTCGCTGCCGCCCGGCGAGTTCGTGCGCTCCACTTGGTGGGCCTTCCCGACCCTGCAGTCGTTGCATTTCTGCGGCATGGCGATGCTGATCGGCATCGTTGGCGTGCTCGACCTGCGCACCCTGGGCCTGGCCAGGTCGGTGCCTATCCGGCCCCTGCACCGGCTGCTGCCGCTGGCCTGGGTCGGCTTCGGCCTGAACCTGTTCACCGGCCTCATGTTCTTCATGCACGACCCGTTCGTTTACGCCTTCAACCGCTCGTTCCGCTGGAAGCTGCTGTTCATCCTGCTCGCAGGCGTGAATGCGCTCTGGTTCGAGCTCGGCGTGTTCACCAACCTCGATCGCTGGCAGGGCAAGGTCGAAACCTCGAGCCTTGCCAAGGTGATCTCGGCAATCTCGCTGGCACTGTGGATCGCGGTGATTTGCGGCGGCCGCTACATTGCCTTCACCAACTCCGCCGCGCCGACTCCCTGAGGCTGTCATGCTTGAGGCCCGCGTCGCCGAGCATCCCGCCCGCACCCCACCCGACTGCCCGGCGCTGCGCGACGCTGCTCCTGTCGGGCCGCCTGCGCTGGGTCGCACTGCGCCCCCCGGGGACGGCGGCAACAAAAAAGCGCACGGTGAATTCGCGCGCCCCACTCGCTCTGCAATCGGCATTTCCAATAAGCTCGATGCAGCGCACCTCGATTCGCTCGGTGTTCAAACAAGAGATCTTGATGACTGACGCGTTTATTTGCGATTTCGCACGCACGCCGATCGGGCGCTACGAGGGCGGCTTGTCGCTGCTGCGTGCCGATGATTTGGCCGCCACGGTAATCAGGCAATTGCTGGCGCGAAACGCGGCCCTCGCCGAATCGATTGACGAAGTATTCCTCGGCTGCGCCAATCAGGCGGGAGAGGACAATCGCAACGTGGCTCGGATGGCGCTGCTGCTTGGCGGAGCATCACCGACTATTCCCGGCGTGACGGTCAATCGATTATGCGCATCGGGACTCGATGCGGTGGGAGCCGCCGCGCGAGCGATACGCGCGGGTGAAATTGAACTGGCGATCGCGGGTGGCGTTGAATCGATGACCCGGGCGCCGTTCGTGATGGCGAAGGCGGAGAAGCCCTTTCAGCGCACGATGGAGATTTTTGACACGACCATCGGCTGGCGGTTCCCAAACGCGCAAATGAAAGCGCTGTACGGAGTCGACTCCATGCCGGAAACCGGGGAAAACGTCGCTACCGAGTTCAACGTGTCGCGGGCGAGCCAGGATGCCTTCGCCTGGCGCTCCCAGCAACGCGCTGCGCGCGCCCAGGCTTGCGGTGTGTTCGCCGAACAGATCATATCGGTGTCTACTCCCGAGACGCGGGGGGTGCCGGGGCCCGTAGTGCAGAGCGATGAACAATTGCGCCCGCAGACGACACTCGAAGGGCTGGCTAAACTCAAACCGATAGTCCGCCCGGGTGGAACAGTCACCGCAGGGAACGCGTCGGGCATCAATGATGGGGCCGCAGCGCTGGTAATTGCGTCCGGTGCGGCCGTCGAGAGGTTTGGACTTACAGCCCGGGCCCGCGTTATGGGTTTCGCCTCCGCGGGCGTCGTACCGCGGCTCATGGGCGTGGGCCCCGTTCCCGCGGTGGAAAAATTGATGGAGCGATTACATATGCAGATCGGTGACTTTGATGCGATCGAACTTAACGAGGCGTTCGCTTCGCAAGCACTGGCCTGCCTTCGGGCGTTCGGTCTCGCTGACGATGCCGAGCACGTCAACAGCAACGGTGGGGCGATCGCGTTGGGACATCCGTTGGGGATGTCAGGGACACGAATCGTAGGCGCCGTCGTCCAGGAACTGAGACGACGATCGGGACGGTACGGGCTTGCGACCATGTGTGTGGGGGTCGGTCAGGGCGCCGCCCTCGCGGTTGAGCGCGTGTAGGCTCGCAGCGAAACGACGCACACCGTAGTCGCTGAACGAATTGAGTTCGCTGATAACCTTAACGCACGAGCGATTCTCCGGGGAGTGGCAATGATCGAAAAATCAAAGAACTGGGACACAGGCTATGAATGGAAAGCGGTGACGCTCTTGACCATTGGCTTTGGTCTCGTTGGTCTGGATCGCTGGATCATCGCGCCGGCTATCGCGGGGGCAATCGCGCAGAAGTATGGCATTCAATATGTGCCGTATTTCGCGCTGGCCGGGTTGGTAGCCGGGGCGTTCGTCTGTCTGTTCTTGCAGGAGACTGCGCCAAGAAAGACGCCGGGCGTCGTTTCCGATCTCGAT
>PLAH01000193.1 GCA_003134045.1 Gammaproteobacteria bacterium
ATAGTACTGCACCTTGGCGAAGGCCCAGGAGCAAATTGTGCCCTGTTTTCGAGGCGACAGTGGAACTTGAACGAGGCCTAATGGATATTATTGGCCCTGTCGGGCTGAGGTGGTCTGGTATGCCGGCTTTTGTATCAGGCGCAGAGTTGGGATCGCATCCGGCGCGTGGTGGCCAAAGTGGAGAGCGCTAGACGGCACGATCTCGCCGATGGACCCCCAGCACGTGGAGGATTTGAAGAAGGAATACGAGCGGCTCAGCGCGGATGGCTTCCGCGTCCTGGCCATCGCCATCAAGGACGTTGCTGCCCGCGGCAATGCCGCCGACGGCACGACACCGTACGGCAAAGCCGACGAGTGCGACTTGATCTTGAACGGCTATGTGGCGTTCCTCGATCCGCCCAAGGAAACCGCGACCGCCGCAATCAAGGATTTGCAAGGTCATGGTGTACTGGTCAAGGTTTTGACCGGTGATAACGACCTGGTCGCCCGCAAGATATGCAAAGAGGTGGGGCTTTCCACGGAATTCGTTTTGCTGGGCGATGAGCTGGAGAAGATGACCGACCAGCAGCTTGCCGATGCCGCCGAAAAGACCACTCTCTTCGCCCGCGTCTCGCCCGCGCACAAGCAGCGGATTGTCAAGGCGCTGCAATCCCGCAAACACACCGTCGGCTATATGGGGGACGGCATCAATGACGCCCCCTCGCTCCACGCCGCCGATGTGGGAATCAGCGTGGACACCGCCGTGGACATCGCCAAAGAATCCGCCGACATGATCCTGCTGGAGAAGTCCCTGTTGGTGCTGGACGAGGGGGTGCTGGAAGGACGACGGGTTTTCTCCAACATCATCAAGTACGTTCGCATGGGTGCGTCGAGCAACTTCGGCAACATGTTCAGCGTGCTGGGGGCCAGCGTCTTCGTGCCCTTCCTGCCGATGCTGCCGGTACAGATTTTGGCCAACAACCTGCTCTACGACGTCAGCCAGACCGCCATCCCGACGGACGCAGTGGACCCCGAGCGTATCGCGGCCCCGCGCCAGTGGAACATCAAGGATCTCACTTGGTTTGTCATCCTCATCGGTCCGTGCTCCTCGATCTTCGATTACACGACGTATTTTATGATGCTTTATCTGTTCCATTGCTGGGACACATCAACGCCAACGGCCGCGGCTCACAGCGCCAGCGTGTTCCAGACCGGCTGGTTCGTCGAGAGCCTGTTGACCCAGACGCTGATCATTCACGTCATCCGAACCAACAAGATTCCGCTGCTGCAGAGTCGGTCATCCTGGCCGGTGCTGGTGATGAGCCTGCTCATCATGGCGATCGGAATCGCCATCCCGTTCTCGCCCGTGGGCCCCTACCTGGGATTCTCTAAGCTGCCGATGCTCTACTGGCCTCTCCTGGCAGCCACGTTGCTATGCTACGTGCTGCTGACGCAGGGCGCCAAGATGTGGTTGCTTCACCGCAAATGGATCTGAGCAAAAGCGGGCTGCGGCCCGAATCACGGACCGTTGACACGCAGGCCGCCGAAGAACCAGAGCGCCAAAAGAATGATCAACACCAAACCCAGCGCGCCGCCGAGGCCCGGCCCACCATACCGGCGGTACCCGTAATAGCCACCGCCGCCGCCGAACAACAGGATGAGCACGACAATGATCAAAATTGTACCCATTTCACATTCCTTCCGGCCCCGGATAGAGCCTTTGCTTTGAATTATTCGAACCACGAACCGATATGTGCCACCAACTATACGTAGAACTCAATTGTATCTCCAAGATGTTTATTGAATACTCATCGACTGTCCAGCGTCCATCCGCATAAACCACTATCGGCACCGTACCGGACACATAGCAACGGTCACGCGCCCCGGGGGGGCGAGACCGCGCCCCAGCGGCGACGATTCGCGCTTCGCCCGACCTGCAAGCTCGCCTTCCCGCCGTGGACACGCAGCTGTTGCGCGAAGTCATTGCCGGGCGCTACATGAAGAACGCCGATGGCCGAGAGCAGCAACACCGCCCAGCCGGCGCTGCGACGAAAGACCCAATGTCCGCGTATATTCGGACCGAATGAAGATCGGCACTCGCCGTCTGACAAAGGAGGAAGCGATGCGGGCAGTTGGACTATTCACTCATGGCGGTCCTGAAGTTCTGCAGGTCGTCGAGTTGCCCGCAGTTCACGCGGGCCCGGGGCAGGTGCGGATCCGAGTCCATGCAGCGACGGTCAATCCGACCGATCTCGCGGTGCGCAACGGCGCGCGCGCCGAACAGCAGAAGGCTGATCCGCCGCCCTACGTGCCAGGAATGGAGGCGGCGGGAA
The DNA here is from genome assembly GCA_003134045.1 of Gammaproteobacteria bacterium. Classification (GTDB taxonomy): domain Bacteria; phylum Pseudomonadota; class Gammaproteobacteria; order Steroidobacterales; family Steroidobacteraceae; genus Bog-1198. The sequence continues at coordinate 2,313 of PLAH01000193.1, forward strand.
TCGTCGATGAGGTCGGAAGCGACGTTCCTGACAGACTCAAAGTTGGCGATGCCGTCTTGGCGATCGTGGTGCCGAAAGGCAGCCACGGTGCGTATCGCGAGCAGATCGTACTCGATGCCAGATCGGTCGTCCGCGCCCCTGTCGGAAAGACCCATGTTGAGGCTGCCACCTTGCCGATGAACGGGCTGACGGCGCGCCAGTCGCTCGACCTGCTCAAGCTCTGCCCCGGCCAGGTCATCGCAGTGACCGGTGCAGCGGGCGCTTATGGCGGCTATGTCATTCAGCTCGCCAAAGCCGAGGGGTTGACGGTCATCGCCGATGCTTCCGAGAAAGACGAAAAGCTGGTTGCTTCGCTTGGCGCGGATATCGTCGTTCGAAGGGGCGATGATGTCGCGTCGCGGATTCGCAGACACTTCCCTCAAGGAGTCGACGGGCTCGCGGACGGAGCGGTGCTCAACGAGCTTGTCATCCCCGCGGTTCGTGACGGCGGCGCCTTCACCTCCGTCCGTGGCTTCCTGGGCGCCCCGCAGCGGGGGATCCACTTCACCGCAACCTTGGTGCGCTCCTACGCGCAGGAGTGGGAGAAGCTTGATCGGCTCCGGCAGCAGGTCGAGGGCGGCACAATCACGCTTCGCGTGGCAGAGGTCTATCCGCCGGAAAGGGCGGCCGACGCGCATCATCGGCTGCAGGGTGGTGGCACGAGAGGCCGGCTGGTCATCCAATTCTAATCGGGTAGGACAAGCCGAAGAACCGGGGCGCGCAGGCGAGTGGCCTTGTCGGAGGCGCTGATCGCGTACCGCACGTCTGGACATTTTCAGTAAACCCGTCGTCGCGGATAAATTTCTCGATTGCATTACGTACATCCACGGATCGTGCAATCGACGGATGCGGTCCAGAGTTATGTGAACAGGAATTTCACATCACTTCAATTGAGGAGAAAGTCATGAGCTTGATACGTTGGGAACCATTCGGCGATGTCGATACATTGTTCAGCCAGCTGATGCCGGGCAGTTTTGCGCGTCTCGCACCGGCCGGCAACGGCAGGAAACTCGATTGGTCACCGTCCGCGGATATCAGTGAAACCGACAAGGAATACGTCATACGGGCGGAGCTGCCTGCCGTAAAGAAGGAAGATGTCCAGGTCACCTACGATGAGGGAGTGATCACCATCAAGGGCGAGCGCAAGCAGCAAAAGGACGAGAAGAACGAGAAATTCCACCGTGTGGAAAGCTTCTACGGCAGTTTCGAGCGCAACTTCTCGCTGCCGGAGAATGCAAACGCAGATGCGATCCGCTGCGAAAGCAAGGACGGCATTTTGACCGTACACATTCCGAAGACAGAAAGCGTGAAGCAAAAGCCGAAACAGATCACCGTGCAATGATTGCGGTCTGAATTTGTCGATGTCTCTCGGCGGTAGCGCTTTGTCGCTGCCGCCGTTTCGCTGAAGCATCTATTGGCGTCGTTCATCGAGCGAAAAAAATCTGCGCGGATAGCTACCGGTCGCATCTCGAGCGCGTCTGGTTGGCGGGGACAGCGAAGCCGGGAAACGGCTCGCGCCGGGCAAACGGTACGCCTGAAGGAAATCGCCGCATGACATCAGATCAATCGGTGCTGCTCATGGATTTGTATGAGCTCACAATGGCCCATTCCTATTTTGAGCTGGGTATGCGGGAGACCGCGGTCTTCGAGCTCTTCGTGCGTAAGCTGCCGCCGTCGCGCCGCTTCTTGTTGGCCGCCGGCCTCGAGCAAGTTGCCGACTATCTGGAGGCGTTGCAATTCGCGCCCAACGACATAGATTTCCTATCCCGTCTCAAGTTGTTTTCAAAGGAGTTTCTGGAGCATCTATCCACGGTACGCTTTACCGGTTCGGTGCACGCGATGCCGGAGGGCACCCCGTACTTCGCCAATGAGCCAATCTTGCGTGTAACCGCCCCGATACTCGAGGCTCAGCTGGTCGAGAGCCGGGTGCTGAATCTAGTGCATTTCCAATCCGTCATCGCCAGCAAGGCCGTGCGTTGCGTATTGGCTGCGCGCGGCCGGCGGTTGATCGACTTTGGCATGCGGCGCGCTCATGGCGCAGAGGCCGCGCTCCATGCCGCCCGTGGGGCTTATCTGGCCGGATTCGATGCCACCGCCACGGTCGAAGCGGGACGACGCTTCGGCATTCCTCTGTCGGGAACGATGGCGCATTCCTTCATCGAAGCGCATGACCACGAGGAGCAGGCGTTTCGAAACTTCGTTTCGACGCGGGGCCGGCGCACATCGCTGCTCCTTGATACTTACGACACCGAACGTGCGGCGCGGCGAGTGGCACGGCTAGCCCATGAGCTGAAGGAATCCAAGGCGGCCGGACAAGTGCAGGGTGTCCGGATCGACAGCGGCGATTTAGGTGCGCAGGCGCGGGCGGTCAGGCGGATACTCGACGAGGGACAGTGTCAGGATATCGAAATCATCCTGAGCGGCGGTCTCGATGAACAGCGGATCGAGGCGCTCTTGGAAGCCGATACTCCCGTCGATGCATTTGGCGTGGGGACGCGAATAGATGTGTCCGAAGATGCTCCCTCGTTGGACATGGCGTATAAGGTCGAGGAATACGCCGGCCGCGCACGCCGCAAGCGTTCGCCGGGAAAGGAGACATGGCCGGGTGCCAAGCAGGTCTTTCGTGCCCGAAATGCAGCGGGGACATTGACGGGCGATTCGATCGCATTGGCGGCCGAAATGCAGCCTGGCGAACCGCTGCTGCAGGAGATCATGCGTGATGGCCGGCGACTCCGGCGGCTGCCGAGCTTGGTCGAGATCCGCGCGTTCTGCCTCCGACGGATTGCAGAATTGCCGGCGTCAATGCGGGCATTATCCACGGAGGAGAACTGCTACCCGGTGCGTGTGACGGAGCGGGTGCGGGCGCTCGCCGCCAGCCTCGATACATCGGGCGAATAGCGGCGGCAGCCGAGACTCACGGAGACCGGGGCCTAATGGGGCGGCGGCAGTTTGCCCGCCAATTCCTGGAGCCACGCCTCCGCCGTGGCATCGCTGGGTGCCCGCCAGTCGCTGCGGGGAGAGAGCGACCCGCCCGATCCAACTTTGGGCCCGTTCGGCATCGCCGAGCGTTTGAACTGGCTCGTCTCGAAAAAACGCGTCAGGAACACCCGCAGCCAATGCTCGATGGTCGGCAAATCGTACTCCCGCCGTTCGGTCAGGGTAGTCGCCGCGGGCCAGGTTCCGCGTCTGCGGTCGGACCAGGCATGGAAGGCCAGATACGCCACTTTGCTTGGGCGGAAACCGTAGCGGCTCAGGTAGTAGAGATTGAAATCCTGCAACTCGTAGGGACCCACCAGTGCTTCCGCGGACGGCGACCCTGCTCCGGACGCATCCGGCACGAGTTCGGGACTGCTCACCGTCGCGAGAATATCCCCCAGGACTCCCGACGCCGCGGCATTGCCATCGTCGCGGGCGGCGGCCCACCGGACGAGATGTCGAATGAGGCTCTTCGGAACCGAGGCATTGACGGCGTAGTGGGCCATCTGATCGCCGACGCCATATGTGGTGTAGCCAAGCGCGAGTTCGGAGAGGTCACTCGTGCCGACGACGAGGCCGCCGTGCAGATTGGCGAGCCGGAACAGGTATGAGGCGCGTACGCCGGCCTGAACATTTTCAAAGGTGCGGTCGTATACCTTCTCACCGCGTGCGTACGGATGATCGATATCTTGCAACATTTGCATGACACTGGTTCTGATGTCGATTTCTCCTGCCGTGACATTCAGCGCCTGCATGAGCCGACGGGCATTTTCATGGGTTCGAGAACCGGTAGCAAGGCCGGGAAGCGTGTAGGCGAGCACATTCGATCGGGGCAGGCGCAGCTGATCGGCGGCTTTTGCCGCGACGATCAGGGCTTGAGTTGAATCCAGGCCGCCGGACACTCCGATGACGGCCTTGTTGATCCCGGTTGCCTCCATGCGGCGCATCAAACCTTGAACTTGAATCTGGTACACCTCACGGCAGCGCTCATCGAGCCGCGCGTCGTCATTCGGCACGTACGGAAACCGAGGCACGTCGCGCAGCAACGGCACAGGTACGTCCGGCAGATCCAACTCGAATTCAACGCGGCGCAACCGGGTCACGTGCTCTCGATGGTTTGCAATGCAATCGCCGAAGCTGGTCGTACGCGCGCGTTCCTGCCGCAATCGATCCAGATCGAGGTCTGCATGAATGCATCCGCCGCTGGTCGCGAAGCGCTGCGATTCTGCCAATACTTCCCCGTTCTCACAGATCAGGGCGTGGCCGTCCCATGCCAGATCGTTAGTCGATTCCCCATAGCCCGCACCGGCGTAGAGGTAGGCAGCGTTGCACTTGGCGGACTGCGAGGTGCATAGAAGGCGACGGTAGTCAGCCTTACCCACGGTGATATCACTCGCCGACAGATTGGCCAAAATGCTTGCGCCTGCGAGAGCGGCGAAAGAGCTGGGCGGAACCGGCACCCACAGGTCCTCGCATATTTCGACGTGCAGCACGAAGTCGGGCAGATCCGATGCGGCGAACAGCAGGTCNNTTTCGACGTGCAGCACGAAGTCCGGTACGTTGCGGGCGGCGAACAGCAGATCATTCCCGAACGGTGCATCCTGTCCGGCGATCCGGGCGGTACATTTGACTGCCTGCACGGCCGAGGCGTAGTGGCGTTTCTCGTAGAATTCCCGGTAATTGGGCAGGTAGGTTTTCGGCACGACGCCGAGCAATTGGCCTCGGTGAATGACCAATGCGCAGTTGAATACCCGCTGCTCGGAGCGCACCGGCGCTCCAATGACGAGCATGATGGGCAGCCTGCGGCTGGCTTCGATGATTGTCTTCACCACGGACTGGACGGCATCGAGCAGCGCGTCCTGCAGCACCAGGTCATCGATGGAATAGGCAGACAGCCCCAATTCAGGAAATACCGCGAGCACGGCATGCTGGTTCACAGCGCATTCCGCCAATAGAAGGGTACGCTCCGCATTCACGTCGGGACGAGCAACCCTCACTTGCGGGGTGCAGACGGCCGCTCGCACAAAACCGTGCGCATACATCGACTCCGATATTCGGGCGCTCATGTCCGATCCAGGAATCTGNNACCCGCAGCGACGAGCGGCGTTCGTCGCTGGGAAGGGTCTGCCGGCGCGAAGCGAGCGTCCCATTTGCTCTGTTCGAGGCGCAGCGCACCGATGTCGGCGTCTACGTACGAGGTTCCTTTCGTCGTCAGCCGCAAGAGAGCGTACAGAAACGCGCGCCTGAGTTCGCCGCCGGGAGAATCGATCCGCCGGACATATGGAGGCATTGGAAGCTGCGGATCGAATCCCTGCATCATTCGTTGATCGCCCGTCGCGCCATGCGCGTCATTCAAGGCCACGGCTCATTGATGGCAGCCATGCTGCGACCGATCGGACGTTCATTCAATAGGCACTTCCCCTTGCCGGATCAGAGCGCGCTTCCGGCCTCTCTCACATCCGAGGATATCCAACCGTTTGAGCGAAGGTAACGAATTGTTGATCCGGGAGCCCGAGCGAGTGCCCGAGCTTTGCGGTATCGAGCGATCCACGAAAGACCGTCGCCAGATTCTCGGAGGCGCAGAACAAGTACACGTTCTGCCCGATGAAGGCGGCGTCGACGGACGCGTAGAGGCGGCGCTCTTCGGCATTGACATCCTGCATACGCTCGCCGTGCGCCACATAAATGAGATTCAGCGGCGCACTAGCGACGAAGTCTTGAGTCCCCGTTTGTGAGCGGATATCGGTCCGCAAATGGGNNTTGACGCCAAAGGCCGCCCACAATAAATCCGATAGCATCTGCGGCGGCAGGAGTTGGTCCGAATACTCGCGCGTTGAATGTCTCGATTTGAGCGCTTCAAGCAAGGGCTTTCCGCCTGCGCTTCGCGGCGGGAGCAAGGTGATCGGCCCGGGCGTCTGAGCTGCCTTTCCGGGGACAGCAACAGTTGCCGCGCCGGCGAGGATGGCAATATTTGCCTGTCTTCGATTCATCGATGTATTCCCATCTGAAACATGTCTCTGGATCCGCGATCCGGATACCACTGTCCGGGCAGCGCGGCGATGCGATTATTCACATTGCCCCCTCCCCTTGAATGTATTGGGGCAAAATACTTGCCGAGAGAGTGGGCGCAGACCCGCGGCAACGGTATTAGGTTATCTACCTAGGTAGGCACGCGTTCGTCGCTTGTTAGTGCGTGCACTGATTCATTTCACCGTCACGTTGGACTCATCTTCAGTAGCAATGCGCGGTCTGCGGTCGTAGGGCATACGTGTAAATGCGGATTGGACCACGCCAGCATTGAGAGAACATGGGCATATCGGTCAAGCCGGAGGCTAGGCTATTGAATTCTACCAGCGTGTCGGTTTCGGATTGCGCTCGTCGAAGCCCATCTGATGCCAATAGGGATAAGCCGGCGGGCGGCGGCTGGCATCATCGAGCAGCGTGATATGTTCGGCATCGAGCGTCCAGCCGATGGCGCCGGCCTGATGTTTGCGGGAATCGNNGCGCGGGTTGCGCGCCACTATCGAGCCAAAGCCACCTAGACGACACGTTTTATGGACCTTTTCGGCGATCAAAAACCGTGGAACAGACGCGAGCTCTTCAGTGATCGCTCGCTTCTCGCGTTCTAGAGTGCGCAAAGGACGGGCTGGGCCGGCCCGGTTCCGCTCGCAGCGTGCGCTCCAAGCCGGCAAACGCGATGGCCGGGTCGTCTGCGTACTGGAAAAGTTCGAGGTCTTTGCGGTCGATCATGCCGTGTCGTACCAGGGCTTCGAAATTGATGACCTCCTTCCAGTAGCTGGTGCCATAGAGTATCACCGGAATCTGCCGTTCCAGTTTGCGGGTCTGCGCCAGCGTCAGGATTTCGGTAAGTTCGTCCAGGGTGCCGAATCCACCGGGAAAAACCACCAGCGCACGCGCCAGATGGGCGAACCACAGCTTGCGCATAAAGAAATAATGAAACTCGAACGACAGCTCTCGCGTGACATACGCGTTCGGCCGCTGCTCACGCGGCAGGCTGATATTGAGGCCGATCGTTCTTCCGCCGGCGTCGGCGGCGCCGCGATTGNNATTGGCGGCCTCCATGATGCCGCCTCCGCCACCGGTACAGACGACGAAGCGATGAGCATCTGATGATAGGCTTTTGGACCACTGGGTGACCAGTCGGGCCAGTTCGCGCGCGTCTCGATAATAGCGGCCGAGAGGGCCGTCGCTCGACAGCCGCGCCGAGCCGAAGAAAACGACGGTATCGTGAATGCTCTCACAACGAAAGCGGTGCAGGGGCTCTGCATACTCGGCCAGTATACGCAGCGGTCGGCCGTCCTCACTGGCAATGAAAGACTCGTCTTCGTAGGCGAGACCGGGAGAGCTTGACGTTCCATCGGATTGCATAGGTTTTACTTCAACCGCTCAAAATCGATAAAGCCGCGGGCGACATCGGTCCGGATCAGCATGACCTGGCACCGATCGCCCACATCCAGCCCCTCAAATCCTTTGGTTAGCCTGCCCTCCGTCGTCGGTGCGGAGATCCGGACCCAGGTCCCTTTGTCCGCAGCGCCGGTCACTATCGCATCGAATCGTTGTCCGATGCGCGACGACAACAGCAGCGCCGCCGCCGACTTGCGCACCTGCCGCTCCACCT
>PLAH01000151.1 GCA_003134045.1 Gammaproteobacteria bacterium
TCAAAAACGTTGTGCGCCTCGCTGACCACGGAGGCGACTACGTGCTCCTGCTCAAATGCGCCTGTGGCCACACACGCCGGACCGGCCCGCACCTTCTGGCTCACGTGTTCGGATGGCAAGCCCTTCTCTCGGAGGTTACAAAAAAATTAAGATGTAGCAGCTGCAACGAACGGAAGTGCACCGTAAGTGTTTTTCCAGCAACCAAGCGCGACTACCGATAAACAGTTTTCGCACGTGGGTCCACCGGCGCCGCGGAGCGGCCCTGGCGCTCTGGAGTACACGAGGCACCCCGCGCCAGGGAGGGGCCATGGACTACGTGCAAAAATGCCCCCGTCTCGAGCGCTTGGGGTCCTAGTTCCTGCTGGCGATCGCGAGCGTATAGCCATTCGATTGTGGGAGCGCGGGCTCTGTGCGGCTCGATTGGCGGATTTATAAAGCAGGCCGGACTAATTCTGTGACACAACGTCGTCGATAGCTTTTAGTCAACATTTGTAATTCGCGCCGGGACACAAAGCCGCTTTTCCGCAATCGGATGGCCATGGCATCAATGGTTGGCCAACAGTTCCGCAAAAAGAATCTGCGCTCCTTGTGTGCTTGCGCCCAAATGGTTTTTCCCGTCCGTTTGCCGTACCGGCGAGCCAGCCACATCACCAGACACGTGGCGACTGCATAGTCCTTCAGTCCGTGTGAATATTGTAGAGTGTTCAAGGACCGCTTCGTGGCCCGGGCTTCTGCGTGAAGGCCAGCCATCGACACCAAAACCAGATCCCACATTGCACCGATGCCGGGATTGGTACTCTGCCACGATTCGAGGGTACCATCGGAATACCCGGAGCCGTCGTGGAATACCCTGCTGTCCGTTGCGAGTGCTCCAACATACACCCGCGCAATGGCATGCCCCGCTTCGTGTTAGGTTCTGTCTCAGAAGCGTCTTATCTGTCATCAGACTGACGCGTAGTTAGGACACTATTCGTTTAAAAGGCTCCGCAGCCTTGCTATCTGAGGGAAGAGATGGCGGAGCTGATCTTCACGTCAGAGCACTTTATGCCGCTCAACACACCGCAGCCTGGTGTGCCGATGCTGCTCGATGACAGGATGCGGTTGATTGAACCCGCTTGTGCGTGGCTCATGTATGTCGCTCTGATTCGGGGACGCACACGCAGTCGTCAGACATGGCGTGCCTACGGCGAAGCACTCGTTGACTGGTGGCAGACGCTCGAAGCCAATGGCTGGGTTTGGGACGAGGTTGGAACTGATGAGATCGCGGCCTATCGAGACCACATGCTCCAGCATCCCAGCGGCCATACCGGCAGCCCTTATGCTCGCAGTACGATTAACGGGCGCATCCGCGTCCTATCGCTTTTTTATAAATACTGTGCAGCCACTGGGCTCATTGCAAAGTCGCCGCTCCGCTCGAGCGAACTAGCACTCGGTCGACATCGACCCCCACGCTTTCTTGCTCATGTCGACGCAAGCGGCGGAATGCAAGTCGTCAACGATTTAACTGTTCGGCACACGCCCATGTTGCCAAGACCGCTGGCACCTGAAGTGATCCGCCGCATCATGACTGATATGGGCGCCCGCGATCGATTGATCGTCGAATGGGCAGTAACCACCGGCATTCGCCGGATGGAGCTTGCCGCGCTCAAACGGAGTGCGGTGCCCAATGGTGGCGGCAATCCGCTCACGGCAGTCAGGATCGAGATTACCAAGGGCGGCAAGCCGCGATTAATTTACCCACCATCCACTCTACTCGACCGGAGCTGGGCCTATGCACGGGAGGAGCGCGCGGTCGCGGTCCGTCGGGCGCGGACGCGCGATCCCACCTATGTCGACCCTGACACGCTGTTCCTGACCGATCACGGAAAGACGATGACTGCACGACGCGTGGGAGCGATGTTCGCCGACGCGGCGCAACGATGCGGCATCGCCGCGCAATTTCATTCGCTGCGGCACACCTTTGCGTCCGTCATGCTGCGATTCCTGCAGCGCCAGGCCGCACAGGGTGCGGACCTTAATCCTCTCCTTACGTTGCAAACAGTTCTCGGCCACGCAGACTTTGCAACAACGTCGATCTATCTGCGGGTCGTCGCCACCGACCTCGGGGTTATCGAGGCATCTGTGGACGACCTTTATCGAGCATTGCTCTGATGCCGAAGCGGCGCAAAGATTATCGCGTAGCGGCACGACCAGAAACGCTCATAGGTACACCGGGCTCGCTCGTGGTGAACTTCCTCGACGACTGGGGCAAAGTCACACAAAGCTTCGACTTCTCCGGCCACACCGCGCGACCACAAATGGCGGCCGAGATCGCTTTGGCGTTTCGGTGCCATCATGCGGCAGCCGCGCCGAGAACGCGCGCCGGCGTCTTCTGCAGCACCACTGCATGGTTTCGGTTCCTCGATTCTCATAACCAGCAGATTGTCGCCGTATCGCAGGTCGATGAGGCGCTACTTCGGATGTTCATCACTTGGCTTGATCGACACTTGCCTAGCAAGGGTTCCAGTTACACAGCCTGGTCCGGAGTAAAGCAGTTAATTGTCTGGCTCCAGCGCAATCGTCCTCACTTGACGCACCCGCAATTGGCATTGCCATTCAACCCCTTCCCTCGAAAGAATGCCGAATCAAGACCTCGGCATGTGCTCGAACGATCGGAAGTCGAGGCGGTACTCGCAGCCGCGCGATCGGATATTGACTCGAGCTGGGCCACGTTTCGGCAGGGTGAAAGAGCGATAGGCGCTGTGCCCCGTGCTGCAATCGCCGCCGAGCCCGATCTAAGACGCCTCGATCTGTACGATCTTGGCACATTCCTCAGCGTCATCAATGATCGTTGGAATGGTTTCATTCCAACGAACAAAGAGATGGAGGAAAGGAGGCTCTGGCCGCTTATCGAAGCGGTCGAACGCCACGGTCAGATCCATGGCGCAACACAGTATTTGCATGCAGTGCCAGAAACATTGATACCTTACATGATCGCGATTGCGGCGCAAACCTTTGCCAACCCCGACGCCTTGCGCGACTTCCGTCGAGATTGCATGACCGACCATCTGTTGCTTGATGGCCGTATGGTTGTCAGCTGGCGCAAAGGCCGCGCGAGCCGCGAGCAGCGACGCAGTTTTCTGCGCGACAAGAGACTGTCGGTCCCTCATTTGATAACCCGCGTCCTGAGAATGACGGCACCGCTTGTTCCGCACTCCCTTCCGAAGGACAGGGACAAACTGTTTATCTATGGTGGTACGCAGGGATTGCGCGGCGTTCGGCTGATGTCGGAGTCTGTGGTCGTTAACCATGTCCGGCGCTTCGCAAAGCGGCACGATCTGAAGGATGAAGCCGGCGGCCGATTGCCGCTCACACTTGTAAGTCTGCGATCGACAGGCCTAACGCTAGCCCATGCGGCGTTGGGCTTCGATATCTTCAAGACGCAGGCACTGGCGAATCATGCCACACCCGACACGACCCAGCGTTACGTCGATAGGCCACTGGTACGCAAGGCGCAGATGGCCGCGCTCGGGCGACTTCAGGGCCACTTTGTGGAGGCGATGCGGGGCGCGACCAGCTCGGAACCAGTCGCGAAGTCGATTGCGGACGCGAATGCTCGACATGCCACCGCATCTGGGTTTGTGTGCCGTGATCCCATGAGCGGGATCGGTCCGGATCAGACGGTTGGCCGACTCTGCACGGCGTGGCTTGGGTGCTTCACCTGCCCTAATGCGGTCATACCGATGGAGGCCGATGTCCTCGCGCGCCTACTGCGAACTCGTGCCGCACTGATCAGCGCGCGAGCTGCTGTCGCGCCAGATCGCTGGCGCCTACTGTACGCCCCGAAGCTCGAGATCATTGACCGCGATATCGTGCCGCGCTACTCCTTGGAATTGCAAGCCGCTGCACTTGCACTGGTTGGCGCGATGCCGGCTGTTCCGCCGATCGAATGAGCGCGCTGGCAATATCGGTCTCAGAGGGACCGCACAGAACTATAGACTGGATGGGCACTCTAGTCTCATCGAAGAGTCGATACGGCGATGATCTATGGCTGTTGGACATACAGACCGCCGGTTGGCGTGCCGACCAAAGCTGCGTCGATTGGAAGATTCCCGTGCGCGAGGGCGACAAAATCACCGCCGCGGAGCACGCCGCGCTTGTTCAGGCCGCGAAGCAATTTCTGTGGACCATAGTGACCGATCCCCCATCGGGTCGCAAACGCATCTCAATGAAGACTCTGAAGGGCCGCGCCGAAATGCTGAAGACCTTAATGTCATGGATGGCGACGACCGGCGCCTGCCGCTTTGCCGATCTCGATATCAAGACGGTGGAGTGTTTCACGGGGTGGTTGCGCGAACGACCGGGTCAGGGCAAGCGGGGAAGACTCTCTCCGCACACCCTAGTCAACTACCTCATTGTAGTGAAGGATCTGTATCGTCAGCGGCTAAAACTCTGCGATGCACCGCTCGTTGATCCGCTCCCGTTTGAAACCACCTACGAAGCGGCGGGTGCCACAAGAGCCAATACACGCGCGATCCCATTTATTCCCGAGCCGATCGCGATCGATCTACTCTCGAAGGCACTGTGCTGGGTGGAACAGCATGGCGACACGATCGTTGCCGCCGAGCAATTGCGCGCTCAGGCACGGGCAAACGGGAAAACAAGGAAGCTCGGGCGGGCGATTTCCAATTATTCTCGCAGCGCCCTTCATAACGCCGCCCTCGTCGATCCATTAGGGGAGGCACTCGATGGATGTTATGTGGTCCGAGGCGCAGCAGCGCATCTGGTTGAAGCGTGCTTTATCGTGATCGCCGGCTTCGTCGGGATGCGCGTAAGCGAGATTTTGTCGATGAAGATACGTGCGATCGAGAGTCGTTCCATTGGCGAAACAAGCGTCAAGCAGTCTTATGTTGTCGCCCGGCTGTTCAAAACGGTTGACGATCCGACGGGACGAGTTGAACGTTGGATAGCTCCTCCGCCCGTGGTGCGCGCTGTCGAACTACTGGAGCAACTGAGTCAGCGGCTCCGCGATGAGTCGGGCCGCAACGAACTCTTCCTGGTTAAGAACACTCAGCGCAGCGAGATTGTCCCGGTCACACAAATGCAGATCGGAATTCGCATCAACGCTTTTGCCGACCATATTGGAGTGCCGCTCCATGAGGGACGTCGCTGGCATTTCTCTACCCACCAGTTTAGAAAATCATTCGCCCGATTCATCGCCCGCCGTGACCGCACCCAGATGCTCAGGCTTGCCGAGCATTTCAAGCACGCATCGGTTGCCATGACGGCCCGAGGGTATGTCGGGACCGACTTTGATCTGCACCAACTGGTCGATCATGAAAGCCGATCGGAGACGGCGGCGGCGCTGGAACGATTCTTGACGAGCAATCAGCTCGCCGGACGCATGGGCGAGAGAATTGCTGCCGGCAATTCCCGCTTCCGTGGGCGCGCCGGTGAACAGGTGCGGCGCGATTACATCGGATTTGTCATGAAGGAAACCGACCTGCGCATCCATGCCTGCGATTACGGCTGGTGTGTTTTCCAGGCCGAAACGGCTCGCTGTGGCGGCGAGGCAGCACCGAACGAGGCAGGTCGTAGCCCCGCCGTCTGCCTTACTTGCGCGAACATGGTTGTGGAAGAACGACACTCTCCTTACTGGCATGACCGGCGCTCCCGCAATGCTGCGCTGATGGGCGACGCGCAACCTATGACACGGGCTGTGTTAGTCGAGGCCATTGAGCAGTGCGATGGAGTTCTAAGCAAGCTCGGAGGCCAGAATGGCGAAGGTAAGTGAAAGCCAATCCTTGAACAAGCATGGCGGGCAAGCCGATGCGGCCGCACGCGCCTATCGAGCGGCGCTCTCAAGATTGGTGTGCGGCGAAGCGCCGCACGCACGTTACGCCGGCCGGGCGGTTCGGATAACACCTGCCGCGGTCGCACGTGAAGCCGGCCGTAGCCGCAATCCCCTCTATACCACGCATCGCGAGATCCTCGAGGAGATCACACAAGCGGCGATCACTCCTGGTCCCGGCGTTGATATGGCTGCCCGAATTAGGGAGTTGGAATCAATTGTCGCGCAGCTGCGTGACAAGGCGCGAAAACATACGGAGGAGAAACGCGCACTGGCAAGCGAGAATCTCAATCTTCTGCATCGGGCGCGCACGGCGGAGGATCGACTGGCTTCACGCAGCCTCGGAGCAACGGTGCGAAAACATCCGAGCGTCCGCTAGAGATCGAGCGTGACGACCTTCTCTGGTGGTGCTGAGGTAGAGGGTGGGGTGACGATCGCCGCTCTTGGAGCTTTTAATGAGGCGGGTTCTGCGCGAGACGAAGGGTTTTGGTCGCAGGAGTCGATTGAACCATTGGGGACCGGTCGGAGGAAAGCAGGAACATCGCTCGCGAGCCGCTCAGTCTCGAAAGGACTGGGCATTGCCGGCCGAGGCCGGTGTTCTCCGAAAAAGGGAGCCGGCGATGAGATCAAAGCGCTCCTGCGTAATTTGCTGTTTTTCCAGGCGCGCGCGATTCTCGGAAACCTCTCTTGAAATGCTATTATCGAATCGCATGCTCGCAACGAGTTTCGATAAAAAACGAGGTTCTCTTGGCCACAGCTCGCGCAGCAAGGAAAAGCAAGCCTCAAGGGCTGCCCATCGGCTACGCCCGGGTCTCGACGGACGATCAGAATTTGACCTTGCAGCTCGACGCCTTGAAGAAAGACGGCTGCACGCGGGTGTTTACCGACAAGGCCGGCGGCGCGCGCCTCGACCGACCGGGGCTGAACGATGCGCTCTCGCATCTGCGTGCGGGTGACACACTGGTGGTGTGGAAACTCGACCGTCTCGGGCGAAGCGTCAAAGGGCTCGTCGATCTGGTGAATACGCTCGAATCGCGCGAGGTAGACTTTCGCTGCCTCACCGACGGCATCGACACCAGGACTCCAGCCGGTCGGTTCTTCTTTCACATCATGGCAAGCCTCGCCGAGATGGAGCGCGAGCTCATCGTCGAGCGCACGCGCGCCGGGCTTGCCGCCGCCCGCATGCTGGGGCGCATCGGCGGGCGCAAGCGGCGGATGACGGACAACAAGATCAAGGCGGCGCGACGGCTACTGACCGGGGGAACCCCGCCCCGGGATGTGGCCGAGAACTTAGGCGTCTCAGTACCCACGCTCTATCGCTGGCTGCCGGCCTCGGCGCGGACGTGAATCCGGGGACGCATCGAAGTGCACAGAAATAAAATACGCGAGGGTCAACATGGGACCTGAACCCACGGCGGATGAGCGGGCCGGTATCGAGTGGGGAACGCACTCACTGAAGCCGAGCGCGCCCAGGCGCTTCGCGCCGCCGGCTGGCGATCGGATGGCAAATACACGCCGAGTGCAGCTGACGCGTGGGTGCACCACAAGCGCGCCCTTCAGGCGCGTATCGCCTGGTGGAATGGGCTCGGCAAAGCCGAGCGGGAAAGAGCGCTCGATCGCGCCGGTGATGGGAACCACATTCCGAGCGCGGCGGATGCCTGGCGCGAACACAGAAGACGCCTGGCCGTCGGGGGGCGCACTGGTGCAGGCCGCACCAACCATATTGCTATCGGCGATCTCGCAAAGGATCCGGATGCGTACTTCGAAACGTTCGGAGGCGACTCCAAAGCTTTCATCAAATGTTCCGACTGTGGCAGCACTGGGACTGTTGAAACGAACGGCCCAGAGTGGGTCGGCCCAGTCCGTATGGAAAGTTGCGAGACCTGCGGCGGCGCGGGACGGCTACGCGACGCGAATGACGATGAAGTCGAGCCTTAATTGAGATCACCGCGATAATGTCGAGTGCTACGAGAACCGGACCCATCGACAAGGTGCGGCGCGCGCTCTGGTCGCAGTGCCAGTCCCTCGTTCCACACCCTGACCTCGACTCGGTCTAATTTCCCGCTGCGAACATGAAAGCGAAGAGCAGAGACAGCGGCAAGCTGCGCATCGGCGATGACTGGAACGCGATCCGGATCATCGCACTCTCGCAGAGCAATCCGTTGAAGGCAATTGCCGAATTTGTCGAGAACTCGATCGATGCGCATGCGAAGACCATCACCATCACGCGCGGCAAGGAGCACGGTGCACACTATCTCGCCATCAAGGATGACGGGGATGGCGTGCCTCGCGATGAGGAGGGGCTCCCCGACTTCAAGTACGTGGCCACCCACATCTGCGATTCGATCAAGCGGCGGTTGAAGGCGGACGGTAACGGAACCGGCCTCCAGGGCGAGTTTGGAATCGGATTGTTGAGCTTCTGGACGGTGGGCGACATGTTGACCATGACCTCAACGGGCACCGATCAGAAGGCCTATCAGATGACCATGAGCAAGGGGGACTCGCGCTACGAGGTCAATCCGAAACGGATGATGTTCGTGGAGAAAGGCACCGAGCTCAAAATCTCACCGCTCCTTGAGGGTATTCGCACCTTAAGCGGCGAGAAAATCCAGTGGTATCTCGCATCCGAGCTCCGCGACCGAATTCGCGACTCCAAAGCTCGGGTGACGGTGATCGATAAGCTCGCGCGCAAGCAATACGAGGTGGAGCCGCGGCAGTTCGAAGGGCGACTCCTGCATCAGCTCCCCACCATCCGCACGGCGTTCGGCGATGCGTACGCGGAACTCTACCTCGCCGAGCCCAACGAGACCGCCCGAGTGGCGCTGACACGTGTCGGAACTCGGGTGATCGAGGATTTATCGACGCTCCCGGGACTGGAGCACTCCCCTTGGGTCTCACGCTACGTACAGGGACTCGTCGACGTGCCGTTCTTGAATCTCACCCCCGGCACGCGCTCCGGGATCATTCAAGACGAACGTTATGCGGCCTTGGTCGATGCCTTGGTGCCCCTCGAAGCACACGTCAAGGGCCTGATCGAGGAGCAACAGCGCGCCGAGGAGGAGCAGGCGAGCCAGCAATCCTTGAAGGCGATTCAAAAGGCGTTCTATGAAGCTATGCTCGCGCTGCCGCGCGAGGAATACGACTGGTTCGACGTGCAGGGCCGCGCGCGCGCGGAACGTGCGACCGCCGCGAGCGGCGCCGCCGGCGGCGTGCCGGCCGGAACCGAGTGGGAGGAGATGCTACCGGGCGTCTCCGAAGCCACGCCGAGCGAATCACCGCAGCGACAATTCTTTGACTACGCGGGCCCGCTCTTTGGCGTCGTCGTCTCGCCCGCAGCGAGCACGACGCCCCTCAATGAGACGCGAAAATTCCGCGCACTCCCGCGGGATCGCTCGCGGCGGCGGGTAACTGAGGAGCTGACCTTCACCTGGGAGCGGGTCGAGGGCGAGGGAACTCTGGAAGGCGTCACGAATCAAGAAGTCGAGTATCGAGCCCCCACAGTGCCCGGCCTTGCTCGCTTGAGAGTCGCCGTGATGCAGCGTGAGGTCACGGCCACAGCCGAAACGTTGATTACGATTACTGACAGTCTGGAAAGCGCGATGACTCCCGCCGTGGTCAACACACGAGGCCTGCCCGGTTACACATTCGAGCGCGCGGCCGGCGAGCTCTGGCGATGTCGCTTCGATACTGAGCGTAACATTATCGTGGTTAACAGCGGGCATCGGGATTTCGTCTTCGCGACGCGAAACCGCGCGCTGCAGCTGCGCTACCTCGTGCGCCTGTACGTCAAAGAGCTCGTCCTCAAGAATTTCGCCGGATTGCCGGCCGATCAATTGCTCGAGCGCATGATCGAGCTGTCGTTGTATGCTGAAGAGAAGTTGAAGTCTGGCTGATGGGCAACCATTGGTGCATCCACCTCCCGGACTTCTTGGCCGAGAACGGCACGATTGCCGCCTACTCCCCCAGAGGTTAAATTCCAACAGAGGTACGTAATGTCCCACAGGAAATGCCGGATTGAGGGTGGCCCGCATCAGATCCCAACGGCCTGAACCGCATCCTGGTAGGCCTTATCGACCGATTCGAGCGACAGATGCTGGTAGACCTCCAGGCTTTTTTTGCTTTCATGCCCGGAAATCAAAGGTCGAGGTGACCATCCACCCGCTCAAGGACGGCCGCAAGGGTGGCTTCGATGTGAGCGTGAAGCTCCCCGACGGCAAGATTATCTACAACCTGCCGCACGCCAACTGACCCGGCGGTCGGTGCAATGAAAATGGCCCGGAAGTTCGCGAGAGCTTCCGGGCCTTCGATTGTGCGCGGCTCTGGCGCAGCGGCTAAAGAATTGTGATCACCACCGAGCCGTCGGTGCCACTCACGCTCATCGTGCCGCCCGCACCCGAACCTCCGTTCGGCGCGACCCCGAACGTGGTGCCGGCCGGGCCGGTGATGCCGCCGCCGCCGCCGCCGGCGCTGCCGTTGCTCTGCTCGCCGTCGGCCCCGCCGCCACCACCGCCGTAGCCGCCGCCGCCGCCGCCGGCACCGAACCCTTCGCCACCGGTGCCGCCATTGCCGATGGTACTGCTGATGCCGGAACCGCCGCCGGAGCCGATACAGCAGCCACCGCCGATTCCACCGCTGCCACTACCGGGCGTCACGGTGTCGGTGAAGGCGGAGCCCGCGGTTTCGTGCTGGGTCTGAATGCCCCCGGTGCCGGCGCTGCCGCCGACACCATTGCTGCCGGCGCCGCCGCCCCCTGCCGTGCCATGCGCGGCGCCGGGACTGCCTGCGTTGCCGCCATTCGCATCGATGCCGGGGCCACCGCCGGCACCGCCACCACCACCGGCAATCAGGAAGTTCGTGGCGCCGTCGCCGACGTAGGTCAAGCCACCGCCGCCGCCGCCTTCATTGTTGGCTTGGCCACCGCCGCCGACATAGATGGCGAGGACATCGCCAGGTTGGACGCTCAGCGTACTGGTCACCAGGGCGCCATTGCCGCCCACGTCCTGACTGCAGCATGGACTGCCACCACCACCCGCGCCGATCGCCACGACCTGGATCGACGTGACGCCCGCGGGGACCGTCCAGGTGTAGGCACCGGCCGATGTGAAGGTGTTGTTCGAACAGCTGACCTGCACCGAACTCACGTTGGTGGCCGGCATGGTACCGCTGGCGCCTGTGACCGCGCAGGTCTGGCCGCCGGGCTGGGTGCTCGCCGTGACACTGTAGGTGCTGCCGAAGGCCACGCCGTTGGGCAGCGTGAAGGTGGTGGCGCCGGATGCCGGGCTCACCGTGTTGCCCCCGCCATTCGCAAGCACCAGTCCAGTGGCCGTGAGGCCGCTGATCGAGCCGCCCAGGGTGTACGTGTTGGCCGAGCAGGTGACCGTCACCGTAACGGTGCTCGCCGGCATCGCACCGCTGCTGTTGCCGCCGGGCGTGCAGGTCAGGCCCGTGGGCTGGGTCTGTACGGTCAGCGCGAACTGACTGCCATAGGCGATGGCCGTGGGCATCGTGAACATGAGCGAGCCGGAGGCGCTGACCGTAATCGTGTCGGTGCCATCGGTGAGAACCACGGAGCCGATCAGGCCCGTGACCGTGCCGTCGAGCGCGAATGCCTGGGGCGAACACGCCAGTGCCGTGTTCGTGACATTGCTCGCGGGCATGGTGCCGGAACTCGCCGTGACAGTGTTGCCACTGGCGAAACTGCACGTCAGTCCTGTGGGCTGCGTGGCCACCGACAGTGTGTAACTCGAACCGAAGTCGACCGGCGTGGGCATCGTGAACGAGGTGGCACTCGCGGCGGGCGAGGCGGTATCGGTGCCGTTGGCAAGCACGAGGCCCGCGGTGGTCAGGCCGGAGATCGTCCCGCCGAGCGTGAAGGGCTGGTCGGTGCAGCGCACCGCCACCGAAGTCACCGCACTGGCCGGCATTGTGGCCAGGCCGGCCGTGACGGCGCACGCTTCACCAGTGGGCTGGGTCTGGACGGTAACGTGGTAGCTGCTGCCCGTGACAACCTGCGTGGGCAACGTGAAGGCCGTGGCATTCGCCGCGACAGCGACGGTATCGCTGCCATTGGCGAGGACCAGGCCAGCCGTCGTCAGGCCGGAGACGCTGCCGCCGACGGCGAAGGCCTCCGTGGCGCAGGTCACCACGACATTGGCGATGTTGGCCGACGCCACCGTGCCGGTGCCGTTGGCGACACTGCAGATCTGATTGGTCGGCTGCGTCTTGACGGTGACGGAATAGGCGCTGCCCGCGACGAGCTGCGTGGGCAGCGTAAAGCTGGTGCCACCGGCCGCGACGGTGACCGTGTCACTGCCATTCGCGATCACCAGTCCCGCGGCACTCAGGCCCGCAACACTGCCGCCCAGGGAGTAGGTTGGCGTCGTGCAGGTCACTGCGACATTGGTGATGCTCGCCGAGCCGGTGGTGCCGCTGCCACTGGCGATGCTGCAGGCCTGGCCGGTCGGCTGGGTCTGCACGGTGACCGCGTAGGTCGCCCCGCTGGACAGCACTGCGCCGAAACTGAACGTGGCGGCCCCGGAGGTGACGGGGGCAGTCGCGCTGCCGTTGGCCAGCACCAGTCCGGAGGCGGACAGACCGCTGACGGTGCCGGACAGTGTCAGGGACTGGGACGAGCCACTGCCGCTGCTGCCACCACAGGCGGCAAGCGTGAGAAGTGTTCCAATCGCGGCGATACGTGGCAGTAGACGATGCATGCGGGCTCCCGACTCATTTGACAGATTCGGGAACGATGTTACGGGAGCTGCGGCGGGTCGCGCCGTAGCGATCTCACAGAACGTGGGGCGCAAGTGAGAGGCCGTCGACGTAAATGCAGGCAAGCGGGTCATGCGTCACCGCCGGCCACCCTCGCCAGGTCGGCGGCGAGGTCCGCTGCCTCGGTGGTGCTCATGCCCGACTGGTCGGAGTAGGTATTGTGTTCCCGGAAAAATCGGCGAAAAGTGGGGAGGGCACACAGGCAAGGCAGCGCCTTCACGACCCGCAATGAGGTGCATTTGAAAAATATCGCCGGGAATGAGGTCTCCATTTTCTTGTTCCGTTTTGAACTGCGCGGCAGTGGCATTGACTTTGTGTTGAACGAGACCATTGCCGCCGATATGTACCCGGATGTGGATGAGGAACTAACACCGCTCGTCCACGCCTGTTGCGAAACACTCTTGCGGTACAAACACCTGAGCGTGAGCAACACCATCATGGATGGCAATTTGCTTGCCACGGGAGGATTCGAGGTCATGCTGAGCAAGGGGTTGGGACGCCACTTTGCGCAGGATGAAAAGGAGCGGCTATTCCAGGATGCCAAGAACATCTCCGATCTCCTGGCGACGGTGATGGACAGAAGAACTCAAGAGCTGAAGCAAGGAAAACAACCGCTCCCACCCCCGATAGATCACCAGCCAAATCCCACGAAGATAAAAAAAGGGCTGGAGAAACTGGGAAAAACCAAGCACCACCAGGCGAAATTGCAATGGCTTGCGGAGGGTAGGCCACTACGGCCAGGGTTGCGGCAGTTGCGTCCCGAGGATTTACCTCCGGATGTCAGCGCATCCAGCGGCTATGACCATCGAGGGCATTGTTATATTTTCGAGCACAAGAAATTGGGGGAGCTGGGCCGGATCGTCTTGATCCAGGTTCGTGAACAAGAAATGTTGATGCACGCCGAGCTATACACAGGATCGGAGCAACAGCAATCCACGACCGCAAAAAAGAAAAAGGCACTATTTGAACAAGTGGTGGCAACGGTCAACGCCGGCTTTGAGGGGAATTTCACAAGGCCCGTATCATGACCGTGGCGATTTTCATCTCGCCAACCGGCGCCCCCGGCGGCCGGCCAACTTCCCCCACCTCTGGCCGGGGCAAACTCCTCCACCCTGATGCCGTAAATCGGCGCCGGTCGGCGTCGAGCTAGAGAGCGGCGGCGGGACGTTACGCTAGGTCCTTTTTTGCGAAAAAAAGGGGCCGGGAGTGAACGTCTTGAAGCCTAATTTACGAATATCGATCCAGACCTTGCTGGATGCGGGCAAAGCCCAGCGCGAGATATCGCGCGTGCTCGGGGTGGATCGCAAGACGATCCGCCGAATCGCCCGAGAAGCAAAATCCCCCGGGGTGGCCACCGGGATTTGTGCGGAAAAAGCGGCCGATTTGGTCGATGGCGAGCAAAATCCCCCACCCCGGCCACCGGCTCCGAAGCCGGTGGCCACCCCCTCGGCGTGCGAGATCCACCGCGAGTGGATCGAGAGCCAGGTAGCGCTCGGGCGCAACGCCATGAGCATCTATCAGGATCTGGAAGAGAAGTTTGGGTTTACCCACCGCTACAACTCGGTCAAGCGGTTCGTCGCGGCGCTGAAGGCCCGCGAACCGGAGCGCTTCGACGTGCTCGACGCGTTGCCCGGAGAAGAGGCCCAGGTCGATTTTGGTCAGGGTGCACTGACGCGGCTGTCGAACGGCAAATATCGCCGGCCGTATCTGTTCGTGATGACGCTCAAGTACTCCGGCAAAAGCTTTCGCAAGGTGGTGTGGAAGGCCGATCAGGAAAGCTGGGCGCGCCTACACGAGGAAGCGTTCCGCACGTTCGGCGGTTCGGTCGCCTACGTCGTGCTCGACAACTTGAAGCAGGGTGTCCTCGAGCCCGATCTGTACGCACCGCTCTACAACCCGCTCTACGCCGCGATGCTCGCCCATTACGGCGCGGTCGCTGATGCCGCCCGTGTCGTAGACCCGGATCGCAAGGCTTGCGTTTCATACTGTCTCCTGTTTGGACGATTGAATATGGGCGAACACGGGGGTCATCTTCCCGCCGAATCCGCTGCGTTGAATCCTGATGGGTTTTACCGGTTCGTACAAGTAGCCGCGACCATCGCAGCGTTCTCGGCGCAAGAGTCCCTCCTCGCCCCACCGATGGATCATGGAGGCACACACACCGAAGCGTCTCGCGAGTTTGGGAGCGGTCAATAGACCGCGCTCTTGCAATCGATGAAACCGTGATTTGAGCTTGTAGGCAGATCGCAAGGCGATTACTTTGTGCCCGGTGAAGGGCTGCCCTTTCCAGTTGCGGAAGCCCGACGCATTGAGTCGCTCGGCGATCTGCTGATCGGTACAGGTATCGAGTAACCGATCGAGTTCGGCGATGAGTTCGGGGCTGAACTTGCGGATCAAGGCGATGGGCTTGGGGCCCTGCACGGTGAGCGAGGTAGTCTGCCCGCCGCGGAAACGCACGTGTACCGCGATAGGATCGTACTTCGTCAGAGTGACGTCTTCGATCAATAACGCGAGCATGCGTTTGCGTTCGCGGGACTCGGTGCGCGCATCGTTCCAAACACGCGGAAAATCACGCGCGAGCGAGAGGATGCGGGCGCGCGCCTCCTCATCGAGCAATGTTTGATCGGCCTGACGCTGACAATCGTGATCCTTTTGTAGCGACTCAAGCCGGCGCAGCTGATTGTTCCAGTCCGCTTCCAGCGCATCGGCGACGAGGCGGTGATCGGGATCGCATTTTAAGAATCGCCGCCGTTTGAGTTCGGCCTCGTAGCGCGCTCGTTCCACCTGCTGTTGACGAAGAGAGTCGGCCTTCTCGACGCGCCCGGCAATCTCCGCCTGCACGGCGAGGGCGACCTTGAGTGCGGCGGGCGCAAGGGTCTTCAGCAGAAGTTCGCCGACGGCTTCATCGATGTCGCTGCCGCGAATCGATTGGCAGGATTTGCCGGCGCGGCGCACGACGGCATCCGTGCACACATAGTAGGGAATGAGTCGATCGCGGAATTGTTGATACCGTACGCGCATGCGCGCGCCGCAGCGCCCGCACAGCACCCGACCTTGCAGGAGCGCGATGCCCTCGCGCGGCATCGTGCCGCGGCCCTCGGTGCTCAAGGCCGCGAGATTTTGCTTGAGGGTCGTTTGATTGCGCTCGAACTCTTCCAGGGCGATGTAGCCGACGTGCGCGTTCGGAATGAACACCATCCACTGCTCGCGGGGAACGAGGACCTGGCTCGTGGACTTCAGGTCGGCGGTCCGTTGGCTGCGCGTGCGGCCGAAGACGAAGGCGCCGGCATAGCGCGGGTTGTGCAGAATCTGCAAGACGCGCGCATGCTCGAGGTCCACCCAGAGCACCTCCCCTTTGGCGGAACCGCTTTGAACACGATGAGGAAACTTGAGTCCCTCGCGGGCGAAGCGGCGCACGGTGGCGGAAGCGGAGCTGACCTCACGGAAGGTGCTGAAGAGCAGGCGCACCGTGTGCTCGATCTGTCGATCCGGATCGAAGACGACGGCGCCGACGGCGTCGTAGACGAGGCCAATCGGCAAGGGCATCTGCAACTCTCCGCGCCGCGCTTTATTGCGCATGCCACCTTGCAGGCGCGCCTTGAGTATATGCAGCTCGGCCTCGGACATGGTGCCTTTGAGGCCGAGGAGAAGCCGGTCATTGAAGTGCGCGGGGTCGTACACGCCGTCTTCGTCGCTGATGAGGGAGCCAGACAGCGCACACAGCTCGAGCAATCGCTGCCAGTCGGCGTTGTTGCGCGCGAGGCGCGAGACTTCGAGGCCGAGCACGATGCCGGCGTGACCCAAGGCGACTTCACTGACCAGACGTTGGAAGCCGTCGCGGTTCTCGGCATGGGCGCCGGAGATCCCCAAGTCTTCATCGATCGTATGAATCCGCTCGGCGGGCCAGCCGAGCGCCACGGCTGTCGATTTCAATAATTTGCGTCAATTATTTCAGTAATTTCCGTCAGCCGCCTAAGCTTGCCGCGATGGGCGACCAAGCAATAACTCCTTGTTTCGTCGGGCCCGGGCGAACGTGGAACCGGTAAAGAGGCCAACGCGTCGCAGCAAATAAATTTTCAACATTTTCCGTCAGCAGCAGTATTCTTGTCAGCAATTTCCGTCAGCGTTCGCACGAGGCGAACATGGGTACCGAAGCAATATCCTCCGCGCTTCGACTCGAGCTGCGACCCGGCGAGTGGGTCCTTTGGGACGCGCGTCCTCATCGTTTTGAGTCCCTGGCGAACGATCGGGCTCGCATCCGCGATGCCACGAACGACGAGCTTCGAGATGTCTCCATTTCGGAAATCCGCTCCCTCTCCTACTTCCCCGCCGCGGAATTGGATGCCCGCCTCGATCAACAGCGCACCGTCGACCCGGCAGAATGGTCGTTGGCGGAAAAACGGGAAGCTGCGATTCGTGAAGTTCTCACCGGCGCGGGCCCGACAAAAGAGCGGGTACGTGTTGCCGCGGTGGCGCTCGGCATGTCCGCGCGTGCGGTCTACCGGCTGGTGGCACGATATCGCATCTCCGCGCAGACCACGAGCCTCTTGCCGCGCCGACGAGGTCCGAACAAGACCCGTCGGCGCCTCGGTGATGCATGCGAGCGAGTGATCGCCGAAGCCATCGAGCGCCGCTACCTAGTTCGGCCACGCACCCCGATGGAGGAAGTTTATCGCAACGTGAAAAAACGCTGCCGGGAACTCAGCATTCCCGCGCCGGCGCGCGGCAGCGTACTTGCACGGATCCGAGCGCTCGATGCCCGACATGTCGCACGCCGACGGCTGGGTTCTAAAGAAGCCCAAGCCATCGCGAGATCGACGCCTGGGGAATTGGAAGCCTCGACGGCGCTTGAACTGATCCAGATGGATCACACGCTAGCGGACATCATTATCGTCGATTCGGTACATCGACGACCAATTGGGCGTCCGTGGCTGTCGCTGGCCATCGACGTCGCCACACGGTGTGTGCTGGGCGCGCATGTCGCTCTCGAGGCTCCCTCTGCACTCGCCGTGGCGCTTTGTATGGAGCATGCCTGTCTACCCAAGGACCGGGGTGGTCTCTTGATGACGTCCGATGTGCCCTGGCCCATGTTTGGATTACCGAAGCGCATGTTGGTCGACAACGGTCCCGACTTTCACGGCATTGCCCTGCAGCGCGGCTGTAGCGAGTATGGCATTACTTTGTCATATCGACCGGTCCGCCAACCGCACTTTGGGGGCCATATCGAACGCCTGATCGGCACCATGATGGGGCGGGTCCACTTGTTACCAGGGACCACCGATTCGTCACCGACGGCGCGCGGCAGCTACGATGCGGAGAGCGCCGCGGTGATGACTCTATCCGAGTTTGCCCACTGGCTATGCCTGGAAATCGCGGGCCGATATCACCAAGACCCCCACCGCATGCTGGGAACTGCGCCTGCCGCGGCGTGGGCGGCGAGTATCGCCACCGGCGTGACACCGGCGGTGCCGGCGGATCCGACGCGGTTTCTCGTCAGCTTTTTGCCGGTGACCCGCCGTCGTCTGCAACGAAATGGACTGATCTTCGAGCGCATAAGGTACTGGTCGGACATGCTACCGGCGATTGCACAACCGAACGAGCCGCTCATCGTGCGCTACGATCCGCGCGACCTCTCGCATCTATTTGTCATGGGCAAGGATCTTCGCTACCACAGCGTTCCCTACGCCAATGTCACCCATCCACCCATTTCGCTGGCCGAACTTCGGCATCTTCAGGCGCTATTGCGGGCTCAGTCAAAAGCTCACATCGACGAGAATCTGTTGTTCTCGACCCACGACAAACAGCAAAACATCGTCGCTGCGGCGGTGACCACCACCAAGGCCACGCGACGTCGCGCCGAGGCGGCCCGGCGAGTCAAGGCCGAGAAACAGCCCCTGGTCAGCTCCATCGACTTTACCAAGGAAGCCGACTCGCTGCCGACGGAAATCTGGGAGAACCCCCCATGATGCTCGACCTATCGCACCTCGCGGGCCCGGCCAAAGAGCAGGCATTCCAGGATGCCAAGGCGCGTATCCACCTCGTGCAAACGGCGCGTTGGGTGGGGTTCTCCAGGGCGCAGATGGCGGTCGAGGAGCTGGAGCGGCGGTATCACTACCCCACCTGCGCCCGGATGCCGTGCATGCTGCTGTATGGCGACAGCGGCATGGGTAAGACCATGATTCTGGAAAAAATGGAGCGCCAGCATCCGAGTACGCTCGATGAGCGGCGCCAGATCAAGTTGCGACCGGTCTTGACCGTGCAGATGCCGCCGAGTCCAGACGAGCGCCGATTCTATACGCGGATCCTGGAGATCCTTGGGGCGCCCTACTCCATCCGCGAGCAATTGGGGGCACTTGAGGGTCGGGTGATCCATCTTCTGCAAAAGCTCGGCACGAAGCTGCTGTTCATCGATGAGGTCCACCATTTGCTGGCCGGCAGCCATCGCGAACAACGCCGTGCACTCAATTTGCTAAAGTTCATGACGAACGAACTCAAGATCGTCGTGGTTGTCGTTGGCACCTCCGATGCCTTCCACGCGTTGCAGACCGACCTACAGGTTGCCAGTCGCTTCGAACCGCTGCTGATCCCCCGCTGGACCGCGACCGATGCCTTCCGGTCGTTTGTCGTGGCCTACGGCAAGCTATTACCCCTTCGCAAGCCCTCGCCTTTTGGTGAACCGGAGATGATTCACGCGCTCATCAAGCAAAGCGACGGCATTACCGGGCGGGTAACCTGGCTGATCGGCCGCGCCGCTGAGATCGCGATCGGTGATGGCACCGAGCAGATTGACGCAGCTTCGATCGAGCGGGTCAGTGAACGCCTGCGGGCGGTGGCGCTCTAGCGGCCATGCTGCGAGAGTGGCCGATCTGTCCCCGCCCCGAGCAGGACGAGTCCCTCCCGTCCTGGATCGAGCGGATCGGACGCGAATACGGCATGAGCGCCACGGCGCTGGTGAATTCCATCGACTCACCTGGCGGAATTCGTAGCCGCTGGCCCGATCCGCTCACCCTTCAGCGCCTCTACGAATCACGGTTTGTGGATCGCCTCGTGCTATTGAGCCGGCTATCGCCGCCGGTATGTACCGCGCTATGGCCACCGGCGAGCGGCTGGGAACTGCGAGAATTCACCTTCAGAGCCTATTGCCCTCTGTGTTGCCTCGAGGACATCCGTGCGGGGCGTGCTCCCTACGGCCGGCGGTGTTGGCTGCAATCCTGGTGCACCGTGTGTTCGACTCACAGGTACCCGCTGATTACTCACAGACCGCGCACCTCTTCAGGTTACGAGACAACGTGGTCGGCGGCCGAGCTGCGGCAGGACATGCAGTTTCTGGCGGTCAATCGATATCGGGATCTCAAAGTGGCAAGCGAATCCGCGATGCGAGGGGTGATGCTCGGAAGCCTGCTGGAAATAGAGCGCGCAATCGCCGATGCCTTTACGGGAATCACTCCGAATTGCCTGCTGTGGGGCAACCTGTCGGCGGAAGACTTCTTGACGGTCGTCGATGATGTGACCACGTGGTCATTGACGCACTTCGAACCGGTTTGTGCTTGGTCAAATGCAGAAGACCTATCCCCAGTCGAGGAACAGGAAGGCTACGGCATCGTCGGACGACATCGCCGGCAATGCGGACCGGGTGAGCAAAGCCAGAACGGGGATCGCTCATTACGCGATGTCACGAATCCAAAAGTGCGAGGTGCGGCGCTGTGGGTCGCTCACGCTCTCTTGGCCTCTTGCCATACGGACGCATCGGATCGTTCACCCGGTTTCACTCCACAAGATCGCCAGATGTCACGAATCCTTGGTTCAGCGCCCGCCGGCATGGAATGGCTGGCGAATCGGCAGGACCGATGGCCATCTGCATACCGCCGGCAATGGTGGATAGATATTCCCCCCGGTTGGCCAATGGCAGTCGCGGCGCACCAGGCCGCTGTTGACACAAATTGTTGAAATAATTGACGGGAATTATTGAAATCGACAACGGCAAACACCTTCGAAAGGAAGGGATATTGAGTGACTTGCCAAGGCCGGATTACGGGCCGATCAAAACTCGACCATTGATAAATTCGGTGCATGAGACATGCTGCCCGTTATGCGAAGTTGCGGAGTAACGTACAGGTCGCATGTCTCTTGTGCGCCGGTCAATTTGCATCAAGGCGGTTGAATGCTCATGCTGCCCTACGCCCCTCGGGCATTATGTTGAATATGCACTGTCTATTGGTTGACCGTTCGCGATCGAATCCGGTTCAGCCTGTGCATGCCCCGATCGAGGACAGCTAACTGTAAGTGATTCCCTCCGTTCGTTCCGGATACATCAGTTCATAAGAAAATCAATGTCCAATATCGGTGAGCTTGTTAACTTGAATCTTATTCACGGTAACTCGATACCCGTACGACTGCATGATCGTTCGCGCGACATTCTTCAAAGTTACGCGACTGAAGAATGGCAACTGTAAAGGTCCTACTTCTTTACTGCCAATGGCAAATGCTACCTCGAAAAGCTGTGGATCTGGACGATCACCCGGCCGCGAAAAGACATGGGACTTGGGCAGTTTTTCATTCAACACCTGACGAAAGCGCACATCCGCCAATAGGCTGTTGGCAGAAACCAAACCTTGCATAAATAGGTGGCTCAGAATGCTCGACTGCCCGTAGCGCTTGACGTGGATCAGTCGCCGGTCCTTACTATACAGGTCACAAAATTCGATGGGACTCGCCATGCCGGCATGCTGGATCATGACCCGATCCATTAACGCCAGTTCACCTTTGCTCTTTTTTGCAATTCGCTCGCAGTAGGCATCTTCATGTTCATCGCCCCATTCTGGCAACGTCACAACTGACGGCTTTAGTGCGGCAATATCTGCGTCAACCTGCTGAACGAAATCGGAACTCACGCGATACCAAGTGCCCGCGTTGAGAACATGCACTCCATTTGGCGTTGCCAGTTCCGCCGTCAAGCATTTCAAGAATGTCCACGTGTGCTGCGGATGCGGATTGTTTTCCGCCATGCAATGTACGCGTTTTTGACGCATCAATTCGATACTGGGAGCTGCGCCCTCGAGTGCATTAGTCAACCGTTCCAGAGTGATGTCATCGTAGCCGGCGGCCTTGATCGACCCGAAGCGAAAAGTGTCAAACGTCGTCCAATCTATGACCTCGGGTATGGCCGCCCAAACATTACCAGGCTGCTGAGCGCAAAGTACCTGCTCTAACGTCGCGAATAGAGCCTCGTTGACCTTTGCGTCGCGAACTTCGGACACATGATCAACCCACGGGAAATGCAACTGGTAATCCTTCCTCTCACTGATTTCCAGGTAGCGCTTTAGTAGTTTGCGAAGCGATGCTAAATCGACTCGCACGCGAACCGAAAGTGAGTCGATACCCGCCATTTGGGTGCCGCTATCCTCATCAATCGGCTTTCCGGTGACTGCCCGCAGAATATCCTGATCCAAGTCCAATCCGAGTTCGCCCAGCGAGGCGGCGCGCGATGCCTGTCGTTTACCGTGGAAAGGATTGGTTTCCAGAGTGGCGACATCCACCGCACGCAATTTCTTGGGATCTACCGAATTCAGAGTTACTCTCAAACCAAACCGCTCCTCATAAGCCCCGGGGCGTAGCAGATGTCGACCTTGGCCGAACACAAGTGCGAAGAGGCGTCCGCCCACCGGCGTGAAAAACGCCGCGGCTACTGACGTCGTCTTCAGTTTCTGCTTAAATTTATTGTCAACGGCGTCGGCAAACAATTTCAGCCAGGAGGGTGGAGCGAGCGGCGCTTGCCTAGCGTACAGCGATCCAAGCTTTTTGGAACCGAGTGTTACGGTTTGAACTTGAAGACCCGCAGCGCTTTCCTCATCCAACGCTTCCTGCTCATCCACACCTGGCTTGAGCAGGAAAATAGTCAGCGTTTTAACGGATTGCGTCAATGCCATACCCTTACATCCCTGGGGGCTTAGTCACGTTCGATCAAGCTCGCATATGCTGGTTCTCCGCACTATACCCCTGTGGGGCCAAGAATTGGGCGACATCCAAACTGTTACTCGTTGGCAAATCCGATTAAAACACCAGCGATATTGCCCACGCCCCCAATCAGTTCATCAATGCCGCCTAGCCGCAGTTATCCGTCTGCGCCCTATTCGGTTGGATGGGCCAACTCCAGAAATCGCTTTTGCTCGGCCACACAGCTTAGAAGGGCAGTTAAAAGCTACGTTAATCCTCGCCGCAAAACTTTATTTTCTCTTGACCCTCGAAAGGAAACTGGGATTGTTCTCCGGCCGGAACATTGCCAATGAGATTTCGATAGGCCCGGAACATGAGCTTAGGTGCCTCGAGGTGATCGGTCGCGTGAATCATGTGATACATCGTTCTTCCGGCGCCTAGTTCTCGCGAAGAAATGGGCCAGCTCTTGACGTCTTTGTAACCGAGAGCTTGGATCTTTCTTAGAAAGAGTTGCTGCGCTTGATCCTGACCTACAGTTTCAACCTGCTTCCAGCTGTCATCCCCCCACCAAGCGACCAATTCCGCTTTGTTCTCAGTCGCTTTGACAGTACGATGAATCCAGCCAGTGGGAAAAAAGTAAAACAATTCGATTTTGTTGCCTGACCGCTTGTGTTCCGCGAGCTTTTTCACTGTGGCCCAGTGACACTCCGTCGAT
Organism: Gammaproteobacteria bacterium; assembly: GCA_003134045.1. GTDB lineage: Bacteria > Pseudomonadota > Gammaproteobacteria > Steroidobacterales > Steroidobacteraceae > Bog-1198. The sequence continues at coordinate 23,250 of PLAH01000151.1, forward strand.
CTTTGATCGAGGAGAGCAAATGACGCAGTCTTCTCGGTGATCAAGCCGGAGGCAAGTACCTCATTCACCCATTCATTAAAATCGGCGTGCTTAGCTTGAATTTTTCGCGCACGGATTGTCGGCTGGCCTTGTAACATGTCAATAAGATGCGCGTAGGAATTTTTGTTTAATTCACAAAGGAAGAAAGCTTTCATCCAGGGCGGCGACATTTCTACGACGAGCTTTGCTGCCCAAGAATCGGGATTTGGCCTATCTTGGGGACCGGCGAACCCGTCGATGTAGACTCCATGCTTCGTGATCATCAGGAACAGGCGTAGGTAATTGGCAATCAATTGCGCCTTGGTTTCTGTCCAGATCGGTGACGGGAGCGAATCAATTGCAACCGCGTTCCCTACAGCCGGCGGGATTTCCCATTTCTCGACATCTGAAAACCTCAGCTGATAAGATTGCGCCGCCGCTTTGTCCGCGCTTTTTGCATCTTGCAATTTCTTATTCTTCCCTGCCATCCGGTCCTCCTATGCTCTGGGATATCCGTCATGGGTGTGCCCGTCCAAAATGCGGCCACTTAACTTTTTGGGCCGCCAGGTCAAGCGCTCGAGACTGCCAGTCTCGTCTTGAAGTTCGATCATTTTTGCCGTGGCCGCACCCTGGAATTCCGGGCCCCAATGTCCCCATTGCTTAAAATGGAACGGGACGCGGAACTTCGTACATTGGTCACGCAGCGAACGGATCCAGTTCGGGTGTGTTGGCCGCGCAGCGCCACCGCTTTCTCCGCCTGCGATCACCCAGCCGATCTGATCTCTCTTAAGCCAGCGTTCTAAATCAACGGCAGAAAGCAGCGGTTCACACGATAAGAAGCGGACGCGCGCGTCTACCGCGATGAGTCGTTCAATTCGACGATCCGCCCAGCGCTGATTCTCCGCCGTGGTCCCGAGCCAGACATTTTGACGCGCTTGTCGTGCCCAGGGATAGACATGTTTGATGTGGCCGGGTCGCTTGGTCAGAAGGAGCCAATCGAGATGAGGGGTCTTTTCAATGAGAGCCCAGAGTTTTTCACGCCAGAAATCAAGGTCCGTACGAGGTTCGAACACATCTGCCATCGAGGCGCAAAACACTCGTGCGCGAATGCCCTGACGCTCTGCTTCTGCATTCCACTTTATCGGGCCATGCCAATGCTGTTCGGTAAAGAATCGTCGCGGGGCATCGCCTCCCCAGAGGTCCATCCCGACGCGACGTGCCCAAGTTTCGGCGTAGCAGTGGGCGCATGCGGGCGAGAGCTTGACGCAACCCCACCAGGGATTAAAGGTGTGATGCGTCCATTCGATGCCAGAGTCCTTTGCCATTTCACTCCCCCGCAATATCAATCTTGCAAAAAGGATTATTTTCGATTTTCGCTTATCAATCCACTTTATACGGGAAAGTATCGGAAGGTTTTGTTCACTTCATCCAGTACCCAATAGGAGCGAACACTGTACGGCAGGCTGGCTTTGCCTCTTGTAGGTGATTGGGCATTAGAGTAGATGGTCGATTGCAACGCCGGGCCAATGTTGGCTGAAGTATTCGGCGACAAGGCGCCTATGGCAGTGATGTGGCTTATCTTCGCTGCAAAGCAGGCAGCCTTGATCGATCAAATCCCTCGCGATCGAGGTCTCAATGTGTCGGCGCTGCATCAAATTGAGAAATTCGGCCTCGTAAACCGACCACTCACCCTTGTGTTTTTTATATGCGTCCAGCATTTCCTTGGTTGGAGCAAGTTCAGGCAAGTGGATATAGTCGATTCCAGCAACGGCGTCGAGGAAATATTTGAGATCATCCTTTTTACTGAATCCCGCTAATTGCGAAATGTTATTGAGGCGAACGTCGACTACTCGCTTTACCCCCGCTTGTTTGAGTTTCTCGAAAAAACGCTCCGCGCGCTTATTCGTGAAGCCGATCGTAAATATTTTCATCAGGGAGTTTGTATGACTCGGAGAAGGTGTTCTGTAGTGGTTTCACGTAAGCAATATGGCTTGCCTGCACATCGTAGGCCTGCTCGATGCAGTCGCATTCCCCATGCAACATGTCAGGGCGAATGTTGAGCATCGACATCAGTCGCTGCTCAGCAGCCGCGTGCGGCTCAATAGCACCATCGGCCAGGATGTGTTCTATGCTCAGGTCGGGTGACCGAAGCTCTCGGCAAACCAAGATCGTCCGATGACAAGTCAGCGGATCACGTTCGGCGCACATGAGCGCCACGCGATAACGGCCAATACCAGTTCGCAATCGGCTTAGGCCCTGGATAAATAGCGGCTCATCCACCAGGTGATTGTACTGCACTTTGCCGTCGATATAGCACGCTGAATTGTCACTACGAGCTCCAAGTTCCTTACCGAGAAAAACATACGAGACTCTCATCGCCTGCAATTGATGTTTAAGCGATTCGCGATTGAACTGTGGGTTGCGCTGGCTGTAGGGCACGGAGCGCACATCGCAAACAGCCTCGATTCGGTGTTGAGCCAGCAAGCCGAGAAAGTGCTCCAGCGTGTGCGTGGAATGGCCAATGGTGAATAGAAGCTTTTTCATGCCGTACCGCCTGGCCTGTAGTTTAACAGCTACGACGAAAGCATACCGAACTACAACTCACTTGTGGATCTGCGGATCCTTGGTGATAACTGTCGCTATCAGTTTAAACGCGAATCCATGAATAGGTTCTGAAAGACTCACGCAGAGGATGGCCGAGCCAATGGGATAGTCCCCATCCGGCTTCGTCACATAGACCGCTTCCACGTGCGGATCAGTAATCGCTAGCAGGTATCGACAATGATTCAAGGCGAAGGATCCCCGCACTTTTCGCGACCCGGGGCGCCCCTGCCAGCCTGGCTCAAACGCCACCCGCAGCGTTAGCTCAGGCACCTCGATTAGCTTCAGGGAGTCGGAAACTTCGTCCAAACTCGAGTCCGGTACTTTATCCTCGATGCCATGATAGGTCGAGTAGCCATTGAGCCATAGGGGGCCGAAAATGGCATCTTGGGCTGCTTTGACTTGCTCCCACGTTCCGGTACCTCTTTTTTGCCAAGAAGTGCGCGGATCAATTAAGTGATTCTCAGTTTGGTGTCGCGCCGACGTGGCGGCAAAAGGTGATTTCGATGACATCGAAGACCTCCGCTAGGCCAGTCTCGGAATATCTTCGCTTGATTTCTAAGATTTCGTGGGTCGGTCGATCACTTACCGGACGGATCCAAGGACCTAAGTGCGCTCCCTCGATCTCCTTTCCCGCAATACAAGTTCCTCTGGTTTTCTTAGAGTTTGCTAGACAGAGAATTGTTTGTGTGTACATCGATTCCTCCGTGCAGCTCAATTCACCGTGCAGTACAGATCGGCGCAACCTTTCCTTCTCGCGCGAAAATTACCCCGAGCATTATTCGTTACTTATAGCTGCGTATTTCCTTAACGAAGTCCGGGAACGTGTAAATGCCGTTTACCTGCATCCAGTACCCCGAGGTGCCACCGATCTGGTGGGCGCGGCTGAGGCCGAGGCGTAGGTAGGCCTCGGGTTGGCTTCCAATGAAGGCATTAAGGCTCGGCAGATTTTGGTCGGCGAAGTGTCTTTCCGCATAGCGGTGAAACCCAAGGTCTGTTATGGGAAGGTACCTGAATTGGCGTCCCGCCCCGTCGGTGAAGTGAACCCGGATTTTGCCGGGTTTGTACCCGTCTTCGACGATGCGGATCGAATTGGGATTCACGGCAATCGTGATGATCGATCGTCTGAGTAGATGCCCAATTGGAACGTGCTTCTGGTTTGCGCCGAGCTTGATCGCAAATCCCTCCTCGACCGACTTGAACAGCCCGGCACGAAGAGCGTCTTTAAATTCAGCTGATGTGCACGGACCTACGAACTCAAGCTTTGAGTACTTTGCGTCCTCCTGGTGCGGTCCAGTCACGCCGGAAATCGGCACGAAATCACCTCTGAGAATCGCTCCCGGTAGCAGGCCCAACTTTTCGCACGCCGCCGCCTTTAGATACGGCATTGGCCGAATACAGTTGCTAGAGCTAATGTCGGTTCCGGCCGTACAGACATCTATCGGCTGACTGAATCGAGTCAAGTCTGTGATGATGATATTGCGCATACCGGGCCGTTCCTTCCGTTGAATTGCCGTGCCAGCTTTCGTCTTGCTAGAAGAATCGGCGATTTATACCAGCATGGCGAGGCAACAGGTCACAGTCCATCTTCCTACGGCTAATTCATTTATACTGCGTCACACCCTCAAGACGCCGTCGATCTTCGCTACGGAGGCAAGCGCCAACATCCGCGCAATCGGTTCGGATGGGCGTCGCAGATCCGTGTGGTTTGATTTGCAGCGGCCCGACCGCCATGCCAGACGGAACGCCCCTCTGAACTCCTAAGGGTCGCGAAAACCCGCCGAAAGTGTTGCGGCATTAGCTGATTCAGTATGGAAATCCCTCCCCGTCTTCTCCGCCGCTCTCGCCATTCCCGACCT
>PLAH01000077.1:0-120942 GCA_003134045.1 Gammaproteobacteria bacterium
AACGGACAGCTGCCCCTCCAGGTATCGCCCGGCTTGCGCACGACACGAATGTGTCCGAGCTCGGGATGACCGAACCCGTAAACCGGATACCCGCCGACGACCAGCCCGACACCCACGCCGGTGCCCACGGTAATGTAGGCGAAATCCGCAAGACCGATGGCCGCTCCCCAGCGCCCCTCTGCCAGCGCGGCGCCGTTCACGTCCGTATCGAAGCCCACGGGAACGCCGAACGCGCGTGCGAAGCGACCGGCAATGGGCGTATTCCGCCAGCCGGATTTCGGCGTCGAGGTGATCGATCCGTAGCTTGGCGACCGACGGTCGAGATCGACCGGCCCGAACGACGCGATGCCGAGAGCCGCCATGGCACCATGCGCGTCCTGCCAATTCCGCAGCACGCCCTCGATCCGAGTCAGCGTCGCCTCCGAGTTGCTCCCGGTCGGGACCGATACCTGCTCGCGAATGTCGTCGGGTCCGGTGCCGAGGAGACAGACGCACTTGGTCCCGCCGAACTCCACTGCGCCGAGCAACGGTTTGTGCGCCGTCATCGGGCCGCAGTGCCAGGGTGGTCGCGATCCTGCGAAGGCGCTCCGCGGACGGCCAAGGCCGCCTGTGCGTTCGGAATAGTCTCGCGGGCTCGGAGATGCTCGAACGTGACGTTGCCGATCGCGTAGTCGTGCCAATCCTGGTAGTCGAAATGCCACCATTCTTCGGCATAGACCGCGAAGCCCTGCGCCTCCATGGCTGTGCGCAACAGATCGCGCAGGAAACGTTGGCGGCTCGTGCCGCCCGGAAAATCCGCGAAGGAACGCGGCGACATTTCATCGTAGGATCCCGTCATCTCCACCGGCTTGCCGCTCGCCAGTTCGTACAGCGTCAAATCGACGGCGCAACCCCGATTGTGGCGTGAGCCTTCGGCAGGGTCGGCAACGAAAATGTGCGCCGCTGCCGGCGTGGCATCCCAGAACATCTTGGTGACGAACCAGGGTCGGTATGCATCGTGTACCAATAGACCATAACCGCGGGGCGCCAAACTTTGCGCGGCGCGCCGCAGCGCTTGCGCCGCCGGGCGCTGCAGAAACGCCGCGGGCGTCTCGTACAACGGAAACCCCATGAAGTTGTTCGACGTGGCGTAGCGAATGTCGAAGCGTATCGAAGAACCGAGGCTTGCGAGGTCGACCAAGTCCGTTGCGCGTTTCGGTGCGGGTTCGACGGGCGGCGTCGCCGCGAGCGCCTTCGCGCGCAATGCGCCCGCGTCGGCGCGGACGCTGGAACGAAAGTGCTCCACCGTATCCCGCCCGATGTCGAGGCGCGGCAAACGTTTGTCCCCAACGTCGACATCCACGATTTCACGCAGTCCATCGGCGTCGAATTTCAGATGGACCGAGCGGTGCAGCCCCTTGCCGGCCTCGTACTCGATCGGCGACAAACGCCGCAGGGCGACGCGGGTCAATCCGTTACCGTCGGCAAAGAGCTGCCCGTCGGATTCATAGATGGTCAGCAACGAGTCCGGCGCGCCGTATTCGCCCACCAGGCGTTTCAATTCAGGCGGTGCATCGAGCGGCGCCTGCGGGGTCCGCGCCGACGCGGCGGCGGCAACCGCGCCCGAATGCAGGAGTGCAAGCGCCATGCATACACCGAACGTCAATCGCGCAACGCTCCTCAGCATCGAACCCAAGTAATGTTCCGAGTTCACTGCGCGCGTTCCAAGTACCTGCGTCGGCGATGGCCTGTTCGTAATTACCATGTCATCGATTCCTGCGCCAGCCCCTTTCAAGGGGTCGGTGCGGCTTGATCATGCCAATTTGATCGAAAGTCAACCAAAACGGCGATAAATAGGGCCGCGCGCGACATGCGGCGCCGGTATGATGCGCGCTTCTCAACAGGAAGCAGTAAATGGCAAAGAAGAAGCGACGTGTAGTAATAGCCTGGTCGAAAGACGATGTGAAGAATCTGCGCGGGTTCGCCAAGGCGAAGCTCTCCGGTACGCAAACGGCGAAAAAGCTCGGCCGTACGCCGGGCGCTGTCGCGCAGAAGGCGATGAAACTGGGCATCAAGTTTCGTTCCATCAAGCGCAAGGCCCGCTAGCAGCGCTGCCGACGCGCCGCACGGGCGTTGGACCGCGGCAAGCCGTTCCCCGATCCCTTCCTGGAAGCGGCACGCCGGCTCGATGTGGCGCCCGAGGACTGCCTGGTGTTCGAGGACAGCGACTCGGCATCGAAGCTGCGCGGGCGGCGGGGATGCAGCATGTGTTCGTGCGGCGCGGTTTGGGTCAGAATGCCCGATCGAACGCGACTTCACCCTGTACCGCGACTTGGTACGACGATACCCTGCGCTCGAAGAAATTGGTCAATTCCTGCACATCCTGCAATTCCATGAACGAGAATGGATTGCGCGAACCATATCGAATCGGCAGGCCGAGCATGGTCAGCCGTTGATCGGCGACATATTGGAGATACTCGCGCATTTCCCGACGCGTCAGTCCCACCACGCCGCCGGACAACACGTCGTCGGCGAATGCCGCTTCGCATTCGACGGCTTCTTCGATCATCTGCAGCACCTGTGCGGCCCATCGTGCATCGAAAAGCGCCGGTTCCTCTTCGCGCACGGTCCGCAGCACTTCATACGCAAACGACATGTGGGCGCTTTCATCGCGAAACACCCAATTGGTGCCGGCCGCGAGCCCGGGCAGCAGGCCGCGCGAACGCAGGAAATACACGTACGCGAACGCACCGAAGAAGAAGAGGCCCTCGATGCAACTCGCGAAGCAGGTCAAGTTCAGCAGGAACCGCCGACGGTCGTCGGCGGTGGCGATTCGCCGCAAATCGACGACGGAGTCCGTCCAGCGCCGGCAGAACTCCGCCTTGCGCTGGATGGAAGGGCTGTTGTCGATGGCCGCGAATGCCAGGGCGCGGGCGTCCTGATCCGGCACATAGTTGTCGAGCAACGTCAGGTAGAACTGCACGTGCAAGGCTTCCTCGTACAGCTGCCGCGACAGATACATGCGAGCTTCCGGCGAGTTGATGTGCTTGTAGAGACTCAAGACCAGGTTGTTCGAGACGATGGAATCGCCGGTCGCGAAGAACGCGACCAAGCGCTCGATCAAGTGCCGATCCGCGGGACTCATGCGGCGCTGGATATGGCTCAAATCGATCTGGAAATCGATTTCCTCGACGCTCCAGGTGTTCTTGATGGCCGCCCGATACATCTCGTAGAATTTCGGGTACTGCATCGGCCGCAGCGTCAGGTTGAACCCCGGATCGAGCAGGCGCGTCACTGGCAGGCCTCGCAAACCGCGGGATTTTCCAGGGAGCAGGCGGTCGCAGCCGAATCGGGTTCGGCCCCCGGCATGGGCTCTGCCACGGTGGTCTTCGCGATGCGCGTGGCCGGCCGCGAGCGCAGGTAGTACGTCGTTTTCAATCCCTGTTTCCAGGCATACATGTACATGCTGGACAGCTGGCCGATATTGGGATTCGCGATGAACAGGTTGAGCGATTGGCTTTGGTCGATGAACGCGCCGCGCGCCGCGGCCATTTCGATCAACGACTTCATGGGTAATTCCCATGCCGTGCGATAGATGTCCCGCAGTTCCGCGGGAATGGCTTCGAGCTGTTGAATGGAGCCGTCGGCGAGCTTGATCGCGTCGCGCATCCCGGCCGTCCACAGTCCCAGCTGTTTCAGTTCGTCGACGAGGTAGCCGTTGATCTGCAGAAAGTCGCCGGACAACGTTTCGCGTTTGAACAGATTGGAGATCGGCGGCTCGATGCACTCGTAGCAGCCTGCGATCGACGCGATGGTTGCGGTGGGCGCGATGGCGATCAGCAGACTGTTGCGCAAGCCATGGATTTCGATTTCCCGGGCCAGATGGCGCCACCGCTCGGGATTCGTCGGGGTGGCGCCCCAGGCGTCGAACTGCAGCTCTCCGCGGGCCGCGCGAGTGTCGGCGAAGTTCGGGTGAGCGCCGTGCAGCCGCGCGAGTTCGTTCGAGGTGCGCAGGGTGTGAAAATACACGTCCTCGGAGATTTGCCGGGAGAGGGCGCGCGCGGGTTCGCTGTCGAAGGGCAGCCGTAGGCGGAAAAATACATCCTGCAGTCCCATCAAGCCTAGACCGACCGGGCGCCAACGCAGGTTCGATGCGCGCGCCGTCGCAATCGGATAGAAATTCAGATCGATGACGCTGTCCAGTTGCCGCACGGCGACTTCGACGGTGTGGGCCAGCTTCTCGAAGTCGAAGCCGGCTGCGCCGACATGCCTGCCCAAATTGATGGAGCCCAGATTGCACACCGCCGTTTCGCCCTGCGAACTCACCTCGATGATCTCGGTGCACAGATTCGATAAATGCACCACGGCTCCGGGCTGCGCGGTTTGATTGCAGGCTCTGTTGGACTTGTCCTTGAAGGTCATCCAGCCGTTGCCGGTCTGGGCGAGGGTGCGCATCATGCGCGCGTACAAGTCGCGCGCGGGCAGCGTCTTGCGGGCGAGTCCCTGCGCCTCGGCTTGGGCGTACGCGCGATCGAATTCCCCGCCATACACGTCGGGGAATTCAGGCACATCCTTCGGATCGAACAGCGACCAGTTCTCGCCGGCTTCCACGCGCTTCATGAACAGGTCGGGCACCCAATTGGCGACGTTCAGGTGATGCGCGCGTCGTGCGTCATCGCCGGTGTTGTCCCGCAGTTCGAGGAAGGCTTCGATATCGGCGTGCCAGGTTTCCAGATACACGCACGCGGCACCCTTGCGCTTGCCGCCCTGATTGACGGCCGCGACGGATGAATCGAGCGTCTTCAGCCAGGGCACGATTCCGTTAGACAGGCCGTTGGTGGAGCGGATGAGCGAGCCTTCGGAGCGGACCCGGTGCCAGGCGATGCCGATGCCGCCGGAGAATTTGGACAAGAGGGCGATGTCCTTGTATTTCTCGTATACCCCTTCGAGAGAGTCCGGCGGCGAATCGAGCAGGAAGCAGCTCGAGAGTTGCTCATGCAAGGTGCCCGCGTTGAACAGGGTGGGAGAGCTCGGCAGATAGTCGAGCCCCGGCCGCCCTTGCCACGAGAGCTCCACAGCCGAACGGCAACGTTAACGATGCCGATCGCGGCAGGTCTTCGGACTTCCGGGCGCGCGGCCAAGATGTGGCCGGTTGTCTACTGGATGCCGCTTCCCAATCGTGAACACTCACGGATCAGTGCCAATGGCATCGTTCGTTCCCAGTTACCGCTGCGGGGCAGTTCCGGATTCGAACCGGATTCCATTTTAGGTCTAGTTGTTGTGCTAGACACCGCGACGGGGCACAAGATATGGGGTTTGGTGGGAAAGGTCAACGATCTTTAGTTGTAGCGATCCTAGCGGTCTGCTTTCGCGTCTACGCTCGTGGATCGTCGAGATCTGCGATGAACAGTCGGTCGATTCGACCGTCCTTGACGGCGACGCCCTCCGCGCGCAACCGCTGTGCCTGTTCCCGGTGTTGCCGCGAGGCCTTCGGAAACACGATGCGGCCGCCGGCGCCGACCACGCGGTGCCATGGGACGTTCACGTCTCGTGGCGCCATCCGCAGCGCGAAACCGGCCAACCGCGCGCGGCCCGGCAGACCGGCGGCTCTGGCGACGGCCCCATACGTCGAAATCTGGCCGCGGGGAATCGCACACACCACGTCCCAGATTGCCTGAAGCGCGGGATTCTCAGCGGCCGCCGGCGATCGGCGTGGCCGCGAACGGCCGGTTCTGGACGGCAGGAACAATTCCGAGAATGACTTGCCGGAGCGGCGCATAAGCGGCGTATGTTGGCCGCGAAGGACGAACTTGTCACCCCCTGCAATCCACGCGCCACAACCGGCCCGGATGGCGCAAAATGCCGCCGTGACCCAGTTCCGCGGCTTCATTCTTCAAGCAAGTTATCGCGTGGTCGCCCGAGCGGGCGGAGAACGCGTTCCCGTCATCCACCTCTACGGCCGCTTGGAGACCGGCGAGACGTTTCTGGTACGCGACGATCGGCAGCGGCCACATTTCTATATCCGCGCCGCCGACGCCGATCGGGCGCGTCAGGTCAGCGGATGCGAGCCGAACGTCGCCGGCAGACAGACCTTCGACGGCGCGCCCGTCAGTGCGATGTACGTGGATGTCCCGCCGGACGTGCCTCCCGTACGCGATCGCCTGCACGCCGCCGGCGTCGACACGTTCGAGGCCGATGTGCGCTTCCCCATCAGGTATCTGATCGAACGCGGCGTCAAGGGAGGGTGCGAGATCGACGCCGAACCCGTGCCGGGAACCGGGGTAACCTGGATATTCGACAATCCGTCGCTCGCGCCCGCCGCCGTCAAGATCGAACCGCGCGTGCTGTCGTTCGACATAGAAACCGACGGCAAGGCCGAGCGCTTGCTGGCGATCTCGATATATGCGCCCGGCGTCGACGAGGTATTGATCGTGGACGGCAGCGAACGCGCCATGCCCGCTCATGCGATTCGTTGCACGGATGAGTTCGCGGCATTGCAGGCCTTTTGCGACCGCGTTCGATCGATCGATCCCGACGTGCTGACGGGCTGGAACATCATCGATTTCGACCTGTCGGTATTGCAGCGGATCGCCGGCCGCGTTCGCCATCCGTTCCTCCTGGGGCGGGATTCGGGAGCCCTCAGGATTCGCAAGGCGGAGGGCTTCTTCGGCAGCGGGCAGGCCAATGTGCCGGGCCGGCTGGTGCTCGACGGCATCGATCTGTTGCGCGGCGCGTTCGTGCGCATGGACGAGTATTCGCTCGATGCCGTGGCGCGCGAGGTTCTCGGCGAGGGCAAGGCGGTCGCCGGGGATGTGCGCGATCGCATCGCCGAGATCACTCATAACTATCGTCACGATCTCGCGGCGTTCGCGCTCTACGCGCGAACGGATGCGCGGCTGGCCTACGAGATCCTACAGAAGCTCGATCTCGTGCGCCTCGCCTATGCCCGCAGCCAGCTCGCCGGCATGACGCCGGATCGGGTGGCCGCCAGCATTGCGTCGTTCGACTTTCTCTATCTGACTGAACTCGGCAAGCGGCATGTCGTCGCGCCCACCGTGCGCTCGGATGACGCCGATGTCCACGCCTTGCAACAAGGCGGTCATGTACTCGAGCCCATCAGCGGCTTGCACGGCAATGTCTGGGTGTTCGATTTCACGAGTCTGTACCCGAGCATCATTCGTACCTTCAACATCGATCCGCTCTCCTATGTGGCCGACCCCGGAGCGGACGCCGACCTGATTCGCACGCCCGGCGGCGCATTTCGGCGTGAGCCGGCAATCCTGCCGCAGATGCTCGACGAATTGTTTCCCCGGCGCGAGGCGGCCAAGCGAATTGGCGACGCTGTGGCGTCGAACGCCATCAAGATCCTGATGAATTCGTTCTACGGCGTACTGGGCACGCCCGCCTGCCGTTTCTATAACCCGGCCCTGGGGAATTCGATCACCGGAACGGGCCGTGAAGTCTTGTTGTGGTCGAAGCGCTGGTTCGAGGCGGCGGGTTTCAACGTGCTGTACGGCGATACGGACAGTCTATTCGTTCATTCTCACAGCAGCGACGCCCACCAGGCCCTCGACCAAGGTCGCCGGCTCGCCGCCGCCCTGAACGGCGAACTCGCGCACCACATCGGCGAACGCTGGAGAGTGTCCAGCCGGCTGGAACTGAAGTTCGAGAAACTGTATCTGAAATTGTTTCTGCCGCGGGCGCGGCACAGCACGCGCGGCGCCAGCAAGCGTTACGCGGGCCTGCGCCACGGTGCCGCCATCGACAGTCTCGAGTTCGTCGGCATGGAGGTGGTGCGCCGGGATTGGACGCTGCTTGCCAAGCAGGTGCAACGCGAGCTCTATGAACGGCTTTTCACGGATCAGGCCGTCGACGTCTATCTTGCCGACGTGGTGACGCGGGTGAGGAACGGTCGATTGGATGACGCGCTGGTCTATCGAAAAAACCTGCGCAAGGACGAGGCGGATTATACCGCGACGACTCCGCCGCATGTGGTCGCCGCCCGCAAGTCGACGCAACCGCTGGGCCGCTCGATCAGCTATGTGATGACCACGGCCGGTCCCGAGCCGACAGACAATGTACGGCATCCGCTCGATCGCGAACATTACGTGCTGAAGCAGATCAAGCCCGTATCCGAACCCGTGCTGGCGGCGCTGGGCCTCGATTTCGAGCGCGTCATCGGCGATAGCCGGCAGATCGACTTGTTCGCCGATGTCTAGGTAGCAGGGGTCGCGCCGCGCCGGTTGACGAAGAAGGCGATAATCACGATCGACAAGATCAGCGCCTGTGCGCCCAGCGATTGCTGCGACGGAAACACGCCAAGCCAGTCGATTCGCGGAAATGCCACGGATGTCGTGGCAAGCCACCCCGCCTCCTGCAGGGCCTGCATTCCCTTGCCGGTGAGAACCAGCGCCAGAATCACGATGAGCAGGGAACTCGCCGCGAAGAAAGTACCGATGGGGAGCCGGCGACTGGTCCGCAACAATATCCACGCCACGGCCACCAGTGCGATCGTTCCCGCCAAGAGTCCCGCGCCGATCGCGGTCTTTTGGCCCTCGGTCCAGAGCGCCGCATAGAACAAAATCGTTTCGAACACTTCGCGGTAAACGGCAATGAAGGACAGCCCAAATAAGAACATCATGGACCGGCGATCGAGTGCCGCGGAGAGTTTGGCGCGCAAATACGCCTGCCAGCGGCCGCCGACACTCTTCTGATGCATCCAGATGCCAACGCCCAGCAGGACGATGGCCGCGAATAGCGAGGACACTCCTTCAGTGACTTCCCGGCTAGCCCCGCTGACCGCGATGACGTAGGTCGCCACCGCCCACGTCGCCGCACCGGCCGCCAACGCCAGCATCCACCCCAGGTGCACGTAGCGCACGGCATCGTTCCGCTGTGCCTTGCGAAGGAACGCGATCATCGCGACCACGATCAACAATGCCTCCAGACCTTCGCGCACCAGAATGGTAAACGCGCCGAGAAAGGCGGTGGCCGGTGTTGCCTCGCTTGCCGCGAGTTCTTGATCGGTGGAGTCGAGCAAGCGCTTCAACTCGGCCGCCTGGGCCGTCACGGCGTCGGAGGCGTGATCGAGGATGGCGGTGCGATACTGCGCCATGTGCATTTCCAATTGAACGAGCAGAGTGTCGTTTCGAGCCGCCAAGACGGGTTCGATCGGCTCGATGCCGTCGAGATACGCCGATAATGCCAAGCGTGCGGCGTCCTCCGCTCGGCCGTTCCGATACGCAGCCATGCTCGCGGCCAATCGCGTGCGCGCCAGCGCGATGCCCTGCGGACCGGTCGCGAGCGCTTGCGGATGGCTGCGCAAATAGCCTAAGGCTGCTGCGGCGTCGGCGGCGCCGAGAAGCGGTGTCCATTGATCTTCACGACCTCGGACCAACGCGCTTAGATCCGGCACATGTGCCCGCAGCGCGGGATTCTGTCGCCATCGAGCTTCGCCGGCGTCGGCATAGGGCGCGTACGCGAGGCTGCCGGCATAGAACGCCACCGCCCATCGATCCGCCGTGCTGAGCTGTGGAAAGCCCGGCATGGCGGTACCAGATATGCCGCGGGTGACCGCCTGGTAGAGCGACAGCACGCTGCGCTCGGCAGCCCGCGTGCGATCGGTGAAGTCCACCGGTCGGGGTTGCAACTGAGCGCCGACCGGACCATCCCCATGCCCCTCGGCGCCGTGGCATCCGGCGCAGGTGCCCGCGTAGAGACGTGCACCGCGTGCCAGATCCGGCGCAGCGAGCGGTGCGGTCGGAATAGGGTAGGCGACCAGCAGAGCGTCGGCGAGTGCATGCGCCTGCGTCGCTACCACGTCGGAGCCAGCCTTATCGGCGATGCTTCGTGCCAGGCGCTCGGCGGCCTCCTGAAGTGTGGGAGACGCCGGTACCGCAGGCAGGGATCGGAGTTGCGTACGAACGGTTTGCGCAAACTCCGTCATTTCCGCATATTCGGAAGCGCTCACAACCTTGCCGTCGGCGACCGCTCCTCGGTAATCGTCGGCCAGATAATCGAGAATTTGCCACGTCTGCGACGCCTGCTCCACGGGCTCGGGCGGGGTGGCGCCGACATTCACGTCCCCTGCACGTGCTGGGACGGTGATCCAAGCACACAGCATGCTTATGACAATGAGAAGCGTTCGCATTTATAAGGACTATACCGTACGACTTCATCGCTCGCTACCGGGTCGTTCCGGCGCCAGGATCGGTGAAGCGCTGACGTAACTTGCCCGTCATGATCGCGTTTCCTTCGACACTCGCCGCAGCGCGCGCCGGTGCAGCAACAGATACGCCGCCCGCAGCAGCAGCAGCATGGATAGCAGCGGGGCGGTGATCATGCCGCCGACCATGGGCGCCGCGATTCTGCGCATGACTTCGGAGCCGGTACCGCCCCGCAGCATGATGGGCAGAAGACCGGCGACGATCACCGCGACCGTCATCGCTTTCGGCCTCACTCGAAGCACGGCGCCTTCTTCGATGGGGTCGCCGCCCGACCTCTGGCTACGTGAGGAGGGGCCCCACGAGCGCGCCCAGGACCACAACGACCAGGGGCGGGGCGCGCCATGCGATCAACAACACAAACCCAATCAATACGACCGAGAAATCCGCAGAAGACTTCACCGAACTCGTCCACAGCGGGTTATAGAGCGCCGCCCCGAGCAATCCCACCACCGCGGCATTGACCCCGCGCATGATTGCTTGCGCCCCTGTGCGCTGCCGAAACAATTCCCAAAAGGGCAAAGTCCCGAATAGAATCAAAATGCCCGGAAGAAATATCGCAATGAGTCCGAGCGCCGCACCCGTCACGCCATGCGGCGAGAGCCGCACGACGGCGCCGAGATAAGCGGCAAACGTGAACAGCGGCCCCGGTACCGCCTGCGCCGCGCCATAGCCCGCGAGAAAAGTATCTTCACTGACCCAACCCGGCGCAACAAAGGCGTTGCTCAATAGCGGCAGCACCACATGACCGCCGCCGAACACCAGCGCGCCGGAACGATAAAAGGCGTCGAACATTTGGAGACCCTGCGACGGGCTGCGCAGGAGAGGGAGCCCGATCAGCAGCAGAGCAAAAGCGCCCAGCGCAAGACTGCCGACTCGACGCGAGATCGTTATCCCGAGCGAACCCCGCGCTACGGACGCGGTAGCGCGGCAGAGCCATAGGCCCGCAATGCCCCCCAGGGCGATTGCGCCGATCTGGACCGCCGACGCAGTGTGGAAGAGAAGAATGACGGCCGCGATGCCGGCGATCGATGCCCGCGTACGATCGGGGCATAGCGTGCGCGCCATTCCCCACACGGCTTGCGCGACGATCGCGACGGCAACGAGTTTCAAGCCGTGCAGCACGCCCGAACCGATCGGACCGCCCAATGCCCCCACACCGAAGGCAAAGGCGGTGAGCAGGATGGCGGATGGCAGCGTAAAGCCGATCCAAGCCGCCAGGCCTCCCCAGTAGCCCGCGCGAATCAATCCCAGAGAGACGCCGACCTGACTGCTGGTGGGCCCGGGCAGGAACTGACAGAGCGCCACGAGATCGGTGTAGGCGGTGTCCTCGAGCCACCCCCGACGCACGACGAGTTCTTCGCGAAAGTAGCCAATATGCGCGATGGGTCCGCCGAACGAGGTGAGCCCAAGCTTCGAGAATGCCAGCAGCACCTCGAGCGTCGAGCGCTCACGCATATTTAGCCAGCGCAGCCATCAAGGGTAACCTGCCAATAAACTACCTATGGTTTCGATGCCATGCCGTGCGCAGAAGCATTATTGAGAATGCCATTGCCCAGTAATCTTACTTCGCTGCAGGTTGCCTGGCACCCAATTTCTGTTCGCGAATGGTCACGCGCTGGTCTTGATTGGTCGTGCGCTTTTCCCGCTCGCGCAGGCGCACGCCACGACCACCGACCGTACTCGCACCCCCCTCACCGATGAGTTCGACGCCCATGTCCTCCAAGGCCTGCACCACCTTCACGAGTGAATCGACGTTACCTCGAATCAGGCCGCCACTGGTTTCCATGCGTTGGATCGTCGGTAGGGACAGCTTTGAGCGTAGCGCCAGGGTGAGTTGGTCTATGCCCAGCAGGGCGCGTGCGGCACGAAGTTGAAATGCGGTTATCATGTATCAAACATCAGTATACATGTGTAGTGATTGATAATCGAGGTATTTAGGCATAGCATCGCTATGATGATTTTTCAGACCCCCGTTTTGCCGGTGGCTTGCCTCCAATGATCGCGCTGCTCGAAGCGAAGAGCGCAGGTCTATGGTCGCGGCATCACATCGCAAACAACGTGCTGGCGGGCATCGTGGTGGGCATCGTCGCGTTGCCGCTCGCCATGGCGTTCGCGATCGCCTCCGGCGCGCGTCCAGAGCAAGGTCTTTACACCGCCATCGTTGCGGCGCTGTTGACCTCCCTATTCGGGGGCACGCGCTTACAGATAGCGGGCCCTACCGGCGCGTTCATCGCGGTGCTGTCGGTGATCACCGCGACACACGGCATGGCCGGATTGCAGATCGCAACGCTGATGGCCGGAATTATCTTGGTGGGCTTCGGCGCCGCTCGATTGGGTGCCGTCATCGAGTACATTCCCAGTCCCGTCATCGTGGGCTTTACGGCCGGCATTGGCGTCATCATTTTTGTCGGGCAGTGGAAGGATTTTTTTGGCCTATCGCCCGCCCCGTCGGGTCTGCACTTTCATGAAAAAATCCTCGTTCTAGTGCAAGCGCTTCCGACCATTAACCTCGCCACGACGGGCCTTGCGCTCCTGGCTCTCGCCATTCTGATCGTCGGCCCGCGTCTCCTGAAACGAATTCCCGCACCGCTCGTCGCGATGGTCGTCATCACGGTGGTACAGTCCGTTTTTCATTTTGGCGGTGTGGCGACCATTGGCTCCGCGTTTGGCGGGATCCCGCGGACATTGCCGTCCTTTGCGCTTCCCTCCGTCCATTTCGCGCAGATCATCTCCCTGGTGGGGCCCGCTTTCACGATTGCACTCCTTGGGTCGATCGAATCGCTCCTCTCAGCCGTGGTTGCCGATGGCATGGCGGGAACCAAGCACAATTCGAATCAAGAACTGATAGGGCAGGGTATCGCCAATATCGTCGCGCCCCTGTTCGGCGGTTTCGCGGCCACCGGCGCGATCGCGCGCACGGCAACGAATATCCGTAACGGGGCGACGAGTCCGCTTGCAGGTGTCGTGCATTCGGGGTTTCTCATTTTGGTGATTTTGCTCCTTTCACCGTTAGCCTCGTCGGTCCCTCTATGTTGTCTCTCGGCCATCCTCTTCGTGGTGGCGTGGAACATGAGCGAAGTGCCCCACTTTATGAGGCTCGTGCGCGGTTCCCCCGGGACCGACGTAGCGGTGTTGCTCATTACCTTCGCACTCACGGTCTTCGTCGATCTCGTGGTCGCGGTGAACGTCGGCGTCATTCTGGCGGCCCTCGTATTCATGCGGCGCATGGCGCTCTCAGTGAATATCGAGCCGCACGTCGAAGGCGCGGACACCGCCCCGAGAACGGCACTGCCTCCCGGTTCGGTGCCGTCCGGGACTGTTGTCTACAGCATCGAAGGTCCCTTGTTTTTCGGTGCCGCCCAGAAACTCGAGCGCACGCTCGCGCATGTCCAGCGGCCGGCGACTACATTGGTGCTGCGCATGGGCCAGGTGCCCTTCGTGGATGCCACCGGAATTTCGGCGATCGAGGAGATGATCACCGATTTCCTCAAGCACGACGCCACGGTTGTTCTATGCGAAGTCCGCCAGAATGTTCTCCGGAAACTGGAACGTGCCGGCGTCATTGACCATTTGGGTGCGGAAAACGTCTGCGAGACGGTGGCACTGGCACTGGCTCGCGCAAAAGCCGTTGATTTGGTGAAGGAGACCTGGACTCGCCTCGGAAAGCGCTCGACGAGTAAATCCCATGAATGAGATCGCCGACAAATTGCTCGTGCTTGCAGAACTCAACAACAACCGGCGCACGGTGTTCAAGTTTTGCGAGCCGGCGGACACGTCGCGCGATGTCTTGTTCAACAGCATATTGAATGGCACCTATACGAAGCCTTTTCTGGTCGAGGAATTCGCGCATCGCTCGATGTGCTTCTCACTCGATGGATGCACGCAAAGCGAGATGCGCCTCGATAACCCCTATGAGTTAGTGAGTGAATACACCCGCAAGATGATGGAATTCCTGGTGCTGCGGCCGCGTCCCGAACGGGTGCTGATCGTCGGCCTCGGCGGCGGGTCGTTGGTCAAATACTGTCATCGGCATTTGCAGACCACTCAAGTTACCACGGTCGAGATTGACGCGGATGTGATCGCGCTTCGATCCCAGTTTTTCGTTCCGCCGGACGATGAACGGCTGAAGGTCGTCCATGCCGATGGCGCCGAGCACGTTGCGGCAATGGTCGAGCGAGGCGAGCGTACCGACGCCATTCTCGTCGATGCCTACGATCACACCGGAATCGCCAAAGCGGTGGTCGAGCCCTCATTCATCGAAAATGCGAAGAAAGTGCTGGGCACGCGCGGAGTATTCGTGATGAATCTGGTCGCCGAATTGGGCGACTGCAAGAAGCACGTCGAAACGATTCGATGCGTGTTCGGCGATCCGGTCCTCGTGATCGCCATGCAATGCGGCGGCAATTTCGTGGTATTCGCTGGCCAAGCGCTGTGCGACCGGAAACGCGTGGCCCTTGTCGCTCGCACAACCTCAATGGACAAAAGACAGGTAAATACATGAAACCCAAGGCACGCCATACCGCACGATACGGTTACGCAGCGCCGTTGCTGCTGCCGCCCAGCCTGCAAACCGTCGGTCAGCTGTCCTTTACAGGACAAGATTTCGGGACGCTCGATGCCTGGCTCGCCGAAGAGGGCTGGCCGGACGATCATATGGATGTCGCGATGCTGGAGGGCTACCTGGTTGCCCTGCTGGTATGGCCGATCGAGCTGGCACCCGGAGCGTGGCTTCCTCGTATCTGGGGAATACGCGGTTGGAAAGTCGCTGCGAAGATCGCGACGCCGGAAGCCTATAACCGGTTCATCGCTCTCGTCTTTGGACTGTTTCAAGAGCTCGAACGTCGGCTTGCCGCTTCCACGCCGGTTCGTACCTTTGTTTTGAGAGGTGATGCGCCGTACACGTCGGCACGGTATTTCGCCGGCGCCGCCTGGGCGACCGGTTTTATGACCGCGCTCCATGAGAATTCGGCCGGGTTAGGATCGCGCTCCGCAGCGGTACGTGCCGCCGTCGAGAATGTCGCGCAATACGCCTCGCTCCGAGCGGCCGAGCCCAGTGCGTTGACTGCCGTTGCCACGGCGCTGAGTCGCGCCGTGAGGACCATCATGTCAGAGCGACCCTCGGGCGGACCGGATGCGGTCGCTACCTTGAGGAGCGCGCCGTCCACGAGACCAACGATTGCCTGACCGATCGAACGATAGCCCAAGGTGCCGCTCGCCAAGCAAGGAATTGACGAACACAATCTGCCGAGTTTGCTGCCCGCTATATGCGATGAGATACGGCGTTTTAAGCACTTTCAGGCCCAATTGGAGATTTGGGATATTTCGTTTTTTTGCTGATACGATGGGCCTGCGGCACCCATCGTCCATGCTCTCAAAACCACCACCAATCGGCCAATTCGGCAGAGGCCTATCCGGCAATCGCTTTGACAGAATGGAATGGGCGGGGGCGTTCGGGGACCTCGGCACATTGATTCCGTTTGTGGTCGCGTACATCGCGGTTCTCAAGATCGACCCCTTGGGAATTCTGTTTTCTTTCGGCGCCGCGATGGTCGTCTGTGGCTTTTATTACAAGACGCCTTTTCCGGTTCAACCGATGAAAGCCATCGGTGCCGTGGCCGCTACCCAGGCAGCGCAGACCGCGGTGATCACTCAAGCCACGGTCTATGGCGCGAGCTTGGTCACGGGCATGATTTGGCTGATTCTGGGGCTCACGGGAGCGGCTACCCATATCGCCAAGCTGGTTCCACGATTCGTAGTGATCGGAGTCGTTTTAGGCCTCGGATTCGGTTTCATGCTCGAGGGAGTCAAAATGATGGCCGCTGAGTGGCTCGTTGCCGCCGTCGGTCTCATTGGAACCCTGCTGTTGCTGACGAATCGCGCCATCCCGGCCATGTTTCTCCTCCTGATTTTCGGTGGAGTGTGCGGGGCCATTCAGAACCCAGAGGTATTGAACGCACTGCTCGCAGTGAAGTTCGAGTTTCGCTTGCCGAGCTTTGCTCTCTCCAGCATCACCTGGCACGACGTGATGGTGGGAACCGTATTCCTGGCTCTCCCCCAGCTACCACTCACGCTCGGCAATGCCGTCATCGCCATCCGCGAAGAAAATAACCGTCTTTTTCCCGACCGTTCGGTGACCGAGAACTCCATTGCCGCCTCAACAGGGGTGATGAATCTCGCGAGTGCCGCGTTCGGCGGCGTGCCCATGTGTCATGGCGCGGGGGGAATGGCGGGGCATGTTGCTTTCGGAGCGCGCACCGGCGGCGCACCGATCATTCTCGGGACCGGATTGCTGTTGCTCGCAGTGTGTTTCAGCGGGTCCATCGAGGCCATTTTCGATGTTTTTCCGCGCGCCGTGCTGGGCGTGATTCTCTTTCTGGCGGGTGCGCAGCTGGCGCTCGGATCTTGCGATTTCAGCAAGTACAAGACGGAACGATTCATCACCCTCGCCACGGCGGCCTTTGCGATGTGGAATGTCGGGCTCGCCTTTATCGTCGGAATCGCTTTAGCCCACATCGCCAAACGCGGGCTGTTGCGGTTATAACGAGACCTGATTCGAGCATGCCGGACAACGTGTCTGCTTTTCATCTTTTGCTCACCGGCGATCCGACGTTGTTCGCGATCGTGCGGCTGTCGCTGTTGGTGAGCCTGAGTGCGGGGCTGATTGCCGCGCTGATCGGGGTGCCGCTGGGCGCTCTGATTGCGCTCACTGCATTTCGCGGCCGGGAGTTGACGATTGTCGTGCTCAACGCCCTGATGGGCCTACCGCCGGTCGTGGTCGGGCTCACCGTGTATCTGATGCTGTCGCGATCCGGCCCTCTGGGTTCATGGGGTCTGTTGTTTACGCCCGAGGCAATGGTCGTCGCGCAGGCGCTCCTGGTCACTCCGATCATTGCCGCTCTTACTCGCCAAACTATCGAGGACTTGTGGGTCGAGTACCGCGACGAACTCGCCGCCATGAACGTCGGCCCCTGGCGCCGGGTGCGGACGCTGATTTGGGATGCCCGATTTTCCCTCGTGACAGCTCTTTTGGCGGGATTCGGACGGGCGGCCGCGGAGGTCGGCGCGATCATCATCGTGGGCGGCAATATCGAGGGGTTCACCCGGACCATGACCACCGCGATCGCGCTGGAAACATCCAAAGGAAATCTGGCTCTCGCGATCGGCCTCGGTACCGTATTGATGATTGTCGTCGTTTTGGTGAGCGGCTTGGCATGGGCCGCTCGTCGCGCCGGCGAACGATTCGCAGGATGAGCGTGCGCACGTCCTCGTCGGATCTCCCCATTCGTTTCTTGGACGTTGACATTGTCGCGGGCGACGTGACGATCCTCGATCGTCTATCGATCAATATCTCACCAGGGGCACCCACGGTCCTGATCGGACCCAATGGCTCCGGCAAGACCACCTTTCTGCGGGCCGCCATGGGGCTGATTGCTCCCTCAGGCGGACGCATTACTTGGGGCGGCCGCGAAGTCTCTGTCCCCACGCGGCGCGCCATCTTGTTGCAGAGACCGGTGATGTTGAGGCGCAGTGCGGCCGGGAATATCCGCTATGCACTCGCCGCTGCCGGCGTGCCGCGGGCCGATCACGAACAGCGCGTCACAAAACTGTTATCGCTGGTCGGGCTCCAAGGGCTCGAGGGCCGTCCGGCACGGCGACTATCGGGCGGCGAGCAGCAGCGCCTCTCCCTCGCGCGTGCGCTGGCGCGCGACCCGGCGGTCCTGTTTCTGGATGAGCCCACCGCGAGTCTCGATCCGGCGGCTACCAAGATGATCGAGGATATCGTGCGAGCGGTGAGCGCCGGAGGCGTCAAAATCGTGATGGCTACGCACGATCTCGGTGAAGCCAAACGGCTTGCGGGCGACGTCGTGCTGCTGCATCGCGGCCGTATGGTCGAGACGGGCCCGGTGGATCTCTTCTTTGCGGCGCCTACCACTCGCGAAGCCAAACGATTCATCGCCGGCGAATTGCTGATCTAACGAAGGAAGTTGAGCAATGATTTTCATACACACTCGCCGAACCCTGATTGCCATCGCCGCACTGGGCTTGGTGCTGGCGGTCGCGCCAACGATGGCGCAAGAGGACCGATCGATCGTAGTGGCGTCAACCACCTCCACGCAAGACTCCGGTCTATTCGATTATCTGCTGCCGATCATCAAGCAGAAGACCGGCATCACGGTGAAAGTCGTCGCGCAAGGCACCGGCCAAGCGCTCGACACGGCCCGGCGCGGCGACGCCGACGTGGTCTTCGTGCATGCCAAGGCGGAGGAGCTGAAATTCCTCGCGGAGGGCGAAAGCCTGAAACGCTATCCCGTGATGTACAACGATTTCGTGCTGCTCGGGCCAAAGAATGATCCCGCTGGCGTCGCGGGCATGAAAGATATCGGCCACGCGCTGCGAGGGATCAAGGACAGACGAGCGTCGTTCATCTCACGGGGCGACCGTTCCGGTACGCACGTCGCCGAACTCGCTCTATGGAAGGACACGGGTATCGACATCGATACGGAGAAGGGGTCCTGGTACAAATCGATCGGGCAGGGCATGGGTGCCGCGCTCAATACCGCGAGCGCCAGCAACGCGTATGTGCTCTGCGACCGGGCTACCTGGCTTCATTTTAGGAATAAAGGCGAATTGCAAATCGCGGTCGAAGGCGACAGACGAATGTTCAACCAATACGGGGTCATGCTGGTGAACCCGGACAAGCATCCGAACGTCAAGAAGCTGCTGGGCCAGGAATTCATCAACTATCTGATCTCACCGGCTGGCCAGAACGACATCGCCAACTATGAGATCGACGGCCAACCCTTGTTCTATCCGAATGCCAACCAAGCAGGAGCGTGATGCGCTTACTTTCAGGTCTGATTGCCGCACTTCTTTCCCTCTCGCCTGCTTTCGCAGCAGAGCCGCCGGCCGTTCGTCTGTATGCCGCGGGAAGTCTCCGCGCTGCGCTGACCGATATCGCGAAAGCCTATTCGGCTGCGTACGGCACGCCCGTCGAGCCGGTTTTCGGCGGATCCGGTGCCCTCGGGGATCGACTCGCCAAGGGCGAGCCGGGCGATCTGTTCGCCTCCGCTGATATGGGTAACCCGCAATCTCTGACGGATGCGGGCAAATCGGGACCCACGGTGCTGTTTGCCCGCAACCATCTCTGCGCGATTCTGCGGCCGGGCCTCGAGGCGACGCCCGCAACCATCCTCGCCACCATGCTCGACCCATCGGTCCAGATAGGAACCTCCACACCGAAGAACGACCCCGGCGGCGACTACGCGTGGGCCATGTTTCAAAAGGCGGATGCCGTGAAACCCGGCAGCCGTGCGACGCTCGAAGCCAAAGCGCTCAAGGTGGGCAACGTGCCCGGATCGTTTGCCGTGCCGCCTTCCGCGGGCAATTCCACCGCGTGGCTGTTTCGAGAAAAGCGACTCGATGTATTTCTCTCTTATTGCACCAACGGGCCCGCCGTCGCGGCAGATTTGCCGGGTGCCACGACGCTTTCCTTGCCGCCGGCGTTAGGGGTTGCCGCCGCCTATGGGCTGACCGTTTTGAAAGGTAGGAACAGGGACGCGGCGGCGCAGCTGGCTCTCTTTATCCTGTCGCCGACCGGCCAGAAAATCTTGGCGGAACACGGGTTCGACGCCCCTTTGCTGCCCTGAAACCGTGCGTTTTGGGCGTTTGATCGTCCGCAGACATGATTTGGACCCCGGCATATCGTTGTCGGAATACATACCGATTGTCGCGGCGAGCATGGCGTCAAACATGGGAAATTTCCCCCGGGTCGATGTTGATTCGGCGGTGCCTGACCTTTCGCCCAATCGCCGGCGACATTCTTCGCGAAGTCGCGGTAGGAGCGGGGAGCCCGACCGAGCAGCTCGGTGAGGCGTACCACGTCGTGCGCGGTTTAGGATCACGTCACCAAATGGCACCTGGTGACTGTTAATGGCATTGACGGTCTAGGCCAAGTAGACGAAACAGCTAAATCAAGCAGGGGTGCTTTGGCGGTACCGCACATCGGACAGCAATCGGCCTAATTCTTTTTTGACGACGGCATAGCACTCACAGGCGCCGGCCTCCAATCCAGAGCGTTCTGATACTGAAATGTGGCCACGACGGTAACGAATTAAGCCGGCGCGCTGCAATTTACCTGCGGCCTGCGAAATGCTTTCACGGCGCACGCCGAATGCGCTCGCGACCAATTCATGCGTCATGATCAACTCATTCGAGGCCAACCGATCAAGGGTCAACAATAGCCACCGGCACAGTTGCTGCTCTATCGAATGGTGTCGATTGCAGACCACGGTCTGTGCTACCTGCGTGACCAGCGCCTGAGTATAAAGCAGCAACAATCGCTGCATCAAACCGGCTCGATTGAATTCCTCCTGTAGCAACCGCGCTTCAAGTCGGTAACCGTAGCCCGCGGCCTGCACGACAGCCGAGCTTGACGTGGTTATGCCTCCCATGAACAGTGAAATACCGAGTACACCTTCGTTGCCAACCGCCGCCATTTCGGCCGAGGCGCCGGACTCCGTGATATAGAGCAGTGACACGATGGCGGTCGTAGGGAAATAAGCGTGCTGCAACTCACCACCGGGTTCGTAGAGGGTTTCACCGAGCGGCATCGGGACCAGTTCTAAACACGACGCCAGGCGTTGGAATTCCGCAGCGGGTAACGCCGCGAGCAGATGGTTGTGATTCGCGTTAGGAGGCAACGACACGGCGCTCGAAATCCTGCGTGCTAATTCTGAGCGCGGCATTCCACGCCAATCCCGCGGTAACCAATGAAGGCACAGGCATGGTTAAACATCGGTTCCCCGCTGACCAGAAAGCTTTGCTGCGATCCATCAGTATTGACCCGACTGAGTTCGAATTCCAGGAATGGTTGCCGAGCGGCAATCTTTGTTTGCAGCTCTTCTCGCTCTGCCTCATTCCACCCTGGCATCTCGCCATTGCTGCTGTCACCCATAAAGGGCTCGACCCGGATGCCGAGCATTTCCAAGACCGGACCGCATACCTTGGTGAATTTCCCGGCCTCGTTCTGCTCCCAGTACCAATCGGTGGCCAGTTCCGTCAGGCTGCGATAACGCGCCTCACTTTCGCGCAGTTCCGCTGTCTGTTCTTGAACCATTCGTTCCAGCGCGTTGCTGTAACTCTCGAGTTTTTTGTACAACAGCCGCACTTCGAGCATGTTGTGGATGCGCGTCTTGACTTCGAGCAGATCAAACGGCTTGCTGATGAAATCCTTTGCGCCGGTCTGCAACGCGCGCAGCCTGTGAGCCGGTTGGGCGGTAAGCACGATGACTGGAAGGTAGCTATCAGATTGGTTTGTCTTGAGGCCCGCCATTACTTGGAAACCATCCATGTCGGGCATCTGCAGGTCGAGCAAAATCAGGTCGTAGCCGTTTTTTCGATGCAGCGCGCAGACCTCCTGTGGATTCATCGTTGAGTCAACGCAGGTGTAGCCAGCCTCACCCAGTAATCGTTCAAGCAGGCTGACATTGGACTCCTGATCGTCAACAATCAGGATGCTGGCGTTAAGGATGTCGGGCGCGCCTACCCTCATGTTTTTTCCCGTGTATTTGTGCGGGTCGATTGCGCTTTCGCGAATTTCAGTGCCACGTCCAGCGTGTCCATGAACTCGTTGACCTTGATTGGCTTGGTGAGATAACGGAAGAATCCTGCCTCCAGACCTTTCTTGATATCGTGGGGTATTGCATTGGCACTGAGCGCAACCACCGGGATGTGGGCAGTCGTCGGGTCTTCAGCGAGGATTCTCAGCGCTTTGATACCGCCGATACCAGGCAGATTGATGTCCATCAGGATGACATCCGGCCGCGAGGCGCGCGCAATCTCGATGCCGCGGTTGCCGTCCCGCGCAGTCAGCAAGCGGATATCGGGCCGGCGCGCGATGAGATCCTCGACCAGCATCAGATTGGCGGGGTTGTCCTCGACATAGAGCAGGGTGCGCGACTGGGCGTCGGCATGAACCTGCGCCCGGGCGACAGCCGCGGATTCGGCTGCGCCGGCGGCAGGTTGTGGTTCAGCCGTTAAGTTCAGTTCGATCCAGAACACACTGCCCACACCGACCGTGCTTTCCACGCCGATGACGCCCTTCATCAATTCGGTCAGCCGTTTGGTCGTCACCAAGCCGATGCCGGTGCCTTCCACGACGTTCGCCTCTTGTCCCAGACGGTTGAATGGCTGGAAAAGCTGCGCCAGCTTATCCGCAGACAATCCTTCGCCGCTGTCCTTGACACAAATGCGAATGCGTTCTGGGGTGCTCGTGATGTGTTCGACGACAACCGTCCCGCCCACCTTGTTATATTTGATCGCATTGGAAAGAAGATTGATGAAAACTTGCTTTACCCGTGTCCGGTCGGCCTGGACAAAGCACGGCATTTCGAAATAGGGGAAGGCCACGCTGATGCTGCGCTTTTGCGCCTGTGATTCGATCATGGCCTGGCATTCCTGCATGACTTCGGCGAGCGATATCGGTTCCAGCGACAGCACCAGTTTCCCGGACTCGATCAGCGCGAGATCGAGGATTTCGTTGATCAGTTCCAACAGGTACCACCCCGCCTTGGTTATCTGATCGATGCTTCGCCTCTGCGAGGGCGTCGGACCCGGGTTTTCGGACTCCATTAGCTGGCCGAAACCGAGGATCGCGTTCAGCGGCGTGCGCAGCTCGTGGCTCATGCTGGACAGGAAATCCGATTTGGCGAGGTTGGCCTTTTCCGCCGCGGCGATGGCACTCTCCAGCTCGATGTTATTTTCCTGCAGCGTCAGCTCGAAACGCTTGCGTTCCGTGACATCGCGCGCCGCGGCAAACACTCCCCGAAGCTTGCGGTCGCGGTCGTGCAAGGTGGTCGCATTGTAGGAAACCACTGTTTCCTTGCCATCCCTGGCGCGCGCGGTAAGCTCATAATTGGTGACCTTGCTTTCGCGCAAGACCCGCTTGATGCCCGCGTCGGCACGCTCCGGGTCGGTAAAGTAGTTCTTGAATGGCGCACCGATCAACTCATCACGCGTACAGCCAGTGAGCGCCTCCATTTGCTGGTTGACGTCGGTGATGATGCCGCGCAGATCGGTGATCGTCAGTGGGTCGATATTGGATTCGATCAAAGAGCGCGTGTAGAACTGCTGGTCGCGCAGGCGCTGATCGAGCAGCATCTGCTCTGCTTCCACCTGCTTGCGCACGGTATTATCGGTGCCAATCAGCAGATAGCCGATGATTCCGCCCTGGGCATCGCGCAGCGCCGTGACCGAGACGACTGCCGGGAACCGGCTGCCATCCTTGCGGATGTAGGTCAGCTCGTAAATGTCCTCGATCCCGCGCGAAGCCTTGAAGACCAGCGCTTCGAAGCCGGGCGTAATGATCGTCGCGAGTTCGACGCTCAATGCCCCGGCGCGTGCTATCACCTCCTGCGGATCGGAAATGTCGGCTGGTGTGATCTTGTTCATCACTTCGATGGCCGTGTAGCCCAGCATCCGCTCGGCGCCGACGTTGAAGATCTGAATCACGCCCTTCGCGTCAGTCGCGATGCTCGAGAAATTTTCACTGTTGAATATCGCGCTCTGCAAGGCACCCGCCTTGAGCAATGCCTCTTCCGCCTGCTTGCGCGCGGTATTGTCGGTGCCGATCAGCAGATAGCCGATGATTCCGCCCTGGGCATCGCGCAGCGCCGTGACCGAGACGACTGCCGGGAACCGGCTGCCATCCTTGCGGATGTAGGTCAGCTCGTAAATGTCCTCGATCCCGCGCGATGCCTTGAAGACCAGCGCTTCGAAGCCGGGCGTAATGGTCGTCGCAAGTTCGACGCTCAATGCCCCGGCGCGCGCTATCACCTCCTGCGGATCGGAAATGTCGGCTGGTGTGATCTTGTTCATCACTTCGATGGCCGTGTAGCCCAGCATCCGCTCGGCGCCGACGTTGAAGATCTGAATGACACCCTTCGCGTCGGTAGCGATACTCGAGAAGTTGGCACTGTTGAAAATCGCGCTCTGCAGGGCACCTGCCTTGAGCAACGCCTCTTCCGCCTGCTGGCGCGCGGTGTTGTCGGTGCCGATCAACAAGTAGCCGATGATCACGTCCTGCGCGTCACGCAACGCCGTGACGGACACCACCGCGCCGAACCGGCTCCCATCCTTGCGGATGTAGGTCAGCTCGTAGATATCCTCGATCCCGCGCGCGGCCTTGAAGACCAGGGCCTCGAAGCCCGGCGTGATCGGGGTTGCGAACTCGACGCTCAGCGCTTTGGCGCGTGCGATCAGCTCCTGCGGATCGGAAATGTCGGCCGGTGTGATCGTGTTCATCACTTCGGTGGCCGTGTAGCCCAGCATCCGCTCGGCGCCGACGTTGAACAACTGTATGACGCCCTTCTCGTCGGTGGCGATGCTCGAGAAGTTGGCACTGTTCAGAATCGCGTCCTGCAGTGCCCCTGTCTTGAGCAGCGCCGCTTCGCGCCTGACCTCGGAGATGACTTCCCCCGTACCCGCCTCGCTGTCGTCGAGCACGTCGGAATCAAGAGCATCAGTGGTCATGGCCAACCTTCGTGTAACTTAAGACATCCAATAAATAGACTGAATCGAGACAGGCCACATCTCCAATTTGGATTGGATCACCCCTTCGAGAAGCGCGAGATACAAAAGTGGGTCTGTCTCGCATCGTCCCGGCATCACCCAGAGGTTGCGCCCCTACTCAACATGTACAGGCGGGCGAACTCCGCAAACATTCCGGACGTCGTGAGCCTGATAGGAAGAACTGTACGAGACGCCGGCCGGTAACTGCGCCCGAGGATACCATCGATCACTATACGGGATATTTCGCGCAATAGGGCTGCTACGCAATGATAGAGACGCTAAAATCGCCGTGGGCGGGTGAAGACACGCTCAGAGCGCTGGCGAAGGCCGGCGAGGGTCGTAGGCCTTCTACACGAGGGCGGGAATCGCTGGTTGCGCGGCCGGCATCCAATCAGCGTGTGACTACGCTTGCGCGAGGTGCGGTCCCGTGGCTGCCCGGCAGCACTCGCAGCACCGCCATCATGCCGTTATCCTCGTGATCGACCAAGTGGCAGTGAAACGGAATGTCTCCCGCGAGTGCCTCAGGAAAAAAGAGCTTGATGCGCACGCGCCCTGGCCTCACGGGACCTTCCTTGCTGTGATAACCGGTCGCTTCTGCATACGGCACGTTGACCACGTCGAGCAGCGGCGGGTTCGTCACGGGCTTGCCGTCAATCGTCAACACGCGAAAATGCACCTGATGGATGTGGAAGGCGTGCAGCTCGTTGGTCCAGTTCTCAATGACCCATTCTTCGGTTGTTCCGGCCCGCACCGACATGGTGGGCGGTGATCCCATCCCATAGGGTCGAAGCACCGCGCCCGGCTTTCGTTCCACGATATAGAAGTCGACTTGGTCTGTGATACCGGGACGAGGGTACTCCGCCATCGCGATCACCCGTTCCCGATCAGTGTGCCGGGCCACCAGCCCGCTGAACAGATTGCTTCTGGATGCCTGAGGCGCCTGCGCCACCACCGCTGGCTCCGCCGTTTGCCCGCTACTTGTGAGCACGGCGAGCCGACGCTCCGGGAGCCGGTCTCCAGCGCAGCCCGTATCGACGGCGTGAGTCACGAGATAAGCCTTAACGCCCGGCGGCGGAGCAGTAACGAGAACTTCAAGCCGGCCGGCGGGCGGCACGAATTGGGAAGACGATGTCGCAACCACGGGCAGCGTGGTACCCGCATCGTCCGTCAGGGCGCTACCGTCGCGCGCCACCACTTCGAGCGGCAACGGCTTTCCATTTTCCTCGACGATCGCAAGATCGAGGAATGCGTCGGTCGCGGCGTTCAATATGCGCCAGAGCTGTTTCCGGCCGGCGTGTATTTCGAAGTTTGCCAGTGCGGAATCGGCTGCTTCGCCGACAGGTACCGGTGTGCCGTTCAAGCTGATCGCATCGATCCCAGAATTCGACCCGCACAGTAGTTCGTGCGCCGTATCGATCGCCGTCGCCGGCGGCGCATGCCCTGACGCCTTATGCGCAGCCGATGCGGGAGGTGCGGCCGTCATCGCGGCAGCCTGAGTTCTGCCGGCATCCAAGTCCTGCGTCTGACGCACGATCAGCACGCGTTCATCGATACCGGCGGCGCGACGCGCATCATCCTGCGGCCCCTCGACCACAATCGCGCCCGTCAGGCCCATCAGCATTTGTGCTTGCACTTCGCCGTGCACGTGGGGGTGATACCAGTAAAGACCCTCGGTCATGTCGGCGGGCACGTGGAATTGATAAATAAAGGTGCGCTGGCCACAGCGTTGAGGTCCGACGGCAGGATCCGTGCAGACCGTCAACACGTCGTCCTGCGGTTTCACCGGAGGTACGGCAAATCCGTGCACATGCAGATTGGTCGTGCCCGTCGCATGATGTTTCATGCCGGGAATCACGGCATAGAAGCCCGGCGATGGCGGGACACGATCCGTCGCTACCGAAAGCTTGCCGGGCCCGGTAACCGCATCGATAGCCCCCGGGTCCGTGATCTCGTTGCGCAGCGTGATCGTGAGATCCGATCCCAATCTCACGCGGATCGTGGGGGCGTCGGCGCTACCATTCGCGGTATAGCACAATCGATCGCGATCCTGCCGAACGGTCAGCGTAAGACCCGCGGGAGTTACCCATACATCGGGTGCCGTGTGACCGGGCGGTGGAACCCCGGCGCCGCACGGCGCCGCGGCGGTGCTACGCGAATCGAAGGGGGCCGCATCGGCGCCGAGCGCCGTGCTCGCTGCCACTGAAGATAAAAAAACGACCCCCAAAATAATGGAAGGTCTTTTCATGGTCGCCAGAATCATGGGAGGCAGGATAACTGCCTCCCACGAGGGGTGTTGGCCTTATTCCTGAAACAAGTCAGACATTACTTGAACCCCCGGATCGCATGCGTGGTTGAGGCAAGGCAGTCTGAAGGCGGCGTCCAAAGTCTTCGTCAGCGAGTAGTGATCGTAGAAGTGCGCGCTCTGCACGTGATGGTCGCCATAGTTCGTGTCGACGATGGCCACCACCTGATTCGAGGTGATGCGACTGTAGTCATTTTCGTCCCACAGAATCACAATGGCGCTGTGGCTCTCGGACCATACCGGCGAGGCCTTGATGGCGGTCACAATGCGCTGAACCGCGAGGTCACCCTGCAGAATCAGGGAAGAGTTGAGGCCGGTCTGAGTGCCATTATCATCGGCATCGAAATTGCAAAACGCGGTGCCGTTGCCTCGGCCATGCATGTCCTCGCACTGGTTCGGCGCAATGAACGCCAGATCGGGCACATGTCCGGCCTTCAGGTCCGCATAGAATCCGTGCTGTCCTTCAAATGAGACGACCTGATCGAGGCTCAAGGCGCGATCCTTACCTTCTTGCACGGAGGCGAAGTACGCAAAGGGATTGTGCTTCACCGCATAGAGGTACACGACGTTGGACGCGCTCACCGGGTTTCCGGTCGTGGACAGGGCGGCAAAGTCCGAGGTGACATTGACCCCAGCGGCGTTGTTAGCCCCAATGGTATAGAACCCGTCGCTGACATCGACGCCGTCGGCGCCGATCAAGGGCAGGCCTTCCTGGTAGGACTTCCAGGATTTGCCTTCATGCACCAACTGGTCCGCGATGGAGATACCCGTGATTGTGGTGCTTGCGGGAATCGCCAACGATCCGTTGATCGTGGTCAATGGCGGGGTGGATGTTTCGTTCATGCTGGTATCGAGCACGGGGGCGGCCGCATCGGTGCCAATGCCGGCGATGGGGCACACAACACCCGTGTTCGGGTTGTCCGTATTGGTGACATGGCCCGGGGTGATGTTCGGCAGGCAGTTCTTGTTATGCCAGTCAGGATATTGATCCGAAAGGTCGTTGAAGTTGGAGCCGCCGACCACCTCTAAATAGTTGGTGGAACTCGGGTGAGCGATGGCGAAATAGTTCTGCGCCAAATTTGCCTTAGTCATCAGTGAGTTGATGAAAGGTGCCTGGGGATTGCCGGCGATCTGCGCGTAAGCATGATTTTCCATCATGATGACGAACACGTGATCGAGGCGGGGGATACCTCCGGGCACGGGCCCCTGCTCTGCGTTCGCGGTGCCCGCGCCAATCAGCGCCGCCATACACGATGCCAGTGCAAACTTCTTCATTGACTGAGTACTCCCGTTTGTAGGTTTGTTGTTGGGTGGAGGTCACGTTCCCCCCTTCAAAATTCACGCTGGGATCGCTGCACGGGCATACGAATCCGCATCTGTCCGCATCGTAGGCAAGGACTGTGACATTTTGGTGTCACCGGGCTCACCACAGGCTAACATCGAGACGCTGGAAAGGCTTACCTGCCGGCATGTCGTGCCCGGTGTCTTCATGACTCATCGGTACATTGCCGTTTTGAGACTGCTTTTGTAACGCGTCAGCTCTGATTCGCACGCGTCCGCCTGCTGGAATTCAAAACGCATGCATCAGCTGCCACCGACGCTGCGGATCAGCCGGCCGCCGATTGCGCGCAGCGCGCGCGTATCGCGCTGGCAAGCGGCGGCGTTGATGGATCAACTGGAAGAGGCGGGCGTGCGCGATGTTCGGTGGGAGAGCGTACTGAATGCACCGTCCACTCGGTAACCCGCCCGAGCGCGGTTACTTCTTCAAATACTGATGCACGATATCGATGAGTTCCTCGGCAGCGGCCACCTGTGGGGAATCACGCGGCTCGCGGGGATCGACCATGTGTTCACGGATGTGGTCCTCAATGACCTCCGCGATAAAGCCATCCAAGGCGCCGCGGCAGGCGGTGGCTTGTTGCAGGACGGTGGCGCATTCGTTGTCCGCATCAACTGCGCGCTCGATGGCTTCGAGCTGACCGCGCATTCGTCTGATGCGATTCAGTAGCTTGGCTTTTTCTTTTGCGATGTGACCCATAACTGGTTGAATTCCTATTGCATAGGTATACCGGGGTAGGGTATGGTTCGAGCGATTGTAAAGGATGCTGCGACCCAACAACGGCACTTTTGCGAAACGCGACCGACTTATTGATTTGACCCGAGATTTTACACGTCCTATGGACCCACAACCTGGTACCCCGATCCTTGATGGTGACCGACAACGCGTGTTTGTCGGCGGCTCGTCGAGGGTTTGGATCATGGCCCGAGGAAGAGTCACTGATGGCCGGGTGGTGCCGATGCGCTAGCCGATGCCAGTAACTTCTCTTCGGGCTCGAGCAACCGCATGTAGCGACGAGGAGAGTGCTATGGCTGCGCTTCCGACTGACCGTCTGTTGAGTCCGCGCGCGGGTTTCCCTGCCGCCGGCTTTTTCCCTATTCCTCGCGTCCGCCGACCCGATCCGATCGAGTTGTCCGAGACGCTCAAGACGATTTGGGGGGTGACCTGCGAGGGGTTGTTGTTGCTCTGGATGCTCGCCGTCGTCGCCTTCTCCTTGCTGATGGCGGCCGGTGCCGTGGGGTTCCTGGGCTGAGGAGCTAGGAACCTACTCCGACCATCGTTGCGAGCACAAATGGGATTCTTCATGATTTCAAATATCAATCCAACCGCGCGCGCGCTGCGGGTCTTCGCTCTTCGAGACAGTGCCTATCTAAGCCACGGGCATTTTGTCAGTGACCTTAACGCACCGTATGCCGGGCCCAATAGCCTGACCCCGGACCGGGGGAAGGAGACGACCGGTCTGACAGTGTTCCTTGGTGCGCGGCTTTGGCAGGGAGCGGAGATTTGGATCACGCCGGAAATCGACCAAGGCTTCGGCCTCAATAACACACTTGGCGTCGCCGGGTTCCCGAGTGGTGAGGCTTATGACCCGCGCAGCGACTTCCTCAATTGGTCGGCGCGGATGCCTGGGGTGTCACGCCGGTCTCGATCTATGCCGTGCGGTTCCATGCGCAGTTCTAATGCCATCGAGCGACCGAACCATTCTCATCCAGGAATAACGCCATGACCTACAACACTGAAGAAGCCACCCTCCGCACACCTATTCCCTTGGCGCAAAAATTTTCCGATCGGGGTGCACAACTCGATGCCGCGCACGTCGGGGATATTCGCGGCGGTTTCGGCACGATTCGCGAACACGATGTGGGCCCCCGCAAAAATTGGTGGGCGCGCTTTAAAACGTTGCTTGCGATCTTAGGCCCTGGCCTGATCGTCATGGTCGGCGACAATGACGCCGGCGCCTTTGGCACGTATACCCAAGCCGGCCAAAACTACGGCACGACGCTGCTATGGACGTTATTGATGCTGGTCCCGGTGCTCTACGTCAATCAAGAAATGGTGCTGCGTTTGGGCGCCGTGACTGGAGTTGGCCACGCGCGTCTGATTCTCGAGCGATTCGGCAAATTCTGGGGCGCGTTCAGCGTCATCGATCTCTTTATATTGAACGCGCTGACCATCGTCACGGAATTCATTGGCTTGACGTTGGCCTTCGACTATTTGGGCATTCCTAAATTGTGGGGCGTCGTCGTCTCCGCCGTGATCATCATGGGCGCAGCGAGCACAGGCGATTTCCGGCGTTTCGAACGCTTCTCCTTGGTGTTGGTGTTTGGCAGTCTGTTACTCGTGCCGATCTTTTTCGATGCGCATGTTCAAGAAATGGGCCGTGAGGCGGTGGCTCAGGTTAAAGTAGAACTTGGGAAACTCCTTAAGAATGCCTTCCGCGGAAGTAGTGTCATCAACGTAAAATGAGTCGGCTAACGATTTTCTATTCGTGGCAATCAGATACGGACGCACGATCCAATCGCTCCCTAATCCGCGAGGCCTTGAAATCGGCCATTGCAGATCTTGATCTATTGGACGCGAACCGTCCTGAGATAGATCAAGACACTCGAGGAGTTCTTGGAGCACCGGTTATCGCCGACACGATTTTTGAGAAAATCCGAGGCGCCTCAGTGTTCGTCGCTGACCTCACGCTGACCGGCAGCACCGCAGCGGGAAAACGACTTTGCAATAGCAACGTTGCCATAGAGCTTGGGTACGCGATTGGTGTGCACGGGGACGATGTTCTTCTGAATATTATGAATACGCATTACGGGCCGCCGGAACAACTCCCCTTTGACCTCGCTCATCGACGTTGGCCAGTGCGTTATTCATTGGCCGAAGACGCATCGACAGCCGATCGAGCGGCGGCCAGAAACGGGTTAGTCGAAGAACTCAAGCCGATTTTGGAGTCTTACATACGTCGAGGAACTAGGGTATCGGCTTCGGATCCGACCAGAAAAGCGGCTCTGCGTGCAACCTTTGTAAAGTACGGCAGCAGCAGATACAGGTTCAAGGTATCGAACCTGGGACCCGCTGCAGCACGCGACGTGCGACTCGAGTTTCCGGAAGGCAATAACTACATACTCGTTGATGAACGGTTTCCGCTTGAGCTCCTTGAACATCACCAGACGGTCGAGCTTCCCGCGGCTGTCGGTATGGATACCCCCAGCAAACTCAAAGTGAAATTCATATGGAACGACGATTTCAAGACAGACAATGAGAAAATCGTGTTTGCTACGCTGTAGCGGGTCTGCCAGTTCACGAGCCAAGCATAAGCGCTAAATTGCGGACAATGAAACCGGGACGTGGTTTAGCGGACAAGGACATCATTAGTCGGACGCGACAGGTGGCCATGGACATCAATGGCTGAACTTGGACATCAACTTTTGAACGGGACAGCATCGCAGGCCGCTTAGGATTCTTTATAATCCATGACTTAACATAATATACATTATGCGAAGTGAATATTGTTCTGGAGGGGCGTCCTAGGGACTTAGACGTTGACCTCCCGGCTCGCTTGGCAAATGGACTTGCCTGGCGAGTTTTTTCTGAGAAGAAACATGAAGTTGCAAAAACTTCCCTACCTGAATGTCCAATGGCTTTCCCGTATCGAAAAGCTGGACCTGGACCTAAGAAACCTGATGGCTGAGGTCGATGCACTTTGCAGAGCTAGGCCATTGGGCCGGAACCTGATGTGGTGCTCGGAATTGTTGTGTGCGGGCATCGCCATCAACGAGGCTCGAGAGCGGCTTGAGGCCATGTGGTTGGCGGACGGCTGGAAAAAGCTCGAAACGCCGGAGCTTGAGAGCGAGACCTGGGGCCAGTGGTTGAATTGACGGCCGTTCGAGATGCGGCAGGCGCGCAATGCTCGGTGCGCGTGTGGATCGGGCTTGAAGTACAAGCGCTGTTGTGGCGCCGCGTGAGGCCGTTACGGCTGGCTCAGCTCCAAGCGCTTTTCCAGCCGCTCTATGCGTTCCAGCAACCGGTCGTAGCGTGAGTGCTGCCCGACTACATCGGCGTACAGATCGGCGAGTTCGCGCCGCATGCTCGACACGGCAGTCTCTAGGCTGGTGAGGCGAGTCTTCACTTCCCGCGTATCGTCGCGCAGCGCGGTGATATCTCCACGTATGGCGCGCAGATGTTCAAGGATCAGATTATCGACGTTTTCGGTCATGAGGGGGTCTCCGGGCTGTATTGTAGCAGGTGAGCTGCGAAACCGAGGAGTGAGCGGAGCGAGCGACGAGGTGGAGCGGCGACCCGCGCCTGGCGCGTCTTACGCCGCAGGACGCGGCGCTCCAGGGCACAGGGATGGCCGGCGAGGCTTCACCCCCGCAACGCCTCGCACCCCGTTGGACGGGGCGGGGGGGAAGCTCTTCGTCCTGGATGCGGGTTGCAGGGGCGTGACATGTCCCTCATGGCGCGTCCGTGCTCTACGGAGGCATGGATGCCGACGCTCTGACCGGGGACGGTTTCGGTTGCTCTGAGCGAAATTTGCGAGCGCCGCCATCCGTGTGCAGCGCTCGTGACAGCTTTGCTGGCGCGGTTTTTAGCGCTGCTCTTTGGCGGCGTTGCGTTGCGCCAGCATGTACGCCACCTGGATCATTTGAAGCTCGCGGATCGCGTTCGCGGCGATTGGGCCGTTGTGCAACGTGCCTTGCTCGATGTCGCAATGGATTTGATTGATCGCGAATTCGAGTGCATCGATGCTGGGTTGCACTTCTGTGATTTCGATTTTCATCTTTCGTCTCCTGTGCGTTTTTGACTCTCACAGCGAAGCGAGTCAAAAAGGCAAACAGGGGA
Organism: Gammaproteobacteria bacterium; assembly: GCA_003134045.1. Taxonomy (GTDB): domain Bacteria; phylum Pseudomonadota; class Gammaproteobacteria; order Steroidobacterales; family Steroidobacteraceae; genus Bog-1198. The sequence continues at coordinate 33,254 of PLAH01000077.1, forward strand.
CGAGCTAAATTTACGTAAAGACGAGGGGTAGTTAGCAGAGTCGCTGTCGTCGCGCAAAGCCTAGAAAATACGGTGTTTGTATGCGATTTCGATATGAGCCCTTGTATACATCATGCGAAGGGCTGGCACCACGCTTAGGGGTTCGGTCGGTCGCCCGCAAGCCTCGCAAAGTGCTGTTGAGCGCCTTGATCTTGTCGCTCGGTCTGGCCTTTTTTGTTACTGCGCTGACCATCCGGGCCTCCATGTTATCTACCGTTGACTCGGTTGGCCGAACCAAGAGCTTTGACCTTGGGGTCGGTCTGCGCGCGGCAGAGCCGGTCGACCGACTGAAGGCGTGGGTAGAGGAAATACCCGAAGTTCGGCGCGGGGAATACTGGTCGACTGCGGAGGCGACTCTGCACCGAGCGGGACCGCGCTTCAACAATCCAACACCGATTGTCGGGATACCCAACGACACGGAGTCCATTCGTCCGGACGTCATCGCGGGTCACTGGATTGAAGCAGCCTTCCCGGCTGGCATTGTCGTCAACCAGATGCTGCTGCGGGATGAACCCGACCTACATGGGCGGCGCGTATACGATGGTTGTCGATGGGCATCGCGTCGACGTTACAGTGGTGGGCGTCATCCAAGAATTCAATCCCGGCCGGATCTATTTTTCGAAGTCACTTCTGGACGGATTGCTCAACCAAGAGGGACGCGCCAATGCCATGGTACTCAGTCTCGACGACGGGAGTTTCGAGGCTCAACGGCACGTCGCCAGCAAAATCCAAGCCAGCGCGATCGGATCCGATCGTCAAATCTCCGGCATATTGCTCACTCGGACGCTCGAGATGGTCATTCTCGGCCATCTGGATATCTTGACCGGTCTGTTGATGTTGATTGGCGTGATTTCGCTGATGGTCGGCGCGATGGGGGTGGCCTCCACCATCAGCGTCAGCGTGGTCGAGCGATTCCGGGAAATTGCCGTCCTTAAGGCGATTGGCGGACGTGGCTCGACGATTGCCGCTCTATTTGCCACCGAGGCAGTTGTCATTGCGCTCATCGGTTGGGCGATCTCAGTGGCCTTGACGCCTTTGCTTAGCCATCCCGTGGTCTCCGCTCTCGGGTCCGCAGTGATCGGCTACAATTTCGAGTACCGCACCAGCCCGATGGGCGTGGCGCTCGCCTTGGGCGTAGCTATCCTGGTCGCTCTTTTGGCTGCCATCCTACCGATCAGAGCTGCAATGAGGTTGACTATCCGAAATGGGTTGCACGCTGAATGACGCTTCCCATCGTGGCGCTCTCAGGCCGTGGCTGAACCGTTATTTACGGGACACTACACTAGCTACTGCGACGACGCGATGATGGCGTGCGAGGCGGCTGCCACTCGCTGAGTGCAATGACGGATCCCGACTCTGTAACCCGGTTGACATACCGAGTATCGGCCGTGACAAACAACCCGTTGTGTATGAGCGCGAGCGCGTGATAGGCCGCGTCGTAAAACGACACCTCATAGCGACTGGTCAGTTCCAGGGTTTTTGCGAGCCAAGGGGGAGACGGCAGCGCCTCCTCAAGCCCAAACTTCATCAGCGCAGACAGCCAACCCGAAGCATGCGTCGGGAAGCGTCGTGCAACCGTATTACCAACTTCGTAAAGCCATAAGGCCGGCAAGAGTGCGTGCACCGCTTCATCCAGGACCGCAGCGCGAAGGAGTAGCGCTTTGTCCGCGTCCGGTTCGTCATCCGATGGCAGCACCCACTTGAGCAAGACGGATGCATCAGGCACCACCAATGGCGTTTGCATTAATGGCCGCGCTCCCGGTCTTCTCGGATCCACCTCGTCAGTTCGTCCGTGCTAATTTTCGGAAGTTGCGCGCGCAGGGCCTCCATTTCACGCACCGCGTCGCTGCGTCGGCGCCGCATGGCCCAGGCGCGTAACGCCTCATTGATGGCACGGCTGCGCTCGCCGGCCGGAACCCTGCCAAGGAATCCCCAGGTATCCTCGTCAATCATTACATTGATGCGCTTGCTCATTGCAGTGATGCTCCTAGTGAAACCCAGCCTAGTGTGTATATGGTTACACACTGAACAACTTTGCGCAAATCATCGAGCACGCCGGATCTTGGCTTTATCGGGCCAACGATTAGGACGGCTTTTGGGCGCAACAAAGCTTGTCAAAAGATCCCTTATCGAGACCGAATGGTGTTGCGCGACTGCCGACCACAAAGCGCAACAATCGGCACAATTTTCTATCGCAACACCTGCCCGATGGAAAAAACGTCGTCCTCAAGTAGCTCGGACCATAAATCGCATAACTATTCGCGCACCATTGACGCAACATTGGGCCGCACTTGCCAAGACTGCGAAGTCGTACTGTAGAGGCTGTATAGAGATGTTCCCATTGCGCCGGATAAAAATGTCCCTTTCTGGGTCATTTTACAGGTGCGGCAATGCAGGGACACCTCACGATGAGCACTCTCGCGCTGGATCGGCTGCAAGTACTCCAAAAGGTTAGGGAACGTCGAATGACCCAAGCCGCGGCGGCTCAGGTGCTGGGTCTGAGCTATCGCCAGGGCAAGCGATTGATGGCGCGGTTCCGTCGCCAAGGCGCCGCCGGCCTGGTCTCACAGAAACGCGGCAAGCAAGGCAACCATCGGTTGCCGGCGGTCTACACGGAGCACGTTCTTGACCTCGTGCGCGAGCATTATGCGGACTTTGGTCCGACCTTGGCGCGTGAGAAGCTCTTCGAGCGCCACGGGGTTCTGATCGGCCGTGAGACGCTCCGCGGATTGATGCGCAACGCCGGCCTATGGCACACCCGAGCCGCGCGGCGCAAAGCCGTCCAGCAGCCTCGAGCGCGGCGGCAATATTTCGGCGAGCTGATCCAGATCGACGGCTCAGAACACCATTGGTTTGAGGATCGGGGTTCCTATTGCACCGTGCTGACCTACGTCGACGACGCGACGAGCCGGCTGCAGCTGCTCCGGTTCGTCGAAGGCAAGTCAACGTTCGATTATATGCAGGCCACGAAGCTGTACATCGAGCGCTACGGCAAGCCGGTGGCGTTCTACAGCGACAAACATACGGGTTTCCATGTCAACAAGCGATCGGCGTGGGCGGCAACGGGATGACGCAATACGGTCGTGCGCTGCACGAGCTTGGGATCGAGATCCTCTGTGCGAACACGCCGGCGGCCAAGGGGCGGGTCGAACGGGCACATGGAACACTGCAAGATCGCCTCGTGAAGGAAATGCGTTTGGAAGGAATTTCCACGATTGCCGACGCCAATGCCTGGATTGATGGATTCGTCGAGACCTACAACGCAAGATTTTCCAAGCCGCCGAGTTTACCGATCGATCTGCATCGGCCGTTGATGGATTTCGAGGATCTCGACGACACCTTTACGTGGCAAGAGCAACGTTCACTATCGGCCTCATTGACACTGCAATACGACAACGTGTTGTACCTTGTGGATCCCAGTCACGAGAACCAAAGGCTCGCCGGCAAACGCGTCACCGTCATCGACTATCCGGATGGACGCATCAAGATCCGTCATGAAGGACGGGATCTCGCCTACCGGGAGTTCGACAAACTCACGCAGACTCATCAAGGGGAGGTCGTCAGTCACAAGCGGCTTGGGGCGATGCTGACTTTTCTCGCTGAGAAAAGCACTGAAGGACCCCAGGAGAAGCGCAGTATCAAATGCCCTACTCCCCGGACGCGCCCCCGCACGTCTTGTTTATTCGATTTGGCTCCCGCTGTCTGCCGGTTCCGTGCTGATTGACCAGGCGTGACAATGGCGCCAGTATTCGTCGCTGAATGACTGGTATCTGGAGGCTCGACCGGCAGCAGGCGGCCCCGTAATGCTTATACGTCATACAAGCTATTCCATCTCGCAAATTGACCGCAATTGAACTTGCCCCCTATTGTGTATCCACTATAAGAATCCAAGAGAAGGCGAGCGAACCCATTCCACCCGCGGGTATGGCGCGGGTGCGTCACGGAACAGTCTGTTGTTGGGAGTGAAAATGTCCAATCCATTACGAATTGTCGCGGATAAATCTTGGCTGGCTATTGGCCTGGAGAGACACGCTACCCCCTGCCGGCAGCATGGTCACCTTTACGCTGCAACGCTAAATGCGGTAATAGCGAAGACTTTCTGTGCCGATATTAGCCTTTCCGTCGCTGCTCAATCTTGGCTGTGACGAACGCAGATGAGCCATCTCCCACGAGGCATTGATCACATTGGTCTCACGGTAACGGACATCCAAACGGCGGAGCGTTTCCTCGTGAATGGACTGGGCGCCGAATTCATTTATGAAACTCTGAACGCGGATCAGCCGCCATTCAAAGGCCGGGATGTGGAAATCGCTATCGGGCTGCCGGAAGGCACTGTACTGAACGTCATCCGGATGTACAAGATGCAGCATGGGCCCGGTATCGAACTATTCCAGTACATGCATTGCGAGCAACGCCCGGCGGCGCGCTGTTGCGATCAAGGGTGGCAACACGTCGCGCTGTATGTTGATGACATGCAAGCGGCCATCGACCGAGCTGTGTCCGCCGGCGGTGAACTCTTGGCGGTCCCGTGGGACTTGACCCGGGCAGAGAGTGGGCCTGGGAACCGCTTTTGCATGATACGCGCGCCGTTCGGCGCCATCATCGAATTAATCACCATCCCATCGCCGCAGCCCTATGAGAATCACACGGAACTGCGCCGTTGGAAACCGCCGGCAACCTAACAATTTAATCGAGCCACCCGCTGCAAGTAGACCTGCCGGAGCACGCCGGATATCGCCGCCTGGTCAACAAATATCCTAGCCCCCTGCCGATCAAGGCGACGGAAGCCGCGGTGCGACCCATTGGGATTGAAATCATCAATTCCATGATCGCTCAGAGCACTGCAGACTTCGCGCAAGAGTACGCGTATCAATTCTCGACACGGGTGTTATGTAGGCACCTTCACGTAAAACATGACTGGAATATTTTCAACGATTGGTCTTCGGAGATGGAGCAAGCGACGGGCGCCTCGACTCGCGTGCTGTGCAAGTTTTTGAAGGTCAACGAATATTGGCGAATCTACGACGAATGGTCGTCGGAAATTGAAAGATTGACGGGAGCAGGAACAGCGAAACCTGGAACCGCTCTGCCCGCGAGCCTCATTGCTCAAGTGATTCCGTATCTTCAAGAATTGACCGCCGAGCGTCGGGCGAATCCGGGAACCGACGCCGTTAGTGGAATCATCGCCGGTGACCCCGCCTTGCAGGAGCCACTGCGCACGAATCCCGGACGCATTAATGATGCAGTCGAGGAGTGCCTTCGCACCGATGCGCCACATCAACGGCAACCGCGAATCGCGACGTCGAAGTCGAAGTCGAAGTCGACGGTCAGCTCCTCAAAGCGGTCGAGAGCGTTTTTCTCAATTACGGAGCGGCCAATCTGGATGCCGCACGTTGGGAAAATCCGGGAGTATTCGATATCGACCGGAAAAAGAAATTGCACCGGACTCGCGGATGATGAGTATGCCAGATCGGCAATTGTCCCGGATCACATCGCATGACTATCGTGCACAGGAAGCCTTACATGCCACATAAATCGATAGCCCACTTCACCAGCCAAATCGTTGAACTAGATGGAACACGAATCCACTGCTGGCGAGGCGGACCATCCGGAGGGACCCCGGTCATTCTGTGGCACGGATTTCTAGGAACGAGCTACGCATGGCACAAGGTGGCCCCCGCCTTGGCAGGCGGCGGGATGGATGTGCTGGTGCCCGATATGCGCGGCTACGGCGACTCTGACAAACCCAGCGGCGTGGAGGGCTATGATGCCCGGGCGCTGGCTGAAGAATGCCGGGCTTTGGCCCAACGCCTCGATTTCGGTCAGGGCATGAAAATTGTGCATGTGGGCCATGATATGGGCGCGCATCCCGCGTTGCTTTGGACTGCGGACCATCCGTCGGAAGTTGCCGGACTGATCTACGCCGAGGTGCCGGTCATGCTGTCGACCGTCATGCGTAACTTGATTGCGTACACACCGAAAGCGATGGCGCATGGATCATTGTGGTGGTGGGTCTTGGCGCTCGCACCGGATGCGGCTGAACGCCTGATCGTCGGTCACGAGCGCGCCTTCCTGACCTGGTTCTACGAGCGTTTCTGCGTCGATCAGGGCGCAATCGATGCGGCGACCGTTGACGAATACCTACGCACATTTGCAGGACGGGACGGAGTACTTGGAGCGATGGGCGTCTACCGCGCCGCCTTTAACACAATTGCTCAGACGGAACCTCTCATGGCGAACAAGATTCAAGTTCCGATCGTGGCCATGGGCGGCTCGAAGAGTCTAGGCAGCTTCATGGGTCCGATGCTGGAGCAGATTGGAGCGGACGTGAGAGTTCGTCAAATCGCAGACTGCGGTCATTTCATTCCCGAGGAGGCTCCTAACGCGATCGTTGAGGAGACGCTGGCGCTTGCATTCGGCAAATGAAACGCTGCCTCTCCGCGCGTCAGCGTCGCGCGAGCACCTAGATTAGCAGCGTGAGCAGATATTCATCGCCGCGCTTGCTGATGCCGAGTAATCGACCTGCGCTGTGGGTAGTGAAATTTCACCAACCGCCGCGGGTCCGCGCGCATATGTCACTGATGCAGAATATATCGCGTTGCCAAGTTACGTTGGGCAGGTCTTGCAAAAGGTGGTTCGCCTATTTTTGGGGCCCTATCCGAACCGCCAGCTTAGTTACTAATTGCGTCTCATATATTGCAGCGTAATACCTGCTATAGCCAGCCGTCATTCGTCGCGGCCGCCACTGCAATATACCATTACAACTATAAGTGGATTCCGCAAAAGTCGTGAGTGCCGTGTGGCATCGGAGACCTTCCTCCCCCCTATTCACGAGGGCGGATTCGGGCCTTCGGCCGAGCGGATATTTAGCCCGAATATATAAGAACCGGCAACAGCGATTCATCACGGGGGACTAAAAATGATACGGCAGGGTTCGACGATTGCGGGGCCTCACTGGCCGGTAGCGTGCGGCCTGGGACGACGGCCGGAGTAGTGTCGTTGCTACGGATTGTCGATTCAGTGTACAGGACCATAACGGAGGCATCTGTTGCACGCGCCCCACCCAGTGTCGAGTGAGACCATTTCAAATCCATCGACCGCCATAGTCGAACGGGCATATTGGCTCCCTTTCATAATGGTTGCATCGTTGTTTTTAGCGTGGGGCGTCGCCGGAAGCCTCAACGATGTCCTCGTTCGCCAATTTCAAAAGGCGCTTGCACTCAATCGCACCCAGAGCAGTCTCATTCAATTTGCGTTTTATGTGGGCTATTTCTGCGCCGCCCTTCCCGCCGGACTGGTCATTAGGCGATTTGGCTACAAGCGCGCAATCCTCGCAGGGCTTTCCCTCTATGCGGTAGGGGCCATGCTTTTCTATCCGGCGGCTGAATTGGAGCGGTTTTCGATTTTCTTGGCTGCACTTTATGTCATCGCGATCGGACTGGCGTTTCTGGAGACTGCCGCAAATCCATACGTATCGATTCTGGGTGCTCCGCAGACGGCAGCCTCCAGGCTCAATCTTGCGCAGTCCTTCTGGTGCGTCGGCGCCACTTTGGGCCCGTTGATCGGTGGCAGATTCATATTTTCTGGCATCGAACACAGTCCCGCGGAGCTGGCGGCAATGTCGGCCGCGAATCTCGCGGCTTATCGATCTTCCGAGGCACACATGGTACAGGCGCCGTACCTCGTGGTTGCCGGCCTCGTTATCTTACTCGCCGTTGCCATAGGGCGCACGCCCTTCCCAGTTCTCGCGGTCGAACGGACCGGTGCCGACGTCACCGGTCGCAGGCCGATTTTTGCCGTTCTTCGGCATCGGCAGCTACGTTATGCGGTCCTTGCACAATTCGCCTACACCGGCGCACAAATCGCAATCCTGAGTTTCTTCATTGATTTTACGAAAGCCGTGATGCCTCACATGCCAGAGCGCACGACGGCATTCTTTTTGTCGAGCAGTCTGGCGCTGATGTTCCTTGGCCGCCTGGTAGGTGTCGTCGTACAGCGAAAAATGCATCCGGCCCGCCTACTGTTCTTCTTCTGCTGTGGAGCCATGATGCTTTGTGCTGCCGCCATTTTAACCCATGGAGTCAGTGCGATTGCCTCCCTTTGGGGCACAGCATTCTTCATGTCGGTGATCTTTCCGACGGTATTCAGTCTTGGTGTGACAAATCTTGGGGATGAAACTGGGCTGGGCGCCTCCTACCTCATCATGTCCGTTATCGGGGCGGCGCTCATTCCGCCCCTGACAGGTCTGGTGTCCGATTGGCAAACGGGAATTCAAAAGGCCATGACCCTACCGCTGGTTTGTCTAGCGGTTTGCGCAGGTTACGCGCTGGCCGCGCCACGGCTAATCGCCGCTGACGGCGCGCAAGCGAGCCGAACCGCGAGGTGAGTTGGCCGCGCACGATCCCAATTAGGGCCGACGCAACCTGGATTCCCACCGCAAGTACGCATGCGGGTACGTCTTGCATTTCATCGGCGGGGCGAAGCTCAAGGCTTCGGAGTCGCGGCCTTTTTACACCAAGCGCTATTTATCGTCGCCATCGCTGGCGCTCATCATGATGCATCGCCGTGGGTTGGCGCATGCTGACGGGCATGTCAATATGCGCACCGACGAATGCAGTTCCCGGAGGTGAACGAGTTGCGTAACAAAAGTGGCCCAAAAAGAAATGGCGGCAGCGGGGGCCGTGACACATACGACAAAGGGTCGGGAATGAAGAAGAGCGACGCGTTGAGAAAGCTCGAGCGCTTCGACCTACTCTCCGCCCCAGGCCACCTACTTCGACGCAATCATCAGCGATCCGTCGATATTTTCACGCGCGCGGTCGGCGATGACGTAACCCGCCAGCAGATCGGAGCATTGCTTGCGCTGCACCGAAAACCCGGCGCATCGCAGCGCGACCTGGTGGATGCGACGGGGATCGACAAGAGTACCCTCAAAGAGATGCTTGGGCGATTGGTGGAGCGGGGCTGGGTAAGACGAGAAAGGGACTCGAATGACAGCCGCGCCTGGACGATGCATCTGGCGCCTCGAGGTCTCAATTTGCTGGTCGAACGCATCGAGAAGATCGAAACTGCCCAGCGCGAAATACTCGCGCCCTTGCCGGTACGGGACCGCGTCATCTTCTTGCGATATCTGCGCCAATTGACAGGACTTCGTTCGCGATCCGCCGGCGGCTGAAGGCACTCTGCCGTTCGGACGTCACATCTCCGAAAGTAAAGTGCTAGGCTGCCTGCTTGTCGCCACGCATGAAGAACATCCGGATGGCCAGACAAATCACCGAGAGTGACAGCATCTTCACGGCTTCGCGCAGATCCGACGGACCCAACACAACTGTCATGGGGATCTGCCCCATCATTTTGCCCTTGATATGAATGTTGCGTTCGCCGGCTTTGATGGACTCCACTTCCATTAGCAGGACTCCTTCCGAGCCATACAGCTTCATTGTGCTCACCAGTTTGATGTGATGGATCTTAAGTAATTGGTTTGGACGTACACATCCATTCTAATCGTGTGGCCGCCTTTCAAGAAGCAGCTTTCGGCGGCCGCGAATTACCTCGTTCCCGCGATTATTGACACGAGCCATTGACACGCGTTGCCAATGGGGTATAAGCGACGTATACGTCCCTAATGCGGTGGGAATCATGAATTCCAGCAGGGTTACGACGATCTTTGCACAAGTAAAGTGCGGTTTCCAATCGTCTGCATCGTTGCTCGGGACGGCTTGAGACGAGCCCGAAGAAGCGGGATGAAGGGCCGTGGCTTCGCGGGTAGCAGGCGAGTGTCGATTCCTGACCCGACCAGGTCCGACGCGCTGAGTGACCGACAGCATTTTTTTCACTTATATTCTTTGGAGGAATCAATGAGCCAAGAAGGTTTCAACGGCGGCAATGCCGCGCTGGTCCTGATCGATCACCAGACCGGCACGATGGGCTGGGCACGATCCATCCCTTTCGAGGTCATGAAGCAAAACACGATCATGCTCGCGAAGTCGGCCAAGATACTCCGGATGCCGATCGTGCTCACCTCGAGCATGGAGGAATTCGTGCAGGGCCCACTGCTCGCCGAACTCGCGACTATCGCGCCGGACGCTTTCGCCAAACGCATCAAGCGCATGGGCATTGTCAACGCGATGGAAGATGAGGCTTTCGCCGGCGCCGTGCGTGCCACCGGCCGCAAGAAGCTCGTCGTTGCCGGCGTGACCAACGATGTCTGCACCGTCTTTCCGGTTCTGACCATGCTCAAAGAGGGATTCGATGTGCAGGTCGTCGCCGATGCCGGCGGCTCGCCGACCGACATCGCCGATCGCGTGTCGCTGAACCGCATGGAGAAGGCCGGCGCCACCATTACGAGCTCCAACCAAGTGGTGGCAGAACTGGTCGGGAGCTGGGCCAGCGAGGAAGGCGGGCAGATCGTCCAGCTCATCATGCAGATCCTGATGGCTGCCTGACGAAGCACATTGCCTCTTCGCACGAGCGAGGAGGCGCGGGGCCATGAGTGGACCGGTCCGAGAGGAGCGGACTACATCGCCCGATGTCCATTAGCGTGCATCAATAGCTGACCGTGAAGCGCAGTCCGAAGGTGCGCGGCGGTTCGAGGTACGTGGTCCCGGGACCGGGTACGCCGGCCGCGGCAATCGCCGCAATGACCGCTCGGTTCTGGATGTTTTTGATCCATGCACCCACGCTCCACTTGGTCGCATCGTAGGTGAGCGAGGCATCGCCCTTATTGGATTTGACCTGCTCCGTGCCCGGAACATGGTTAAAGGTGCCCCACCAGGAACTCTCGAAACGCCAATCGATGTGCGCCCGGAGCGTCGCGTCGCCCACCGGCGTATTGTGAGTGAAGCCGGCCGTCGCGGTCAGATCCGGTGCGTAGCCCACCTGATATCCCTCGTAACTCTGCCCCTGCGGCGTGACGAAATCGACGTTGCGTGCGTGCGAATAGCCGACATTGACATTCACCTGGTCATCCCTGAACACGCGCATCAATACGTCCAGCTGATCGCCTCTGATAGCCACCTTCTGCGCATTGAAGAGCGGATTATAGGCCGCGGCCACATCGTAGCTTTGTTCCAGAAGATCACGGTAATCGTAGTAATAGGCTTCATCGTTGACTTGCAGGCGATCGTCCAACCACCGCGATTTGATGCCCACGGTGTAGGAGAGCAGTTTCGACGGCTTAACCTCATTGCTGAAAGTCGGGGTATTCGGCAACTCATTGAACGTTCCCGGCTGATACCCCGTTTGCACCGTCCCGTACACCATTGCCTTTGGCAAAATGTCATCCTCCAGTCCGACTTTCCAGTCAAGATGATCGTAAGTCTTGCCGTAGGTATACGGGTCTCCGCCCAAAGCCTCCGGCTCGAGGCCATTCGAGGAGTGGTCGGTGGAACTCAGCCGGCCGCCGATGATGCCGCGAAATGTATCGGTAAAGCTATACTTCAGTTGACCGTAGGCCGCATAGCCCGCCTCCCGGTTCGCTCCGACGCTGTCTTGATTGAAAGCCATCGGCAAATTGATGAACAATGCCAACGCGCTATAGCTGCGCATGTTGTAGTAGTACAGCCCGGCCAACCAATTGAATGGTCCGCTATCGGTGCCCGCCAATCGCAGCTCTTGTGAGAATTGGTTGTAGTGGCCGATGTTGCTTGATTCGATGGCGCTGAGCCAGTACGCGGGTCGCGAATCCAAATACAAGTAGGACGGCAGGTAGCTCAAGGTCGCATCCGCAAATCGGTAGTCTACTTGGCCGCCGATAGTCACGCTCGTGTAGTGATTGGCCTCGGCCGCCGTGGTGCCGAAGGGTCCCGCATTAGCTCCCGTTCGAGTGTCATTCCACGGATTGGAGGACAGAAAGCACATCTCGCAAAAGCCGCCCGTGTTTGGACTAGTCCCTTTGTTGACCAGATTGGCGGACTCACCGTACTTACCCGCGCCCTGCGCCCAAAAATAGGCTGACAGCGCATCGTTGGGATTGTAGAGCGAAGAAAGCCGCAAACTCACGTCGTTCGCCGAGTCCGCGCCGGTAGTCATGTAGCCTTCGTGCTTGTCGTAATCGAGCGCCGCCCGGAACGCCAAGGTATCGGAGCCTTTGATGTTCTGCGTGACCGTCCCATGCACCATCGAATAATTGCCCACCTCCAACACCGTGGTACCGTCATCGTTGAAGCCGGGCCGCGCCGGCGTTATGTTGATCGCGCCCCCGGCGGCGCTTCGTCCATACAGAGTACCCTGCGGGCCGGGCAGCACTTCCAGCTGTTCAAGGTCAAAGAAGGCAGCGCTCGTCGCTTCGCGCGGCACATAGATGCCCGCCAAATTGAAGGCCACCAATGGTTCGACATTGGCCTCATCGAGGGTCGAGCCAATTCCGCGAACGATGACCTGGGTATTATTCTGCTCCGGCTGGAAGCGCACAGAGGGCACCAACTTTTGCGCCTCGCGCAAATCCGAGACGCCTTGATCGACCAGCGATTCGGCCGTAACCACGGTCACTGCCGCCTCCACCTTCTGCAGATTCTGCGTCTGCTTCGTCGCTGTCACCGTAATCTCGGCTAGCGCATCTTCGCCCGCGGCGGGCGCGGCGGCGGCCATGGTTATCTGCGTGCTCAATATCGCGCACAACGTGGTGCTCGCGCAAACAGTCAAGGCGTTCCGTAGCATTTGATAGTTCCCGTAACGAATGGAATTCGGCGTCGCATTCTTCGACACGAGCATCTCTAGATCCGCACGCAAAATGAGTCAACGCGAGTTGAAACATCAGGTTCACGAAAGACGGAATTGGAGTGTGTTTTCGGCATTTACTTCCCCCGCACAATTCATTTATTTATTGGTTCGACGAAGGGATACTATCCATCCTCCCGCCCGACCACTAATGACAATCAGTTATAGACAGTATTTCGTATCGATATAGAACGCATCGTCCATCCACCTGAAACATTACATCGCGACAATGTGAAATGCCGTTATTCGGCAGGAGTCGCTCGGAGAATAATCCGGCCATCTGCCGATCGGGGAATACGGGGGCCTATTCGCCATCGATCGTCGTCATACCATGAGCCGCATAAGCTGTATGACCATTAGTCATTGGTCATGGTATGGAGCGTTAGGCAATTTAAGGTGGTGAAGCTTGAGCGAAGAACGTTTCAAGAGCATGTGAAATCGTTGGATAAGACGCTCCAAGCGCCAGGCTCGCCTGCAATGAGCGAAGTTGCTAGTTAATCCCATGCAACAAAGGACGCCGCCAGCCCCACCCGCCCCCTCTCTTAGCTTTAATCAGTCGCGAACTCTAGCTTTATTGTATGCGGCGGCTATTGGAAATAACGCGTGCCCCAGGAAAAACTAATATGCACAATGATAGACAGTCAAAGCACGGTAAGGTTGCCCTTGTCACCGGCGCCGGCCGCGGACTCGGTCTTGCGTTTGCGGAGCGACTTGCCGCTGAAGGCGCGACCGTGATCGCAGCGGATAAGACACCGGCACCGATGCTAGTGGCGGAACTCCTGGCGCGCGGCGCAAGTGCCGCCGAGTTCTACGCTGCTGATGTCTCGGACGAGCGGCAAGTAAAGCTATTGACTGAGGCGATTTTGGAAAAGTTCGGCCGCTGCGACATTATCGTCAATAACGCGGGGATCAGTCCGATGAAGGCGTTTTCCGAGCTATCGATCCAGGACTGGCGCCAGGTCATGTCCGTGAATGTCGAGAGTATGTTTCTCGTGTGCCACGCACTGATCCCTGCAATGATCGGCCATAAATATGGACGGATCGTTAACATCGCGTCCAACACGCTCGGCCTCGTCATCAACGGCTTCACGCATTATATCGCGTCAAAGGGCGCGGTCGTCGGATTCACACGAGGGCTCGCCTCGGAGGTTGGTATCCATGGCATCACGGCGAACTGTATCGCGCCCGGTCTTACCCGAACACCCCATACCAACGCAGCTTTTCCAGACGGAGATGCCTTCCAGCATTTTGCCCAGGCTCAAGCAATCAAGCGTCCGGAACTGCCTGAGGATTTGGTCGGCGCGATGTCATTCTTAACGTCGGATGATTCTGCGTTTATTACGGGGCAAACGCTGGTGGTGGATGGTGGGTTACTACGCAGCCTTTAATCGATCACTTCTTTTGCGATGCGGCACTTTTAACGCAATAACGGTTGCAGACAAGTTGGGGGGTTGAGCATTCGAGCGCCTCACCAAGCCAGCACACCGCCATCCACACGGATGTCCGCGCCCGTGACATAAGAGGCATCGCTACTGGCCAAGAATGCCACGACGCTCGCGACTTCCTCGGGCTGACCCATGCGATTTATCATGGCACGTCCCAGCTGCTTTTTGGACCAGACGGGGTCCTCGAGTATCGGTCGCGTCTGGTTGGTTTCGATCGTTCCCGGTGATACGGAGTTGGCCCGGATCCCATGCAGCCGTCCTTCCATCGCCAGATGGCGGGTCAAAGACAGCACGCCGCCTTTGGCCGCTGAATGGGCAAGGCCCGGCAGCAGCTCGAGCCCCATCCAAGCGGATATCGACGCCGTGTTCACGATCGCACCCCTGGATTTTACCAACTCGGGCCACGTCGCCCGTGTCAGGAGGAACACCAGGTTCAGTTCCTCGTTGATGGTCTTGTACCAAGTATCATCGCTCATCTCGCCGATCCACGCGAAATAGGCCATCGCGCCGTTGTTGAAAAGCACGTCGACGCCGCCGAAACGCTTCACGGCCTCGGCTACGAGCCGCTCACATTGGTCCTTGTTCGTCAGATCCAACGGATGAACGGAGATCATGCTGCCGCCCGCTTGCTCGACCAATCGCACAGTCTCGGCCGCTGCCGACACGGCGATGTCACAGCCGACCACGTTGGCGCCCTCGGCCGCGAAGCGCAACGCGGTGGCACGTCCGATGCTGCCTCCCGAACCGGTCACGATGCAGGTCTTGCCCGCCAACCGCTGATTGATATCGGTCATCGAGAGTTCTCTGCGCTACCGAACAACGGAGCCAAATCGATGAAGATCCAAAGACGGTCGATTTTACGATCGCCGACTCGTCGCAGGTGGCTTGCCACCGGCATGCTCACCTCGCTACCGTCCTTTCGTATGTACGTAACGACCGCCATCTGCGCGGCCAGATCGTCCGTTGACACCAGCGCCTCACGTCGATGCCGCATTCCGCTGAGTGAGCTGTAGAACTGTCGGAAGGCTTGCTCCGCCGCCGCCCTTCCGTGAATCGGCGGTGCATTGCCAAATCGCACTTCGATCGTATCCACATACCACGCCAGCAGTTTCTCGACACTAAGCGTGTCGGCATCGCGAAAAAAAGCACTCACCCAATCGTCGTAGGCAGTTATCGCGGCAATATTAGCGTTCGAGCTCATAATTCTCTCCCCAGGGCCAGCAGCGACCAGCATGAATTTTCGCAAAGAATACCCAGTGAAGCGATAGAAACGACAATCACCTTCTGACATACGAGGAATGCCTCTACGGAATACACGGCAACCAGCCATCTTGCGACGTCTTTATCGACCCGATAGTGATTGACGGTACCGGAATTGCGTTCTATGGTCTCGCTCCAAAATGTGTTACCGACTTCGCAACTGAGGAGCTGTTAATGGCTGACACAGAATTGAAGACGGATCCGATTGAGGTGGGTTCATGGAGCTGCTATACGACGGCGCCCGCGCGGTCCCTCGAGCTGTTCGAAGAGGTACGCAGGACGTGCCCGGTCGCGCACAGCGACGGACACGATGGTTTCTACATGCTGCTCAATTACGACGACGTTAAGCGTGCAATGAACGACTACAAGACGTTCTCCTCCGAACCTCAGGTGTTGCGCCCCATGCTGCCGCGCAAACCCATCCCCGCTCTCGAAATGGATCCGCCCCGCCACAATCAGTGGCGCGCCATTTTCAATGGTGCGATTACCTACAAAACTGCGAAGAGCATGGAAGCTTTCGTGCGCAGCGACATCAATCATCACATCGACGACTTCATCGAGTCGGGCAGCTGCGATCTGATTCGGCAGCTCGCTGAACCGGTGCCCGCAGAGACCATCTGCCGCATGGTGGGCATTGACGATTCCTTGGTGCCAACCGTGCGCGAAAGAGCCCTGGCCATGTTCGCGGCACAAGGTGCCCCAGAGGAGTTCGGACGCCGCCAGGCGGCTTTTGCCGAGGTTACGGTGTCAGAGGTACACGCCCGGCGCCGGAAGCCCAGGCTAGATTATTTGACGCATCTGGCCAGCGTGGAGATCGACGGTCGGCCGCTCGACGACAACGACTACGTGGTCCTGCTGGCGGCATTTCTTGGAGCGGGTCATCACAGCACGACCTCCGCCATGGCCAGCCTGATTTACGAAGTATTCTCGAAGCCTGACGTGCGCGATGCTCTCCGGCAAGATGCCAACAAGATCGGCGCCGCCATCGAAGAGGCGCTGCGACTGCGACCCCCATTTTTCGGATTTTTTCGACGCACGACTCAGCCCACCACCATGGCGGGTGTGGAAATCCCCGCCGAGGCCACCGTGTATATGGGATGGGCCGCCGCCAACCGGGACCCACGGATGTTCGACGCGCCCACCGAATTTCGATTGAATCGCCCGAACAATCGCCATCTGAGTTTTGGCCTCGGCATTCATACCTGTCCTGGCGCTGCCTTGGCCCGCATGGAACTGCGGGTGGTGCTCGAGGAGCTCTTGCGGCGGTTGCCGGATCTAACGATAACTTTGGAGAACGCTACATATCAGTTCGGTGGCGGCGACTATTCGTTCCTCGCGCAGCTGCCGGCAACCTTCACTCCCGCTCGCCGCGAGCACGTCGCCTTATGACGAGGGGCAGAGAGTCTACCGCGAATTCCTGAGAATCCGAGGGACAGCGGGCTAACTATGCCCGTCGCAAGCCCGACGCCGCCCGTCGCTACTGCGAACGCAGTTCATCAAATATCAGGCGTTGTCGCCGTCGGCATCCACGCCCTAGGCGTCCTGATTGGCGCGTCCGCGATCATCGACTATGCGGCGCACCGCGGCCATCGTAGAAGCAACCGCGCCGAGATAGGCTCCTTCCATCGGTGCGAAATGCGCCCGCTCCTCGTCGCTGCCGTCTGGCACCCCATCCTTGGTCAGCCCAAATGCAAAGGTCAGCGTGAGGTTCCCCGCCTCGTCCTCGCCGATGGTGTTTTCGATCCGGCCACGCTCGATGCCCGCGATGCGTTCGAATACGACTTGGCGTTCGGGCTCGAAGGTGACTTTTTCGCGGGCAGGCAGGCCGTTGAACTCGATGTCGCGAATGAGCCAGCCGTCGCCCTTCTCGATCACTTCGCACTTCTTCATCTGCGGAACATACGGTAATGCGTTATTCGCTTTCATGAGCAGACCGGCCCATACATCCTGTCGCGTTAGGACGGATTTCGACGGCTCATTGACGGGTATGGTTCGCTTCAATTGGTACACGATTCACCTCGATGAACAACAAAGACTCGGGATTATTGGCTGGCCGTCAGAGACGGTCGACGTTCACGATCAAACGGCAAGGTAGCCCCCGTCGACGGCCATTGCTGCGCCGTTCATAAACGATGCGTCGCCAGATAAGAGCCATTTTACTGCCTCGCCGATCTCGGCGGGTTCGCCGAAGCGCCCAATGGGGTGACGTTCCTTGGCTTTGTCGAACATACTCTTAAATCGGGCGTCCTGCGTCAAGCGCGTGATCATGGGTGTCTTGATGATGCCCGGCAGCACCGCGTTGACCCGGATGCCGCGCGCGCCGTAATCCGCGGCCGCGGCCCGCGTGAGGCCGATGACGCCATGCTTGCTGGCAATGTATTCGGCGGCATTGGGGATCGCAACCTGGCCGAGCGAGGACGCCGTATTGACGATGGCGCCGCCGCCGGTTGCCAGCATCGCGATCACTTGATACTTCAAGCACCAGAAGACGCTGGTCAGATCGACCCGGATCGCCCGCTCCCACTGTTCGGTGGTCAATTCATGCAGAGGCCGGCCGCATTGCTCGAGGCCGGCGTTGTTGAAGGCGCCGTCGAGCCGGCCGTACAGGGCAACGGTCCGTTGCACGAGGTCGCGGACCGCCTCCTCGCGTGCGAGGTCCGCGGGTATGAACTCCGCCACTCCGCCGGCCGAGCGCACCGCCTCGACGGTGCTCCGGCCCGGTTCCTCGGCGATGTCGGTCACCACGACCTTCGCGCCGGCTTGCGCCAGAACCAAGGAGGCCGCACGGCCGATGCCGCCGCCGGCGCCGGTCACGATCACTGATTTGCCCTGAAGTATTCCGGTCATGATACCGAAGGACGCTACGGGCACAGACCGACCGGGTCAAATCACCTTTCGAAATGCGCCGCATTTCCGGCCGGCATAAGGCCCAGTCGGCGCGCCCTTTTTCGGGTACTCGCTGCGCGTCCTCACGTACTCGCAGCTTGGGCTTGCAGCAAGCTTTGATCGCCGAGGAAGCTCTGCCGCCCATAGAGGCGCGCAAACATCCCACGCAGCCAGCGATTGCCGGGATCGCCGTGGAAACGCTCGTTCCAGTACTGCGCGATGGGAAAACGGGGAATCTCGATGGGCAGATCGAGCACCGTGACGTCGCCCAAGGCCATGCAGGCCAACGCCAGGCGATGGGGGACGACGACCAGCAAATCCGTCTTCGAGATGATCGACGTGATTCCCATGGTGTGGGCAACCCGCACCGCGACGCGGCGCGCCACCCCGGCCGACCAGAAGGCCTTGTCGACCACGCTTTCCTGGGAACCGTGGCCGCCGCCCGAGGGCTGATAAACCAAGTGCGGAGTCTTCAGGAATTGTTCGAAGGTAATGGTGTCGCGAATGGTGGGATGGTTGTCCCTGACGATGCCGACATAATGTTCCTCGAACAGCACCTGACGATGGATGGAACCTTCGAACTCCTCGAAATAGCCGACGGCCAGATCCACATCGCCGGATTCGAGCGCCACCCCCCGCATGCGCGACGCTGGCACCTGCACCGTCTGAATATTGACCCCGGGCGCCTCGCGCGAAATGAGATCCAGCAGCTTGGGCAAGAACACCATTTGCCCCAGATCGCTCAAGTAAATCCTAAATGTCCGATCCGAGGTGTTCGGGTCGAAGCCCAACTGGCGCTCGATGGCGTTGCGGACGTCGCTCAAGGCCTGACGGATGGGGCCCGCCAACGCTTCCGCGCGCGGTGTCGGCGCCATACCGTCGTTGGTGCGGACGAACAAAGGATCGTCGAGCAGCTCGCGCAGGCGGTTCAACTGCTTGCTGACCCCGGGTTGCGTCAAATGCAAATTCGACGCGGCCACGGTAACGCTGCGCGCCTGATAGATCGCATCGAACACGTGCAATAAGTTCAGATCCAGCCGACTAAAGCTCATGATTGTTATACCCCCCCCAGCCGCAGTCTAGCGCTGTTACGCGCGCGCCGCATCCTGCCGTTGGCTGTATGTCGACAGTGTATTGTCCGTATATCAACTTTTCATTAGACCGGCGCCCTGACACGACGTAACGTGGTCCGGCCATGAATAATGCGACATTCCGACACTTCATCAATAACGAATTCGTTCCATCGGCGAGCGGCCGTCAGTTCGACAAGCGCTCTCCCCTCGACGGCAGTTTGCTCGGCACCGTCGCCGAGGGCGGCGAAGAGGACGTCCGCGCCGCAGTGCAGGCGGCCCGGGCGGCGCTCGACGGTCCGTGGAAGGGATTCAGCCTGGCGCAGCGCACCGAACTCTTGTATGCGGTCGCGAACGAAATCGATAGACGCTTCGACGAATTTCTCGACGCGGAAGTCGCGGACACCGGCAAGCCGCGTTCCGTCGCCTCGCACGTGGACATCCCGCGCGGCGCGGCCAACTTTCGCGTCTTCGCCGATGCCGTCAAGAACGTACCGACCGAGTTCTTCGAAATGACGACGCCCGAGGGTCGCAAGGCCTACAACTACTCGGTACGCGTGCCGAGAGGCGTGGTCGCGGTCATTTGCCCGTGGAATCTGCCGCTGCTGCTGATGACCTGGAAAGTCGCGCCGGCGCTGGCGTGCGGCAATACCGTCGTGGTCAAGCCCTCGGAGGAAACTCCCGGAACGGCCACCTTGCTCGGTGAAGTCATGCACAAGGTGGGCATTCCCGCCGGTGTCTACAACGTCGTCCACGGATTCGGTGCCGGGTCGGCCGGCGAATACCTGACGACTCATCCCGATGTGTCGGCGATCACCTTCACCGGCGAGACCGTCACGGGTGTCGCCATCATGAAGACGGCTGCCCAGGGCATCCGCCCGGTATCGTTCGAGCTGGGCGGAAAGAACCCGGGCATCGTGTTCGCCGATTGCGATTTCGACGCTGCCGTGGCGGGAATCGCGCGCGCTGCTTTTCTCAATACCGGACAGATCTGCCTGGGTACCGAACGGGTGTATGTCGAACGGCCGATATTCGAGCGCTTTGTCGCCGCGCTGAAACAAAAAGCCGAGTCGATGCGCACCGGGCATCCCTCGGATAAATCCACGGCCATGGGCCCGCTCATCAGCTTGCAGCATCGCGAGAAAGTCCTGCGATACTACCGGCGCGCCGTCGAGGACGGCGCCACGGTGGTCTGCGGCGGCGGCGTGCCCGTCATGCCGGAGGGTTTGGCAGGGGGCGCCTGGATTCAGCCGACCATATGGACGGGGCTACCGGAGAGTTCGGCGGTGGTACGCGAGGAAATCTTCGGGCCCTGCTGTCACGTGCGGCCCTTCGACGACGAGGCCGAAGTCATTCGCTTGGCCAACGATACGCCGTATGGACTCGCCACCACGATCTGGACCCGCGATATCGCGCGTTCGTTTCGCATGGGCACCAGCATCAACGCCGGAATCGTTTGGATCAATTCCTGGTTCTTGCGCGATCTGCGCACGCCTTTCGGGGGCTCGAAACAATCCGGCATCGGCCGCGAAGGGGGCGTACATTCGCTCGAATTCTATACGGAGCTGCGCAATGTCTGCGTGGCGACCTGAGGCCACGGCATGACCTTGTCCGACAGCCGCATAGCAGAATTCGGCGACGAACTCTTCCAGAGTTTGCGGTCGCGAGTGCCCATCGACCCGCTCACCGAACGCGAACCGACGCTCGACGTGGCGCGGGCCTACAAGATCCAGGAACACGTGATTGCACGCCGCCTGGCCCTGGGCGACCGTATCGTCGGCAAGAAAATCGGCTTGACGAGCCGCGTCGTCCAGCAGGCACTGGGAGTGGACGAACCGGATTTCGGGCAGTTGCTGGCCAGCATGGTGGCCACCGACTCGGTGAGCGCGTCTACGCTGCTCCAGCCGCGCATCGAGGGCGAGGTGGCGTTTCTCCTCGAACACGACCTTCGCGGGCCGGGCATTACCAACGCCGATGTCATCAAAGCCACCCACTCGGTGCTGCCCTGCTTCGAGATCGTGGATTCCAGGATCCGCAACTGGCGCATCAAGCTGGCGGACACGGTATCCGACAACGCCTCCGCCGGCCTGTTCGTCCTGGGAGACCGCGCGGTCGGCCTCGAGGACGTGGATCTGTCGACGTGCGGCATGCTGCTCGAGAAGAACGGCGATCTCGTGTGCACGGGCGCCGGCGCTGCCGCGCTCGGCTCCCCGATCAATTGCGTCACCTGGTTGGCGAATGCGCTGGGCCGGCTGGGCACGCCGCTGCGCGCAGGCGAAATCATCCTCTCGGGCTCCCTGGCCGCCATGGTGCCGGTCGCCGCAGGAGATCATTTCCATTTATCGATCGGTGGCTTGGGCTCCGCATCGATTCGATTTACCTGAAGGCTCGCGAATGCCCCTATCCACCCCCAGAATCGTAGAACTCGCCCGGCGCCTCGAATCGGCCGCGCTCGAACGGCGGACCGAGCGCAAGCTCACCGACGCCGAACCCGATTTCACCCTGAGCGATGGCTACGAAGTGCAATGGGCGTTGCGAAACCTGCGCATTACCGCGGGAGCCAGGCTCTCGGGACTGAAGATGGGCCTGACCTCGCGCGCCAAGATGAAACAGATGGGCGTCGATTCGCCGATCTACGGGTTTCTGCTCGACGAATTCTATGTGCCGGCCGACTCGCAGATCGCCATGTCAGGGCTCATTCATCCGCGGGTCGAACCTGAAATCGCGCTCGTGACGAATCGCGATCTGCGCGGTCCCGGCTGTACCATCGCCAACGCCCTGGCGGCCATCGACTTCGCGGTCCCCGCCATGGAAATCATCGATTCGCGCTACACGGATTTCAAGTTCGATCTGCCTAGTGTGGTTGCCGACAACGGCTCCTCCGCGCGCTACGTCGTAGGGACTACCGCGCGGCGGGTTCGGGATTTGGATTTACGCACCTTGGGTGTCGTCGTCGAGAAGAACGGCGAAGCCGTATCGTTCGGCGCCGGCGCCGCGGTGCTGGGGCACCCGGTATCCAGTCTCGCCATGCTCGCCAATTTGCTGGCCCTGCGCGAGCAGATCATTCCGGCAGGCACGTACGTCATGACCGGCGGCATCACCGAGGCGATCAAAGCCCAAGCCGGCGATCACTTCGTCGCACGTTTTCAGGATTTAGGTTCCCTTTCGACGCGGTTCGTCTAAGGTCAGGTATCTACATGCCAATCGCCAATCTGCAAATAATTCAGGGACGGACTCCACAGGTCAAGGAGTCCTTGATACGCGCGGTCACCTCGGCCATTGCCGATACGCTGAATGCCAAACCCGAAAGCATCCGCGTGATCCTCCAGGAAGTGCCGCCCGAACACTGGGGAATCGGCGGCGTCAGCGCCAAGGAGCTTGGTCGATGATATCACTCAAGGACATCCGCTACGTTCGGCTCGGCACATCGAACATCGACGATGCAGTGCGCTACGCCACGAAGATTCTAGGCCTCGAACTCGTACGCCGCGATCGTGGCGGCGCCTACCTGCGATCCGACGATCGCGATCACACGCTGGCCTATACCACCGCCGATCCGCACGATCATGTCGTCGCGTTCGAGGTGGGTTCGATAGCGGAGCTGGAGTCGGCCGCCGCCGAGCTCGACAACTCCGGCCATGTCGTACGTGCCGCCACGAAGCTCGAATGCGAGCAACGCTGGGTCGATGCCGCGGTGATGTTCACGGACCCCAGCGGCAACGCCATCGAGCTGACTGCGCGGCCGGCGCATAGTGGCCGGCGCTACTTTCCCTCGCGCGATGCCGGCATCACCGGCTTCTCCCACATCGGCCTGCATTCGACCAACCCCCGCAAGGATGAGGCCTTCTGGACCACCGTCACGAACGCCCGGGTCAGCGACTGGATCGGCGAGGCGCCGCTGCTGCGCATAGATCCCGTGCATCACCGGATGGCGTTGTTTCCGTCGAAGCGTTGCGGCGTGCAGCACGTCAATCACCAGGTGGCGAGTATCGACGACATCATGCGGTCGTACTACTTCCTACGGGAACGGAACGTCAAAATTCGATTTGGGCCCGGTCGCCATCCGACCTCTGGCGCCACGTTCCTGTACTTCGACGGCCCCGACGGGATGATTTACGAATACTCTTCCGGCGTGGGCATAATCACCGACGAGGATGCCTATAGACCGCGTCAGTTTCCGGCCGCGCACACGTCGTTTTGCGCCTGGGGGTCGAAGCCCGACATCCCGGAATTCGAAGGGGTGGCGTCGTTCGCGGAGACCGTCAATGCCTGACACCGCGGTACCGGGCCCCTCCGCCGCCGTGAGCCGGGTTCGCGTGGCCGCCCGGGCACTCGCTCGGGCCGGATTGGTCCATGCGTACGGGCACTGCAGCGTGCGCCTGGATGCGCATCATTTTCTGGTCAGCCCGGCCAAGCCGCTGGGATTGGTGGCTGCGAGCGATATCCCTGTGAGCGTCGCCATCAGCGGCGCGCTACCGCCCGGAGCGCTCCCCGAGGTCATCGCCCACCAACATATCTATAGCCGCCGCGGCGACGTGGGCGCGATAGCGCGTTTTCAATCTCCGCAGGTGATGGCGCTCTCTGCCCTGGGGCGTACGCCGCGTGCATTGCACGGCTTCGGCGCCTACTTTGCGCCGTCCCCTCCCCTGCACCTCGACCCGCGCCTGGTGCGGGACGAGGCAAGCGCCGCGGCGTTGAGCGAGACATTGGGCTCGGCCCGCGCCATCGTCATGCGCGGCAACGGCGCCATCACGGTGGGAGCGCGTTTGGAAGAGGCAGTGGCGCTCGCCTGGTATCTCGAGGACGCGGCCCGGGTGGAAATGGCAGTACTCGGCACCGGCCTGAATGCGCTGGAGTTCACCGACGCGGAGGTTCGCGACAGAGCCGTCACTGCAGGACGGTTGTTCGAGCGCATGTGGGATTGGATGACCATGAACGATCCCGAGTTGTGAGCAATCATGGGGGGAATAAACGATGAATGAAACTGTATCGACTAGTGAACCGGCCGCGCCGGCGGAGCCGCGCGAGAAGCCCGAACCGACACTGAAGCTCAGCTTCCTGTCGCATGGCACGCTCGAGAGCAAGGATCTGGATTTCACGCGAAAATTCTACGAAGAATTCATGGGATTCGAAGTGGTTCGACCGGCCAAGATTTCGATGTGGTTCCGCTTGGGCGGCCAGCACATTTACGTCGTCGTGCAAGTGACGGAGGGCAAGAAAGCGGAAATGTCCTTCCTCAATCACAACGGCGTCGACGTCGAGACCGAGGAACAGGTCGACGAATGCCATCGACTGGTGGTGCGAGATGCCGAGAAGTGGAAGCTGCACAAGATCAGCAAGCCCATGGTGCAGCATGGCACCTATAGCTTTTATTTCTGGGACGCGGACGACAATTCTTGGGAGATCCTCGCCAATCCTCCCGGCGGCTACACCTGGATGTTCGAGCGTGGCGACCAAGAAGGATTGGGCCACATGAGTCGAAAATTCGCGCGGCCGGATTCCACCATTCGCAAATCACCCAAGGAGTGAGCGACGCCATGCAGGATGGTTCTTATCGATTGGCCACCTATGCCGACTCGGATCGCTGGCCCCGGGGCGCGATCGTCGTGGACGACCGGGTGGTCGACGCAACATCGGCATTGAGGGGCAGCTCGCCCGTGGCGCCAGTCGAGTCGATCAGCGTCCTGTCCATTCTCCAGGACTGGAAGGAGACACACCCGCGGCTGAAGCAGGCGGCCGTCGGCGTACGCAACGGCGACTCCTCGTTGCAGACCCTGGCGCTGTCGTCCACCGAATTGCTCGCTCCGGTGCTGTATCCCGGCACCATATTTTGCGCGGGTGCCAATTACAAGGATCACGTCGCGGAAATGTCCAAGGCGCTGAATCTGCCCGCGGAGGCGGACCCGCACGAACTAGGACTCAAGCCCTGGCATTTCATCAAGCCCTCCGCTCCCTGCGTGCGTGCGACGAACACCCAAATCCCCTTACCCGCCTACTCCAAGCGCGTCGATTGGGAGGCCGAAATCGCCGTGGTCATCGGCAGCGAATGCCGCAACGTCGACATCGATGATGCCCTCGAGCATGTAGCCGGGCTCAGTATCGTGAACGATTTGTCGGCGCGCGATCATTTACGGCGCAACGCGGTGCCGATCGACTCCCCTTTCCGCTACGACTGGATCAGTCAAAAAGCCTTCGATGGCGCGCTGCCATTCGGGCCTTGGATCTGTCCCATCGACGAGATCGAGGATCTCGGCAACCTCGGCATCAAGCTCTGGGTGAACGATGAGTTGATGCAGGACTCCTCGAGCGCGAATCTCATTTTCTCCGTGGCCGAACAGATCTCGCACCTCAGCACGCGGCTGACATTGCGGCCCGGCGATGTCATCGCCACGGGCACTCCGGCGGGCTGCGGCGCGGCGCGCGGACGATTTCTGCAGCCGGGCGACCGAGTGCGCATCTGGGTGGAGCACGTGGGTACCCTAGTGAACGATTTCTCGTGAAACCCGCGCCACCCTGCGCGACTGTTCGATGGCCGGAGGGCCTGGCATGACCAAAATCAACGTGGCTCTGATCGGCTCGGGCAACATCGGCACGGATCTCATGGTCAAGGCGCTGCGTAGCACGCAGCTGGCGCCGATCTGGATGGTCGGCATCGATCCGGCGTCCGATGGTCTGAAGCGGGCGCGCGCCGCCGGCTTGAAAACCACGGCCGCGGGCCTCGATGGCCTGTTGCCTCATCTGGCGGAGGATGGCATCCGCATCGCCTTCGACGCCACCTCAGCCTATGTGCATCACGAGCACGCACGGCGGCTGCGCGAGCACGGCATCGCGGTGATCGATCTCACACCGGCCGCCGTGGGTCCGTACTGCGTCCCGCCGGTGAATCTTGCCCAGCATGCCGGTCGCGGGGAAATGAACGTGAACATGGTGAGCTGCGGCGGCCAGGCCACCATTCCCATGGTGGCCGCCATATCGAGCGTGCAGCCGGTGGAGTACGCCGAGATCATCGCCACGGTTGCATCGCGCAGTGCCGGGCCCGGTACGCGCAAGAACATCGACGAGTTCACACGCACTACCGCGAACGGCATCGAGAATGTGGGCGGCGCCAAGCGGGGCAAGGCGATCATTATTTTGAATCCTGCGGAACCACCGTTGCTCATGCGCGACACCGTGCATTGCCTGACCGAAGGCGAACCTGACCGGGAGCGCATTCGCGCGGCCGTGCAGGCCATGCTCACCGAAGTGCAGAAATACGTACCCGGGTATCGATTGGCCAACGGGCCTGTATTCGACGGCCGGCGCGTGTCCCTCTTTCTCGAAGTCGCCGGTCTCGGCGACTACCTGCCGCGCTATGCCGGCAATCTCGACATCATGACGGCGGCCGCGCTACGTACCGGTGAAATGCTGGCATCCGAAATCGTCGCCGGGCGCTTCGATCCACGGCCGCTCGAAACCGGCCCGGGAGCATCGATATGAATTTACGCGGTAAGAGAATTCTCCTGCACGATAACTGCCTGCGCGACGGCATGCACCCGAAGCGGCATCAGATCTCCATCGAACAAATGGTGAGCGTCGCTGGCGCGCTCGATGTCGCCGGCGTGCCGCTGATCGAGGTGACGCATGGCGACGGCTTGGGCGGCGCCTCCGTCAATTACGGATTTCCAGCGCACTCGGATGAAGCGTATCTGCGCGCCGTGGTACCGCGTATGACCCAAGCGCGCATCTCGGCGCTCCTGATTCCCGGAATCGGCACGGTCGACGAACTGCGCCTGGCGCACGACTGCGGCGTCGGCACCATTCGGGTGGCCACGCATTGCACGGAGGCGGACGTCGCGGAGCAGCACATCGGCCTGGCACGCAAGCTCGGCATCGACACCGTCGGCTTCCTGATGATGGCGCACATGACCGAGCCCGAGGAACTCGCGCGTCAGGCCGAGCTCATGGAGAGCTACGGTGCGCATTGCGTGTACTGCACCGACTCGGCCGGGTTCATGCTGCCGGACGATGTGACGGCGCGGGTCCAGGCCCTGCGCGCCGCGCTGCAACCGGGCACCGAAATCGGCTTTCATGGTCACCACAATCTCGCCATGGGCATCGCCAACTCGCTGGCCGCCGTCGAGGCGGGCGCCACTCGAATCGACGGCTCCGCGGCAGGGTTGGGCGCTGGCGCCGGCAATACTCCCCTTGAAGTGTTCGCCGCCGTGTGCGAACGCATGGGGGTGCATACCGGAATCGATCTGTACCGCTTCGTCGATGTCGCCGAAGACCTGGTGGTGCCCATGATGGATCATGCGATTCGCATCGACCGGGATTCACTCATGCTGGGCTACGCCGGCGTGTACTCGTCCTTCTTGTTGTTCGCGCAGCGCGCGGCGCGGACCTACGGCGTCTCGGCCCGGGATATTTTGGTGGAAATGGGCAGGCGCAAGGCCGTGGGCGGCCAGGAAGACCTGATCGAGGAGGTAGCGCTGGAGCTGCAGGCGCGTGCGGCCGGCAAGAGCGCCGCCGACGCCGTGAGGGGCCCGGCCCCCAGCGGAATGCCCGCCCAGCATGCGCTGCATGCCGAGCAAGAATTGGACGCCTGATACAACTTCTGTTGACGTATCGCCATGTCGCAAGCCATCCAGTTCATCAATGTGAGTCCGGTGGATGAAACGGCGCCCGGACGCTATTCGCCGGTCGCGACAGCTCCCAAACTCACCACCATCGTCGCGGCGGCCAGCGACCTCGTGCCCATGTTGCGCGAGCGGGCGCAGGCGACCGAGGTGGCGCGGCGGGTGTCCGCCGAGACGACGGCGGCGTTTCGCGACGCCGGCTTTTTCCGCTTGATGCAGCCGGCTCGCTACGGCGGCTATGAATACGGTTTCACCGCATTCATCGATGTCATCACGGAACTTGGCCGCGGATGCACCTCGTCGGCGTGGGCCTGCGCCATCGGCACCATTCATCAGTGGCTCATCGCAGGCTTTCCCGAAGAGGCTCAGGACGACGTCTGGCGGAATAACCCGGGCGCCTACGCCTGCGTCTCCTACGCGCCTACGGGGACCACGGAAATGGTCGACGGTGGGTGCCTCATTCAAGGCCGCTGGCAATTCGTGTCGAACGTCGACAACTCCGAGTGGGTCATCCTCGGTGCGCAATTTCCCGCCGCCGACAAGGCATCGCCGCCGGCGCCGGGATTCGTGCTGGTACCGCGCACCGACTGGAGCATCGAGGACAACTGGCATGTCGCCGGGCAGTCCGGCACGGGTTCGAAGACGGTGCGCATCGACAAGCCCACGTTCGTCCCCGCGCATCGCCGATTGATGATCGCCGACGCCGCCTCCGGCTCGTCGCCCGGGACGGCCGTGAATACCAATCGGCTGTACCGGGTCCCCATGCTGTCGGCGCTTCCGGTCTGTCTGGTGTCGCCGCTCCTCGGCACCGCGCAGGGCGCCGTCGAGGAGTTCATCACTCTCTGCGGCACCCGCGTCACACGCGGCGCCGTGGCCGGCGCCGGGAATCGCCTGAGCGAGTTCTTCCCCGTGCAATCCCGCTTGGCGGAGGCGTCGGCCATGGCGGATGCTGCGCGTCTTCTCATCAACCGGGACACCGCGGAAGTCGAACGGCTCACCTTGCAAGGCCAACCACTCAGCGTCGACCAACGCATCCGCAACCGGCGCGACCACGCTTTCGCGGCGCGCATGGCACGCGACGCCGTCGACGTTCTATTTTCCGCCGTGGGCGGCAACGGCCTGGCTCTCGATCAGCCCATTCAGCGCATGTGGCGCGACGCGAGCGCGATCGTCCGCCACATTACGCTCAATTGGGATGCGGTCTCGTCCATGGTGGGTCAACACCTGCTGGGTCTCACGCCGAAGGGTCAGTACTAGCCGGGGCATACAGCCTGCGGCGCGGCATCGGCGATGTATTCATGGGCACTCATCACCGGAGATACGCCCGTCACGACGGACGCGAGGGCGTTTCGACAATCTCTGGGCACCTTCCCCACCGGTGTTTGCCTGGTAACGACGGTCTCTGCCGAAGGCAAGCGCGAGGGCATGACCATCAACTCTTTCGCGTCGGTGTCGCTGGCGCCGCCGCTCATCCTCTGGAGCATCCGCGACGATGCGCGCAGTGCCGATGCCTTCATCGGCGGCCGCCAATTCGTCCTGAGCGTTCTGGCGGCATCGCAGCGCGAGCTCGCGCTGCACTTCGCTCGTCCCGCGCCGGACAAGTTCACGGCCTGGGAACGAGAGTTCGAAGACTCGTCGAGTGGTTGCCCACGGTTGCGGCACAGCGTGGCGACCTTCGAATGCACCACATACTCTCGTTACCAAGAGGGGGATCACACGATTCTCCTGGGCCGGGTGGAAAAGCATAGGCGAACCGAGACGCCGCCGCTGCTGCTGCACATGGGGCAGATGGGTTCACTGTGGGAATTGGCGCAATCGATGGCGAAGCCGACGTAGCGGAGCGTATCGAATGAATGAACGAGGCGCTGGCCTTCGATGCCCTTCATCGCATTGACCGTGCGCGCCAGCGGATCGCTTCAAGCGTTTCGCGGGCCGCGTTTTCGTCGGTGAACATTGGAACGGTGAAGGTGGTTGCCATGGTGGAGCGCAAACCGATTTGGGTGTTTTTGTGAACGTCTCTAGGCCGATTGCACGGTGGTCGAAAGCAAGTAGCATGGTTCGACGACCTGGGTGGGCGGATAATATTCATCGTGAGAGTAGCGAAAACCAAGATACTGCAAAAACTCGCGAGACGCGTCATTTGATGGATGATGCCCGGCGAAAATGGCCGAAGCGCCCAGAGTGCCAAACGCGTAGGCGATGACTGCCTGGGCCGCCTCACGCCCAAGGCGATGAGACCAAAACGCTCGCCGAAGATGGCATCCGAGTTCCCAGACACCTTTGGATTTGTCTCGGGGATGGATCCCGCAGCATCCAATGTGCTCGCCGGTTTCAAGGAGAAACATCGGCCAGTATTGCGCTCCCTCTTCTTCCAACGTCGCAATTTCGAGCGCCAGCCTGTCCTCTATCTGCTGCTTTGACCAGCTTCCCCCGTGATACCGCGTAACTTCAGCGTCTCCCCAAAGTCCCCGAGCGAGTGACAGATCCTCCAGAGACCAGGTGCTAAATCCGATCCGGCGCGATTGGTGAAAGTAGGGGCGCATTTAGACATTCTGCGGTACGTCTCGAAGAAAGACGGGTAGATCCGTCGTCGGCGGCTCCGCCGGGATTTCGTAGAAGAGATTAGCAACAAAGCCGTGATGATAGGTCGTGTGATTGACGACGTGCAATAGTATTTCTCCGCGAGTCATTGCACCCTCACCGCCGCCGACGAACGTAAAGAGTACTGTCTCGTTGATAGCCGCGTCTGTGATTCCATCGCTCCACGCGATGTACCAGTTGTCCACTTCCTGCTGCGCGTGCCATAGGCTCCCCAACGGGGGACACGTCGGCGTATTTCGCGCTGTAAATCCGTGTTCCCGGCTCAGCAGGTGTGCCTGAAAGATCAGGTCAATCACGTAATTGTGGTTCAACGTATGAACAATGTTTGGAAACAGGCTGCAACGCTGCTTCAAGGCTTCGCCGGGCGGGAGTTGTACCACGGCTTTGAACATCAATTCGTTAGCCCACGCCTTGTATCGAGTGAGCATCCGGGTGGTACGAAGCGTTGTCATAGCGAATTGCTCAATGGGTGGAAGAGGTCGATCAGAATATTGAAGCGCTGGGGCGGCCGGGCGCGCCGTCATACGCGAGGGCTACGTGGTTCAATGCGGCGCGTTGCACCGATCGGCATGATGAAGAATTGGTCTTCCGATACGCCTTTAGCGATGCGTGCCGCGTCGAGTTCGTGGAGCGGCTGGTCCAAAGGTTCATCCGACAGCGAAAACGTCCCCCAATGCACGCCGAGACTGCGCTTGGCGCCCAAATCCAGATGCACTTGAACCGCTTCGTTCAAGTCGACGTGCTGCGTGCTCATGAACCACCGCGGCAGACAGGCACCAACGGCGATCAGTGCGATGTCGAAGCCACCACCGAGTTCCTCGCTCTGTCTGCTTGCAAGGTGTCGACGCGTGTCGGCAAAGTCCTGGGTATAGCCGGTATCGCCGCTGAAGAACCAATGAAAGTCCGCGCCCAGCACCGCCCAGGCACACCAGAGTGTTTGGTTGCGGTCATGCACGCCGCGCCCTGACCAGTGCTGTGCCGGAGTGCAGTGGAAATCCGCGCCGTTGTGCGAGTGGTGCTGCCACCAATCGAGTTCCACAGCGTTTGTAATCTTGAGTTCCCGCAACCAGGCTTTAAGACCCAGGGCCGTCAAAAACAGCGGTGAGCCTCCCGGCTGCCGCGAAAGCGCGAGAATACTGTCGCGGTCCAGGTGATCGTAATGATTGTGCGAGATCACGACCACGTCGATATGTGGCAACTCCTCGATGCGCAGGCCCGCTGGACGGACTCGGGCGGGACCCACGAAACGCAGTGGTGAGGCACGCCGCGAAAAAATCGGATCCGTGAGCACATTCAGGCCGCTCGCCTGCACCAAGGTTGTGGCGTGCCCTATCCACGTTGAGGCCGGAGTCATGCTCTGCGGTCGCGCATTGCGGTGAATGAACTCGAGATCTGCTTTTTGACATGGCGTCGCCAGACGGGGTGGCGGGGGCAAACCCGCGTGCAGGCGCTGAAATTGCCACCGCAGTAAGTCACCGAGCGACTTGGTGACAGAGCCAACGTAGTTATTTCGAAATCCACGCGCTGTATGGTGATGCGGACTGGCCATAGTAAGCCCATTCTAGCGCGTCGTGCCGGCGTCACACGCTTCCGGCGTCACGCCGCTCATGGGAATTCGTCTCCGGTCGTCAGACCGGTGCTATATGCGGCCGCAAAGCCTGCGTGATTCGATCGGCGGCGGTGCGGGTAATCCGGGCTACCTCTTCCGGCCGAAGCGGTGGCACAATATAGCCGCGCGCTCCTGCGGCAAGTACCTAGCGGTTACGCACGATTGGCGCTCACGCGTCCGTCAAAGACGCTACCATCTGCGGCTTGGCCCGCATCCGGAGAGACGCCCCCGTGTTTGAACCAGACGAGCCGGTCGAACCCACCGCCGAGGAACTCGAGCGCATTTACCAGCGCGCGCCGGCGGGTGCGCTGACGGTGGCCGGCATCGCGATGGCCCTGGTGTTTTCGTTGTGGCTGGTGTTTTATTTGGCTGTGTTCCTGCCGCGAGGCTTCCAACAGTGAACAGCGTCGCCGGGGAAAGCAATGGAAGCGCAGCGAACCGGGCGGAGCGGCGGTGGGCAGGCGTCTCCATCGCGCTGATCGTGGGTTTGCTCGCGATCATCACCTTTACCGGGGTTCATTGGGCCAGTATGCCGCCGTCGGGCATCGAGGCGATCGATCCCACCACGCTGCACGTGTCGGGCGAATTCGTCGAGCAAAATCTCGGGGCCCAGATGCGTCCCGACGGCTCCGTCATCGTCCGCCTCATCGCGCAGCAATACTCGTTCAATCCGCAATGCGTGGTGGTTCCGGCGCGCACCAAGATCACCTTCCGCGGTACCAGCGTCGATGTGGTACATGGCTTCTTGGTGACCGGTACCAATGCGAACGCCATGTTGGTACCCGGCTACATCACCACGTTCACGACGGAGTTTTCGAGTGTCGGGGATCATCTGATGCCGTGCCACGAATTTTGCGGCACGGGCCACGCGGGCATGTGGGCTCACGTGCGGGTGGTGGCGCCCCAGGACTTCGAGCGGCTGATCGGCGGCGCTACGGGGGTTCACTGTGATTAGAGCGCAGCGCCTGGTTCTCGCCCATTTCTGGAGCGCCTTCATCTTGTTCTTTGCCGCTCTATTATTGGGCGAATGGCAAATGATCATGCGCAGTCCGTTGCATGCCTGGATTGAAATTCCCGAGCATTACTATCGGTCCGTGACCGGGCACGGTACGGTGATGGCGTATGTGTTTCCGACGCTGGTGGCGATGGGGTTTGGCTACGCGATCACGGAACTCGCGTTGCAGCGCCCGCTCATCGGACTCAAATGGGCCTGGGCGGCGTTCGGCCTGGTGGCCGTCGGCTCGTTGACTGCCGCGACGGCGGTCGCGGTGGGTGCCGCCTCCGTTCTCTATACATTCTACCCGCCCTTGGTCGGCAGCCCCTTCTACTACATCGGTGTCGTGCTGGTGGTCGTGGGATCGTGGATATGGGTCGCGCTCATGGCGATCAACTTACATGCCTGGCGCAAAGCGAACGCGGGGCGGCCGGTTCCATTGGCGATGTATGCCAATGTCGCGGGCGCTTCGCTTTGGGCTTGGACGGCGGTGGGCGCGGCCATCGAGATTCTGTTCCAAATTCTTCCCGTTGCGTTGGGATTCAAGGACACCATCGATGCGGGTCTCGCGCGAGTCCTCTTTTCCTGGACGTTGCATGCCATCGTGTATTTTTGGTTGATGCCTGCCTATATCGCCTTTTACACGATCGTACCGCGCGCGATCGGCGGCCGGCTCTACAGCGATCCGATGGCGCGCCTGTCGTTCGCGCTGTTTCTCGTGTTCTCCATGCCCATAGGCATTCATCACCTGTTTGCGGACCCTCAGGTGGGTTCGGGATTCAAGTTCGTGCATTCGGTGTTTACCGCCATGGTGGTCATTCCCACGTTGCTGACGGTCTTTACCATCTGCGCCTCCGTTGAGATCGCGGCGCGTCTGCGGGGCGGTCGGGGCGTTCTAGGGTGGGTGCGCGCCCTGCCGTGGCGCAGTCCCGCCATGCTGGCGCTCGCCTTCTCGTTCATCATGTTGGGACTCGGCGGCGCGGGCGGCATCATCAACATGAGCTACCAGCTCGACGCGACCATCCATAACACGCAGTGGATCACCGGCCATTTCCATCTGATCTTCGCCGGCGCCGTCGTCATCATGTATTTCATCATCGCCTACGATCTATGGCCGCATTTGACCGGCCGCGCGTTGGCGCAAACCGGGCTCATCCGCGCGCAATTATGGCTCTGGTTCATCGGAGTCCTCATCATGACGTTGCCCTGGCATCTGGCCGGCCTTCTCGGAATGCCGCGTCGAATGGCCTATTTCGACTATTCGAATCCCACCCTCGCGCCGGAGGCGTGGACGGTCTCGGCGGCGGTCTTGGGCGGGGCGCTGATGGTGTGTTCGGGGGCACTGTTCGTGTTCGTACTCCTGCGCGCGCATTGGGCGGCGCGCCTCGAACTCAAGCCGTACCGCTTCAGTGCGACCGTGCATCCGGTCGAGGCGGTGCCTGCGGTGCTCAATGGCTATTGGGTCTGGGTCACACTGATGATCGCGCTCACGATCGCGAACTATGGAATCCCCATTGCGCAGCTCATGAACGCCAAGACCAACGTACCGGCCGTTTTGTACTTCAGCCGATGAACACCGCGATGCATAGTCGATTGGGTGCGGTGGCGGCTCTCATCGTCGTCGCAATTGCCGCGGCGGCCTTCTTCGTGGGATTCTACGTCCTGCCGAGTCAAGGCTCCGGCTCGACCGTTTGGGAACGAATTTGCCGCGCGGCCGGCGTCGTCCAAGCGCGCTCGGATGCGAGGGCCGCCCTTCCGGCCTTTACCAGCGTCGTCATCCCGCATGCAGCGATGACCGCGGGAACGCCCGAGCAGGCGGGCCGGGGGGCGACCCTC
Organism: Gammaproteobacteria bacterium; assembly: GCA_003134045.1. Taxonomy (GTDB): domain Bacteria; phylum Pseudomonadota; class Gammaproteobacteria; order Steroidobacterales; family Steroidobacteraceae; genus Bog-1198. The sequence goes on from PLAH01000077.1 coordinate 68,326, forward strand.
GCGCTGCGCTGCACGGCGTGCCACGGTCCCCAGGGAATGAGCGGTGCCGACGCACCCAATCTCCGGGGCCAGTACGCGGAAGTCATCTACAAGCAGCTGATGGACTTTCAGCGCGGTGCGCGCTCCGACGCCGTCATGGGAGCGATGGTGGCGACGCTTTCCGAGCACGACATACTCGATCTGTCGCACTACTACGCCGGACTGCCGCGATCGAAGGACGATCGGTTGGCCTCCGCCCCCGCATTGATTCGGGTGGGCGATCCGATGCGCAACATCGCGCCCTGCGCGTCGTGCCACGGCCGCGTCGACGGCAAGGTGGGTGCGCCGGCGCTCGAGGGAGAGCCTAAAGCGTATCTCCAGAAACAACTCACGGCATTCGCCGCCGGAACTCGAATGAACGACGCCAACGCTGCGATGCGCAACGAAGCGCGCCGCTTGTCGAAGGACGAAATCGACATGCTGACGGACCATTATGCGCATGCACCGTTGTAAGCCGTGGTATCGCCCGAGGACGCTGATGGTGGGCATCATGGTATGCGCAGCCGCGCTGTCGGGTGAACCGACGAGCGCCCCCGATACCCTGGAGGCGCGCGCGCAAGGCTGCTCCACCTGCCACGGCGCTCATGGCGAGGGCACGCAAGATCTCAATTTCCCGCGCATCGCCGGCAAACCTGCCGGATATCTGTTCAACCAATTGCAGAATTTTCGCGACGGGCAGCGCAGTTATCCGCCGATGAATTATCTGCTCGCCTATACGCACGATGACTACATGGCCGAACTCGCCGGCTATTTTGCCGCGCAACCCGTGAAGCAACAAACCGCCATCGAGCCCTCGCAGGCGAGCAACCTCGTGGGGGAGCGCCTCGTCCACCGCGGCGACCCGGCGGCCGGCGTACCCGCCTGCGTCGCGTGTCACGGCGAACGGTTGACGGGAATCGAGCCCGGCATCCCCGGCTTGATCGGCTTGAACAGCCGCTATATCGCGGCACAGCTGGTCTCCTGGCGGGTAGGTACACGACAAGCGAAACAACCCGACTGCATGCATGAGATCGCAGGACGCTTGACCGAAAGCCAAATCCACCTAGCTGCTGCGTGGCTCGCCGCGCAACCCCCCGCCTCCCCCACCGCTCCGGCAAAAGCCGGCACCTGGAAGACGCCAATTCCCTGCGGGAGCGAGCCATGAGACACGCGCGAACCAATGCCTTGCGGAAGCGAGTCGAGGGACACGCGCGAACCAGTTCCATGCGGGAGCGAGTCAGGGGACACGCGCCATCCGTCTTGCACGTGCTCGCGCTGGCGCTCGGGTTCTTCGGTCTTCCGGCGTGGTCGGACCCAACACCCGCTGCCGCGCAGGGCTTCCACGCCGTCGACAGTCCGATGCCGCGGGGCGAATACCTGGCACACCTTGGAGATTGCGTCGCCTGCCACAGCAAACACGGCGGCGTCCCGTTCGCCGGGGGTTTCCCCATGCCGACCCCATTCGGCACGCTCTATTCGCCCAATATCACGCCTGATCGGGCGACGGGGATCGGAGCCTGGACCTCGACGGAGTTCTACCAGATGCTGCACACGGGGCGTTCCCGCGATGGCACGCTGCTCTATCCGGCCATGCCCTTTCCTGCCTACACGCAGGTGACGCGCGAGGACTCCGACGCGCTGTTCGAGTATCTCATGTCCCTCAAACCCGTAAACCAACCCAACCGCCAAAACGAACTGCGATTTCCCTACAACAACCGCAGTCTGATGTTCGGCTGGCGCGTGTTGTACTTCAAAGAGGGGACCTTCGTGCCGGTCAAGGGCCGTTCTGCGCAGTTCAACCGGGGGGCCTACCTCGTGCAGGGGCTCGGGCATTGTGCGTCCTGCCACTCGCCCATCAATGCACTAGGGGGCAGCGCGGATGACAGCGCCTTTGCGGGTGGCCTCATTCCATTGCAGAACTGGTATGCGCCGTCGCTGACCTCGAATCAGGAATCCGGTCTGGGCAGTTGGTCGGTCACTGATATCGCCGCGCTGCTCAAAGGCGGCGCCTCGATGCGAGGGGCTGTCTACGGTCCGATGGCCGAAGTGACGCACAACAGTCTGCAATATTTGACCAGCGACGATGCGACGGCGATGTCGGTTTATCTGAAATCGCTGCTGGAGCTCAAACCGGTGCCGGCCCGGGCACCGCTCGACACGCGGCCGTCCGCTGACATGCTGGCCTCAGGCCGGACCCTGTACGAGGCGCGCTGCGCGTCCTGTCATCGCAGTGACGGTCAAGGCATGCCGCCGGCCTATCCCCCGCTCGCCGGCAATCCGTCCATCGATATGGAGCTGTCGGTCAATCCACTGCGCATGGTTTTGAACGGCGGGTACCCGCCGCAGACCGCCGAAAACCCCCGTCCCTATGGTATGCCGCCGTTCGCACAGGTCCTATCCGACCAAGAAGTCGCGGCGGTGGTCACTTATATCCGGATGTCCTGGGGCAACCATGGCTCCCCGGTCACGCCGCGCGACGCCAATGCCATGCGCATGGCGCCGCTGCTCGACTGACGAGACCGGTCCGCCGCTGGAAGCCGAGATCGATCTTTGCACTCCGGGCGACAACAAAGCGGCATCTATCGGCACACCTCGAGGGAATAAAGCGTCGCATGTCGAATTTTGAATTTGTGGCGCAGCCAGCGGTCCGGCCCGGCCGGCGCATCCTATTTTCGCGTGGCGAATGGCTGCGGCTGAGTTCTCTGTACGGCTGCATCGGTATTTTGCATCTCGCCGGTTGGGGTATCTATCTGCATTATGCGAGCCAATACCCGCAGCTCGTGGGCTTGGGCTTCGTCGCCTACATGTTCGGCCTGCGCCACGCGTTCGATGCCGACCACATCGCGGCGGTCGACGACACCGTGCGCTTCATGATCCAAAAAGGAAAACGGCCGCTGGGTGTCGGCTTTTTCTTCTCGTTGGGTCATTCGACGGTGGTGCTGGCGCTGGCCATCGGCGTGGCGGTCGCCGCCGGCGCAGTCAAAGCAGAGTTGCCGCAGCTCAAGGATATGGGCGCCATCATCGGCGCGAGCGTGTCCGGCGTGTTCTTGTGGGTGATCGGCATTCTCAATTTGCTGGTATTGCTCGACGTGCTCGCAATCTGGCGCACCGCGCGAGCCGGCACTCACAGCCATGCGCATCTGGAGGCGCTGCTGCAGAAACGCGGGCTGCTCAATCGCCTGTTCGGCGGACGCCTGCAACGGCTGATGAACCACAGCTGGCAGATGTATCCGTTGGGCGTGTTGTTCGGTTTTGGTTTCGACACGGCGTCCGAGGTCGGACTGCTCGCCATGACGGCCGGCGCCTCGGCCGGAAATCTGCCGGTGCCCGCGATTCTGTGCCTGCCGCTGTTGTTCGCCGCCGGGATGACCCTCATGGACACGACCGACGGTGTACTCATGTCGAAAGCCTACGACTGGGCGTTCCTCAATCCGTTGCGGAAGATTTTCTACAATATGTCGACCACTGCCCTATCCGTCGCCGTCGCCCTGTTGGTGGGTACCGTCGAGTTGTTGCAGGTCTCGATCGGCCTGCTCGGCCTGCGCGGCGAGTTCGTCGATTTCATCGCGGGGCTCAATTTCGGCGCGCTGGGCTACTGTATCGTCGGTCTGTTCCTGCTCGCCTGGGCACTGTCGGTGGCGGTGTGGAAATTCGGCCGCATCGAACAGCGCCATTCGCTCAACAACGGGCCGCATTCGCACCGGCATGTTCACGCGGACGGCGTGGAACATTCGCACGACCATCTTCATCCGGGAAATTGACGTGATCCTCGGGGACGCGCTGGCCGATGGGTTTACATATGACCGAAGAGCGGTCGAAGCCGCGTGAGCGAAATCACGCCGGCGGCGGATCGGAAACAGTAAACTGCGGACCATGTCCGACACCGTCAAAATCCCGCGCCCGCAATTTCCGCGCAACGAACGCGGCCCCAAAGGCCGCGTGGAGCATGATTCGCGCGGCAATGCGGTGTGGGTCAGAACCCGCGCCGAGGATTCGGCCGAGATCACGCCTGCGCTCACGCTGTCGATCGAAGACTCGGGCAAGAGCCAGATATCGTATCCTGAGCTTCCGGCATCCAAAGCCGATGCGAGAAAGCGACGTCGCTGAACGGCTCGAGCGATGACGGTGCGGCGGCGCGCGATTTGGGGCCGCTGCTGACCAGCGATGTCTCGGACCTGCTGCTGGCGGCCAGACGTGCGGGCGCGGCCCAGGTCGAATGTTCCTTGGACTTGCGGCGCTCGACGGCGGTCGCCGATGTCGGCGCCGACTCGTGGGGGTGGCGGGGCCGGCGCTACCCGTACCTGGAACGCTGCAAGGAACGCACCATTTATCATTGGCTCGACGATGGCTTTCAGCCGGTCGCCCGCTACTCGTCCTCGCTCGTCAAACTGATCCCCACCGAGTGGGGAGCGCCCACATTCGAAATCGATGGCATCAAGATGCTGCCCACCGCGAAGGTATCTCCGTATGCGGATGCCGAGCGCAAAGTGACATTGATTCAGCCGGCCGGCAAGGTGATTCTGGATACCTGCGGAGGCCTGGGATATTTCGCCGCGTGGTGCGTGCAGCTACGGGCCGCGCGCATCCTGTCGTACGAGAAGAATCCGGACGTCCTCTGGCTGCGGACCTTGAATCCGTGGTCGCCCGCCGTCGGCGAGCCGTTGAGCCTGACCGAATTGGACGTTTCGAGTGGCATCGCCCTGTTGCCGGCGGGCTCCGTGGATGCCGCACTGCATGATCCGCCGCGCTTCGGCATCGCCGGCGAACTGTACTCGCAGGGCTTTTACGATCAATTGGCGCGCGTACTGCGGCGCAAGGGCAAGCTATTCCATTATACCGGCACGCCCAACAAACTCACCACCGGCCGCGATGTGCCGCAGGAAGTATCGATACGCCTGCGCAATGCCGGCTTCGCCGTCGAGCGCAACGGCGACGGCCTGCTGGCCGTCAAGAAGTAGAACTCAGGCTGCGCCTGCGAGACCGGCTCCGATTCATCGCCGGCCGTGAATGCTCCCGCGCGCCCCAATCGACCCCGCCAAGAGGCCCGAGGACGCGGCGTCCTCGGGCGTGCCTCGACGCTGGCGTTACTTCTGCTGATCCTTGGCGTGGTCCTTGGCGTGGTCCTTGGCGTGGTCCTTGATGGTTTCTTTCGCATCGCCGTAGTTTTTCTGGACGGTCCCGGCAACTTCCTTCGCCACACCCTTCGCTTGCTGCTGGTGGCTGCCGGCTGCCTTGCCGACGCCTTCCTGCACCTTGCCCGCGGCTTCCTTCACACGGCCTTCGACTTGATCTTTATTGATACCCATACATTCTCTCCTGCGATTGAGCCGGCAAAAGCGGCCGACGCGCCTTGGAGGTCAATATGGCAGTCCGGTCGCGCTGCAGCTGTAGGAAATCCGGCAAATCCGGCGTCGGACGCTCCCTAGTGTTCGGCTGCCGCATACGCTTTCAGGCCGTCCAGATAGGCGGCGAGCAATCGAAGCCCTTGGCCATATCCCAAGGGCGCCCGGATTTTTTGGCTTCCGCCTGCAGATCGCGCCGCGTCAGGTCGAGACCGACGGCCCAGCCGAAGAGGGTGGACGCAGCCTCGGACGCGGCGATATTCGTGCCTCCTCGGCCGAGCGCGAGCACCAGTTCGACCTCATGGTGCAAGTTGGAGGTCCTGGGCGGAAACGTCAGCCGGGCACCGCTAGGCACCACGGCATTGGCTGGTTTTGCGAAGAAAAACGGTGGGTTGCGTTCTGAATCCGATCCCATTTCGCGAGCGTGCTCGGCGTAATTCTGGCCGACGCACAGAATGCGCCTGACGGGGAAGCGTTCCTGCGATCCCTCGATGGCGAGGGTGGGCATCGATACACGGCGCAGTTCCATTATGTCCGTCCCGTATGCGCGCGAGGCACTATTCTCTCTATCAACATTAAGAATTCATAATAAGTCACTGTTTTTTAAAAAATATGTTTATATTTCTCGGATGCATCATTTCGCGCGCTGCCGCGACATCATTGACAAACTGAGCATATATTGTCCATTATGTTTGCATGCAACTGGAAGAAATCACCGAAAACGGCGTCACGGAGTCGCGGCGCGAAGCGCTGCTCGAGGCTGCCGTCGGTGTGTTTGCGCGCTATGGGTTTCGCAAGACATCGATGGACGAAGTGGCGCGCGCCGCCGGAGTGTCGCGTCAAGGCTTGTACCTGCAGTTTGCCGACAAGGAAGAGCTGTTTCGCAAAGCGGTGGAGTTCCGCCTCAACCATCAGTTGAGTGCCGCGATTATTGCACTATCGAACCAACGAGCGGATTTGGAAGGGCGCCTCATTGCGGCGTGCGACGAATGGGCGGGTCGCTTCGTCGGTATGCTCGGGGCCGATGCCGCGGATCTCATGTGCGCCAGCACCACGTTGGCGGGGGCCACCCTCTCCCACTACGAGGCGCAATTCGAAAAGGCCTTGGCGCACGCGTTCAGCGTCTCGCCGCTGGCGAGCTTCTGCGCCGGCGCCGGATTCTCACCGGCCGACGTGGCAANNGCTGCACGCCACCGCCCGCGGCCTCAAACATTCATCTCGATCTCGACAGGAATTCGTGCAGGGAATCACGGTGGCGGCGCGCATGTTCTGTGCGCCCTTGAACCGCCCCGTTCCGCACGAGGAGTAAGCATGCCGCATATGAATCCCTTTGGCGCGCGTTCGACCGCCGACCAGGTGTTGGCCGGCATCGATCTGACCGGTAAACACATGGTCGTCACCGGCTGCAATTCCGGAATCGGCTTCGAAACCATGAATGCGCTGGCCGCGAACGGCGCGCACGTCATCGGACTCGCCCGCTCGTTGCCCACGGCGGAGGTCGCCTGCCGCAGCGTCGGCCCCTTCTGTACGCCGGTGGCGTGCGATCTTGCGGACTTGGATTCGGTGGCCGCCGCCGCCGAGGCCATTCGCCAGCTGCAAGTGCCGCTCGACAGCATCGTGGCGAACGCGGGCATTGCCAACCTGCCGACATTGCAGACGCGCTATGGCGTGGAAATGCAGTTCCTCGTCAATCACATCGGTCACTTCGCCCTGGTCAACCAGCTGTTGGACCGGGTGCGCAACGGCACGGGCCGCATCGTCATCGTGAGCAGCAGCGCCAGTATTCGCCAGGCGCCCGCCGAAGGCATCATGTTCGATAACCTCGACGGACGACGTTCCTATCAACCGTTTTCGTTCTATGGGCAATCCAAGCTGGCGGCGGCCCTGTATGCCAAGGAACTCTCCAAGCGCTTGATGAGCCGCGGCATTGCGGTGAACTCCGTGCATCCCGGCGCGACCAAGGGCACCCGGCTCAACAAGTACCTGCGCGGACCTCTGGCCCTGGTGCTGGCGGTGGCCAAGCTCTTCATGAAGAACGCGCAGCGCGGCGCCGCCACCCAGGCCTTGCTCGCGGCGAGCCCGCGCGTGGCCGGGGTCACCGGGGAGTATTGGACCGATTGTCGCATCGCCAAGGGCAGTCCCCTGCTGGCCGACGAGGGGCTCGCGCAGCGTCTATGGGAGGTATCCGAACACATCGTTGCCGTACGCAGCGAACCCCGGTCGACACCGCTGCAAGCGGCGGCTTGAACCCGGGCGGACGGCGCGTAGACTATGGCGATGAAACCCGCCCCGCGTACGGCCTGCACCTGCGGAAGCTTGCGCAGGGCATCGCGCCGCATATCGCAGTTCTATGATACTGCGCTCGCTCCCGTCGGGATAAAGTCCACCCAGTACTCCATTTTGTCCGAGGTCGCGCGCGGCAGCCTGGCCGGACCCGTCACGATGAATGAACTCGCAGCGGCCCTGGTGATGGACCGCTCCACCCTGGGCCACAACTTGCGCCCCTTGGAACGCGATGAGCTGCTGACGCTGCGTCTGGCGCAGGAAGACCGCCGCAAGCGCTACGTCGAGCTCACGCAGAAAGGCCGGGCCATTTTGCTGCGCTCGCGGCGACTGTGGCGTCGCGCCGAGGGACGGTTCGAGAAGATATTCGGCAAGGAACCTGCGGCGGAACTGCGCGCGGTGCTTCTGACCATCGCCAACAGTCGCGAATTGGATTCCGAGTCGACGAGTTAGCGTAAGTACGGCATACGCAACGTATTTTCAATTGACACGGCTGGCAGCCGCGCCTATATTTGCCCGCTGATTTGGGGCATATGCCCCTAATGCTCGAGGTCATGCACACAGATTTCCCGCATTCGATTTCCACCAGGCCTCACCGGCCTTGAGTGCGCGGCGCCGATCTCCTCCCTCGTCAACCTTGGCCAGTATCCTTTTTTCCCCGACCGTCACTTGGGCTTATCGCCGAAGCCACTTCCGCGATCCCTTCGGAGTAGATCATGTGGATTGTCAAAGTAGCGCTTCAGCGGCCGTACACGTTCATCATGTTGGCCGTGCTGATCGTGCTCATGGGCGGCTATGCGATCCTCAACACCGCCACCGACATCTTCCCGAACATCAAGATTCCCATCGCCGCGGTGATCTGGCGCTACAACGGGATCCTGCCGGAGGAGATCGCGAACCGCATCGTGCTGTTCTCCGAGCGCATCGCACAAACGACCGTCAACGATGTCGAGCACACCGAGTCGCAATCCGTGAACGGCACCTCGGTGGTGAAATATTTCTTCCAGCCCGACGTCGACCAGGATCTCTCCTTCGCCCAGATCACCGCAGTCTCTCAGGTCCAGCTGGCGTACTCCCCGCCGGGCACCACGCCGCCGTTCGTGCTCTCGTACAGCGCCTCCAGCGTGCCCATTCTGCAGCTCGCGCTGTCCAGCGATACGCTCCCCGAAGCGCAGATCTACGATCTGGGCAACACCATCCTGCGGACCCAGCTCGCGACCGTCGCGGGCGCATCGATTCCCTATCCCTTCGGCGGCAAGCAACGTCAGGTGCAGGTGGACCTCGATCCGCAGGCGTTGCGCGCAAACGGCCTGTCGGCGAACGATGTGGTGGCCGCCATCGGCGCTCAGAACCTGATTCTGCCCGCCGGCACCCAGAAGATGGGCGAACTCGAATATTTCATCAAGTTGAACGCCAGCCCCACGCAGATCGACGATCTGAACAACGTGCCGGTGCGCACGCGCAATGGCACGGTGACCTACATCCGCGACGTGGCGCACGTGCGCGACGGGTACTCGCCGCAAACCAGCATGGTGCGCCTCGACGGGCGGCGCGCGGTATTGATGAGCGTGCTCAAGACGGGCAAGGCGTCGACCATCGACATCATCAACAGCATCAACCAGAAGCTGCCGCAGGTTCGCGCATCGCTGCCCAGTGCGCTCGTGATCAAACCCATCAGCGATCAATCCGTGTTCGTGCGCGCCGCGATCTCGGGCGTCATTCGGGAAGCGGTGATCGCGGGCGCGTTGACGGGCCTGCTGATATTGCTGTTCCTGGGGAGCTGGCGCAGCACGCTCATCATCACCATCTCGATTCCGCTGTCGATTCTCGCGTCCATTTTCTGTCTGTCGGCCCTGGGCGAGACCATCAACATCATGACGCTGGGAGGACTCGCGCTCGCGGTGGGCATCCTCGTCGACGATGCGACCGTGACCATCGAGAACATCAACTATCACCTCGAACACGGCAAGGAAGTGGAGGTCGCGATCCTGGACGGCGCGCACCAGATCGCCCTGCCGGCATTGGTGTCCACTCTGTCCATCTGCATCGTATTCGTCCCCATGTTCCTGCTCGCGGGCATCGCCAAGTTCCTGTTCATTCCGCTGGCCGAAGCCGTGGTGTTCGCGATGCTGGCCTCCTATATCCTGTCGCGCACCCTGGTGCCCACGCTCGCCAAGTTCTGGCTGAAAAAGCACGACAACAGCCCGCACAAAAGGAGCAGCAACGTACTCAGCCGCTTTCAGGCCCGCTTCGAGCACGGTTTCGAGAACATGCGCGAAGGCTATCGCAACCTGCTGACCGCGGCGCTGCGCAGCGGACCGCGCTTCGCCGCGATTTTTCTGGCGTCCATGGCGGCCACGGCGCTGCTGGCCTTCCCGCTGGGCCCTCTTCCCGGGCTGGGTCAGGACTTCTTCCCGAGCGTCGACGGCGGCCAGATCAAGCTGCACATGCGCGCACGCACCGGCACGCGCATCGAGGAGACCGCGGCCTTGTGCGACGCGGTCGAGGCGACGATCCGCGCGGTGATCCCGCACGAACAGATCGTCAACATCGTCGACAATCTCGGACTGCCGTATAGCGGCATCAATCTGGCCTACAGCACGTCGGCGCCGGTGGGGCCCGGCGATGCCGACATCTACGTCAATCTGTCCGAGAAGCACAAGCCCACCGCGGATTACGTGCGCACGCTGCGCTCGACGCTCGCCGCAACGTATCCGTCGGCCACGTTCGCCTTCCTGCCCGCCGACATGATCGGCCAGATCCTGAATTTCGGGCTGCCCTCGCCCATCGACGTTCAAGTCACCGGTTTCAACGTCGACGCCAACCGGGTGTTCGCCGACAAGCTGTTGAACAAGCTGCGCTCGGTGCCGGGCGCCGTCGACTTGCATATCCACCAGTCCGGCGACTATCCGCAGTTCAACGTGGACGTCGACCGCAGCAAGGCGCAACTGCTGGGATTGACCGAACAGGCCGTGGCCACCAACATGCTGGTGTCCTTGTCCGGCAGCTTCCAAACCTCGCCCTCGTTCTGGGTGGATCCGAAGAGCGGCACCCAGTACCAGGTGGCCACGCAGACGCCGCAGTTCCGGCTGGAAAATCTCAACGATCTCGGCAACACGCCGCTGAACGGGCCGGGCGGGGCGTCGCAGATTTTATCGAGCGTGGCGAGCATTCATCGCAGCGTCGCGCCGGCGGTGGTCAGCCACTACAACGCCACGCCGGCGCTCGACATCTACGGGACCGTGCAGGGCACGGACTTGGGCTACGTGTCGGCGCAGATGAGCAAGATCATCGCCGACGCGAAGCACGATTTGCCCAAGGGTTCGAATGTGGTGCTGCGCGGCCAGGTGCAGACCATGAAGGCCTCCTTCAACGGACTGCTGATCGGCCTCATCGGCGCGATCGTGCTGGTGTACATGTTGATCGTGGTGAACTTCCAGTCGCTGCTCGACCCGTTCATCATCATCACGGCGTTGCCGGCCGCCTTGGCCGGCATCGTGTGGATGCTGTTCCTCACGCATACCACGGTGAGCGTGCCGGCTCTCACCGGCGCCATCATGTGCATGGGCGTGGCCACCGCCAACAGCGTGTTGGTCATCAGCTTCGCCCGCGAACGCATGAATGCGGGGGACGACCCCTTCGAGGCCGCATTGCAGGCGGGTTTCACCCGCCTGCGCCCGGTGTTGATGACGGCCATGGCGATGATCATCGGCATGATTCCCATGGCGCTGGGTTTGGGCGACGGCGGCGAGCAGAACGCGCCGTTGGGCCGCGCCGTCATCGGCGGTCTGATCTTCGCGACCGTCGCCACCTTGTTCTTCGTGCCCACGGTTTTCTCGATCATTCACGGGCGCGCTGCGGCGCGTGCACTTCATTCCCCGGAGACTTCACATGCCTGAGCAACACTCGGTCGAAATGGACAAGCAGTTGTCTCGTAAAATTCGCCGCTACTCGATCGTTCTGCTGATCGTCGCGGTGGCGCTCGGGGCGTGGGGCGAGATCAGCCGCGTCATGGCACGCACCGCCCTCGGCAAGGAAACCGCCGAGGATGCGGTACCCACCGTGGTCACCGTCAGCGCGAACCGCACCGAGCTCGGCGAGGATCTGGTGCTTCCGGGAACGGTCCAGGCATTCGTCGAGGCGCCGATTTACGCGCGCACCAGCGGATACTTGAAGGCCTGGTACACCGACATCGGCACCCAGGTCAAGAAGGGACAGCTGCTCGCGGAAGTGGAAACGCCCGAAGTGGATCAACAGCTGAGCCAGGCCCTGGCGGATCTCGAAACGGCGCGTGCCAATGCGGCTCTGTCCGCCAGCACCAACAAGCGCTGGCAGGGGTTGCTGTCCACCGAATCCGTGTCCAGACAAGACGCCGACGAAAAAGCGGGCGACGCGGCCGCCAAGAAGGCGGCGGTGGATTCGGCCGCCGCGAACGTCGCACGGCTGCGCGACCTCGAGTCCTTCAAGCGCGTCCTCGCACCGTTCGACGGCGTCGTCACGGCGCGCAACACCGACATCGGCGCTCTCATCAACGCCGGCCAGAGTGCCGGCAGCGAGCTGTTCAAGGTGGCCGACACGCATAAGCTGCGCATCTACGTTCAGGTGCCCGAGGCCTACGCGTCCGCCGCCAAGCCGGGACTCGAGGCGGAGCTGCGCTTCACCGAGCAGGCCAACAAGACATACACGGCGCAGACCGTGCGCACCTCGAATGCGCTCGATCCCACCTTGCGTACGCTGCAGGTGGAGCTGCAGCTCGACAATGCGAACCGCGAGATCTTTCCGGGCGCCTACGCCGAAGTTCACTTCAAGCTCGCCGGCAATGCCGAATCCCTGCGCTTGCCCGCCAATACCGTGCTGTTCCGCGCGGCGGGGCTGCAGGTCGCGACCATCGATGGGACCAAGCACGTCAAGTTGAAGAGCATCGTGCAGGGGCGGGATTTCGGCAGCACCATCGAGATCCTGTCGGGCATCGAAGCGAACGACCTGGTCGTGGTGAATCCGCCCGACTCCATCACCGACGGTGAAACCGTGCGCATTGCCGCTCCGCCGGCGCCCGATCAGCAGAAGGACAAGGGTAAGCCCACATGAGCGCCAAAACGTCGGCAATCGTGCTGCTGGCCGCCGGCGCGGCGGCCTGCTCGTTCACGCCCACGTATGAGTCCGCACCGACGAGCCCTCCTCCCCCCAGCGCCTACAAGGAGCTCGGCGACTGGAAAGTAGCGTCGCCGATGGATGGCGAGTCGCGCGGCGAGTGGTGGAAGGCGTTTCAGGACGCGCCGCTCGACGATCTCGAGGACAGAGCCACCGATGCCAACCAGAACATCAAGGCGGCCTTCGCGCGTCTGCAGCAGGCGCGCGCCGAGACTCGCATACAGCGCGCGGGACTGTTCCCCACCTTGAACGTGGGATCGTCCGCCGTGCGCGGCCGCACCTCGGTGAACTCGCCTCGGTTCCCGGCCGGTGCGCAACCGGTGGGCGGTAATTTCGACTTGGAGGCGGATCTGTCCTATGAGATCGACCTGTGGGGCCGGGTACGCAATTCGGTGAACTCCGCGAAGGCGAGCCAGCAGGCGAGCGCCGCCGATCTGGCCACGCTCGACCTCTCCATTCACGCCGAGGTGGCGACCGACTACTTCAATCTGCGGGGCGAGGACGCAGAGCAGGTGCTGCTCGATCGCACCGTCGCGGACTATACCAAGTCCTTGAGCTTGACCCAGAACCTGTACAACGGCGGCGGCGCGGCGTTGGCGGACGTCGAACAAGCCAAGGCGCAGCTCGAGACGGCGCGCACGCAGGCCGCCGACACGCACCTCTTGCGCGTGCAGAGCGAACACGCCATCGCCGTGCTGATCGGCGCGAATCCGTCGGCGTTTCACATCGACGTGAACCCGCTGCCGCTCGAGACGGCACCGCCGGCACTCGATCCCGGCCTGCCCTCGGCGCTGCTCGAACGCCGTCCCGACGTCGCCGCCGCGGAACGCCGTGTCGCCGCCGCGAATTTCGATATCGGCGTTGCCAGAGCCGCCTACTTCCCGCAGTTCAGCCTCGCGGCATCGTTCGGCTACGACAGCGTGCATTCGTCCAACTGGCTGGATGCGCCGAGTCGTATGTGGTCGGCGGGTCCCACGGGGCTGCTCACGGTCTTCGATGCCGGGCGGCACCGCGCCGAGTCGGCTCAGGCGCAGGCGATCTTCGATGAGCAGGTGGCCGATTATCGAAATACCGTGCTCACGGCCTATCAGGAAGTCGAGGACAACATCGCGGCCCTGCGGCAACTGCAACAGGAAAGCGTCAGCCAGGCGGCGGCCGTGACCGCAACGGGCAAGGCGCTGCAGCAGTCCGAGTACCGCTATAAGGCCGGTCTCGTGACGTATCTCGAAGTGGCGGCCAACGAGACGGCCAACCTGCAGGCCCAGCTCTCGAACGTGAATATCGAGGTCCGGCGTCTGAATGCCAGCGTCCTGTTGGTCAAGGCCTTGGGCGGCGGCTGGCAAACGGCCTCGCTCAGCGCGGCCAGCCGTTGATGTCGGCGTTGAAGGTGGCGTATCACCGCGCGCTGACGCGCGACACCCGTGTGGTCAGAGCGGTGGCAACGGTGTTGTCGATGGGCAAGCGGGTCGCGTTCACGGAAGCCAAGTTATACGACGCCGAAGGCCGCCCGTGCGCATCGGCGAGTTCCACCTTGCTGGTGTTCGACAAGAAGCCCTGATAGGCGCTGCCGTCGCGAAACGCGTGCCGACCCTGTATGGTGCGAACCTAAGTACTTCAGGAGGTTGCGCACCGTTGAGCAGCACAGCAGTCAGCCTGGGAAGGTCTCAGGCGCCATCCTCCCTGGAGCGCTGGTACGTCCTCGCCATGACCTGCGTGATCTACGCCATCAATATTGCCGACCGATACGTGGTATCGACGGTGCTCGAGCCGATCCGCCTCGAACTGCACTTGAACGATGCCGGCGTCGCCTTTCTGACCGGAATTCCCCTGGCACTTTTTTATGTCACGTTCGGGCTGCCGATTTCCTGGCTCGCCGATCGTTCCAACCGTCGCAATATCCTGGCGGTGGCGCTGATCGTCTGGTCGGGGTTCACCGTCCTGTGTGGGTTGTCCCGCACCTATTGGCAGTTCCTGTTGGGACGCATCGGCGTGGGCTCCGGCGAAGCGGGAGGGTTGCCGCCCTCGTCGGCGATTTTGTCGGACTGTTTCCCCGCCGCGCGGCGGCCCATGGCTTTCACCGTGCTCGCCTTGGGAGCGCCCATCGGCGCGTGGCTGGGCGCGGATATGGCGGGCGCCGTCGCACGCGCCTACGGCTGGCGCGCGGCGTTTCTCGTGTTGGGAGCGCCCGGGCTCATCGTCGGCATCCTCGTCTATCTGACCATCCGCGAACCGGTCCGGGGGCGTTTGGATGCGGTCAGCGACTTGCCCAAGCCCTCGATGCTCGATTCGCTGCGATTCCTGTGGAGCCAACGCGCCGCCTTCAACGTGCTGATGACCACGGGGGTGTGCTCCCTGTGGGGCTGGGGCCTGATCTGGTGGACCCCGACGTTCCTGATGCGGACCTATCATCTGGACGTCGGCGAAGCCGGCGCGGTCACCGGCCCGATTCACCTGGTCGGCGGCATCGCCGCGTCGCTGGGCACCGCCTGGCTGCTGTCCAGGCCCAGCATGGTCGATCCGCGCCGCGTCCTGTGGGTGCTCATCGCCGGTGTGGGATTCACCACCATCCCGTCATTCCTCGCCTACTACACACATACCTTGTGGTTCGCCAAGTGCATGTTCTGGCTGTTCATTCCCGCCATCTATTTCTACATCGGCCCGTGCATGGGACTGTTGCAGAATCTCGCGCCCCATCATATGCGCTCGATGTTCATTGCCTGGTCGCTGCTGGTGGGCAATGTGTTCAATCTGATCGTCGCCCCGCAATGCATCGGCTTCCTGAGCGATTGGTTTGCCGGCGCACATGGCGCGGACGCGGCGTCGCTGCGCATGGCGTTGCTGATTCTCGCACCCACCGGCTTCTGGGCCACGTGGCACGCCTACCGCGCCACCAAGACCGTCATCGAAGACCAGAAGCGCGCGGTCGGCTATTGAATGCCTGCGCATGCACACTGAGCGCCACCATGGCATCTGATCGATTCGTGCGCGTACGCGGCGCACGCGACCACAATCTCAAGAACGTCGACGTCGACATTCCGCGCGACTCGCTCGTGGTCTTCACCGGCGTATCGGGCTCGGGCAAGTCCTCGCTCGCCTTCGGCACCCTGTACGCCGAGGCGCAGCGGCGCTACTTCGAGTCCGTGGCTCCCTACGCGCGCCGGCTGATCGATCAAGTCGGCGTTCCCGATGTGGATTCCATCGAAGGCCTGCCGCCCGCGGTGGCCTTGCAGCAGCAGCGCGGCACGGCGAGCACTCGTTCATCGGTCGGCAGCGTCACCACGATCCTGAATCTGCTGCGCATGTTGTATTCGCGCGCGGGCAGCTACCGGCCCGGACGTCCGATGCTCTATGCCGAGGACTTCTCGCCCAATACCGCACAGGGTGCCTGTCCCACCTGCCATGGACTGGGCTACATCTACGACGTGACGGAACGCTCGATGGTGCCCGACGAATCGCTCAGCATTCGCGAGCGCGCGATCGCCTCCTGGCCGCCGGCCTGGCAGGGCCAGAACCTGCGCGACATCCTGGTATCGATGGGCTACGACGTCGATATTCCCTGGCGCGAGCTTCCCAAGAAGGCACGCGACTGGATTTTGTACACGGACGAACAGCCCACCGTGCCGGTGTACGCCGGCTATAGCCCGGCCGAGACGCGGCGGGCGCTGCGTCGCAAGACCGAGCCGAGCTACCAAGGGACCTTCATGGGGGCGCGCAAATACGTGTTGCACACGTTCGCCACCACCCAGAGCGCGCTCATGAAGAAACGCGTCGCACGCTTCATGACCGGCACACTATGCCCCAGCTGTCATGGCAAACGGCTCAAGCCCGAAGCGCTCGACGTGACTTTCGCGGGACTCGACATCGGCGCGCTGGCGCAATTGACGCTCAGCGACCTTGCGAACACGCTGACGCCGGCTTCCAAAGGCACGTTCGAGGCCGCCGCCGACGTGGACACGCTGAGCCGGCACAGGTCTCGCAAAAATAGCGACAAGCGCATCGCCGTCGGCGGCACCGCCCACACGAACTCCCCCGATGTGCGCCGCACGCCCAATCTCTCCGAGGAAAAGCGCATCGCCGCGCAGCGCATCTCGATCAACGTCATCGAGCGGATTCGCACCCTGCAGGAACTCGGACTGGGCTACCTCACGCTGCAGCGGAGCACGCCGACGCTGTCGCCGGGGGAATTGCAGCGGCTGCGGCTCGCCACGCAGATCCGGTCGAACCTGTTCGGCGTCGTGTACGTGCTCGACGAGCCCTCGGCCGGCTTGCACCCGGCCGACACGGAGGCGCTGTTGGGCGCCTTCGATCAACTGCGGCGCGCCGGCAATTCGTTGTTCGTGGTCGAGCACGATCTCGACGTGATGCGCCATGCGGATTGGATCGTGGACGTAGGGCCGGATGCCGGTGAGCGCGGCGGCCGCGTGCTGTACAGCGGTAAGCTCGCGGGGCTGCAGCACGTGGCCGAATCGCACACGGCGCGCTACCTCGGCACCCGTCCTTTACGGCGTCAACCGCTGCGCGAGCCCAAGGGTTGGTTCAAGCTCAGGGGCATCACCCGCAACAGCCTGCGCGGCGTGGACGTGGAATTTCCGATCGGCGTATTCACGGCGGTCACCGGCGTGTCGGGTTCGGGCAAGTCGAGTTTGGTGAGCCAGGCGCTGGTGGAATTGATGGCATCGTATCTCGGGTCCGAAACCGACCGCATGGCCGAGGAGGAGGACGAAGTGGAACTGACCGCCCAAGGACCGATCGCCGGGCACCTCGTGCCGGGATTCGAGGGCATCAAGCGCCTGGTGACCATCGACCAGAAGCCCATCGGCCGCACGCCGCGCTCCAATCTCGCCACCTATACCGGGCTGTTCGACGCCGTGCGCGCGCTCTACGCCGCGACGCCCGCCGCCAAGGCGCGGCGCTACAACGCCGGGCGATTCTCGTTCAACGTGGCGAAGGGACGCTGCGAGACCTGCGAGGGCGAGGGCTTCGTGAGCGTGGAGCTGCTCTTCATGCCGAGTGTGTATGCGTCCTGCCCCACCTGCCATGGCGCGCGCTACAACGAACAAACGCTGGCCGTGACCTACCGCGGCAAGAACATCGCCGAGGTACTCGGCATGTCGGTCGACGAAGCCTTCGACTTCTTCACCGATGTGCCGAGCATCCGGCACGCCCTGAGGCTGCTCAAGGATATCGGTCTCGGCTATCTTCGGTTGGGTCAGCCGGCCACCGAGCTGTCCGGCGGCGAGGCGCAGCGCATCAAGCTCGCGACCGAATTGCAGCGCATTCAGCGCGGTGCGACGCTGTACGTGATCGACGAACCCACCATCGGCCTGCATCCCGCCGACGTGGACAAGTTGATGGTGCAGCTGGATGCCTTGGTGGACGCAGGCAACACCGTAGTGGTGGCGGAACACGAAATGCGCGTCGCCGCGGCCAGCGACTGGATCATCGACATGGGCCCGGGCGCGGGCGGCCTGGGAGGCCAGGTCGTGGCCGTCGGAACGCCGTTCGAGGTTGCCGCGGCCGGCAAGGGCAGGACCGCGCCGTATCTCGCTACGGCGCTGCGCGAACTAGGAGGCAGTTTTGACGCGGGAGCAAGTGACTAGTGGATGGCCGCTACCATTCAAGCCCGCGCTTGCGGGCACAAAGACTGATCCCGAGAGGCGGCCGTTCAGCGTGATGCAAGCTCGGCACGATGCAGGGGCTGGCCGTCAATCGGATGAGCAGGGGTCTCGAGCACCAGCTGGTAGAAACCAAGATCCAGCCATGTGCCAAATTTGAATGCGGCGTGCCGGATCGTTCCAGCATGCACAAATCCAAGCTTTTCGTGCAAGGCAATACTGGCCGTGTTGGTGACGTCGATGCCGCCAACCATGACGTGATACTGCTGTTCTTTAGCCGCTTCAATCAACTTTCGCACGAGCGCTACGCCAATGCCTTTGCCGCGATGGTCCTTGTGTACGTAGACCGAATGTTCCACTGAATACTTGTAGGCCGGCCAGTCGCGAAAGGTTCCGTAGCTTGCGAATCCGAGGAGATTGCCAAGCGAGCCGACAACTCCAATCACGGGGAAACTGCCCCGGTCTTTTGCTTCGAACCATCCGGTCATACTCTCAGGTGTTCGTGGCTTGTAGTCGTAAAGCGCGGTCGAACTCACGATGGCTTCATTGAAGATATCGAGAATTGCGCTTGCATGGGTTTCGTAATTACACGTGACGAACTTCACGACGTTCTCCCGGTGGCCCCTGACTGCTTGCTGGCATGTACCAAAACGCCTCGGAAGCACGAAGCTACAGCTATGCGCTGCCTCCTCACCCCGACCGAGCGAACCCCATCACCTCCCCGGCGATGAGATCGAGCTGCTGGGCCACGCGCGGCACCAGGCACACGCCGGCGTGATCGAACACCTGTTCCGCCGAATTGATGGCGGCGCCGAGGGGCGTCGGCCAGCCGCGCAGGGCATGCACGATGTCGCGCAAGGCGCCCAGCGTGTTCACGGCGCCCGGCCAGCCGCCGGCGGTTGCGATGCAGCCCACTGCACGGCCGCTGAAATAGGGCCGGACATCGGTGCGCAAGTCCTCGGCGTAGTCCAGCGCGTTCTTGATGAGCCCCGAAATGCTGCCGTGGTAGCCGGGCGAACCCAAGATGATGCCGTCGGCCAGGGCCAGCTGCGCGACCAGATCGCGCGCCGCTGCGCTGCGGTCGGGGTTCTCGGGCTGGTACATGGGCAGCTCGAGCGCCGGACCACAGAGGAGCTTGGTCCGTGCCCCGCTGCGCTCGGCGGCGTCCAGTACATGCCGCATCGCTTTTTCCGTGGTCGAACCGAGGCGCAAGGTGCCGCCGACTGCAACGATATAGGGGGAACTCACCTGAACTTAAACCTTTTGAGGCACGACCGCCCCGCATCCTACACGAATCGGCCCGGCGAGCAGTTCATCACACTTTTGGCGCAAACCAGGAAGCTATTCCTGCGGCGCGCTTAAGAACGGCGCATTCGGGTCGCTTACCCAGGGAAGTGTCCCAGAAAAAGAAGCTGAGCCGTGCCTTCAGCCAGAACGATACTCGATAATCTCCTGGACAGCGGCATAACGGGAAGCGATCCACGGGCGGCCGATCGCATACTGATGCGCCGGATTCGGACCATCAACGGGTATACGCTGACCATCATCATGGTCGATTTGTTGGGCATGGGACCGGCGGCCGGCCGCGCACCGCCATATCCCGAGCAGGCCGAACTCAAAGGACAGCCGGTCCCCGTGGTCGACGACAATTCCACCAACCGCAAAGTGCTGCGGGGACAGCTGCTACGGTGCGCGACCGCCGCCATCGACGCCGCGGCGCAATTGGAAGCCGCGGCGGCGGGCGCCGAAACCGATCGATTGGCGGAGCTCACGCAGCGGCTGCGCCGCGAATTCGTCTGCGCCACCGAATTCCTGCGGTCGAAAGTCACGCCCGCTGAACAGCGCGCGGTAGGCGACCGCGCTCAGTGAGCCGCGTCGCTGCCGAGATTTTGCCGCACGACGGCGTCGGCTTCCGCGTTGGCCTTCTCGAGATCCTGAGCGTAGACCTGGGTATCGCCCACCGGCCGATCCGCAGCCTCGAGCGCCAACACCGGACCCGAGCGGCTCGTGGTATCGACGGTGACCGTCGCGGACAGACCGACGCGCAGCGGCGATTTCGCGAGGTCGGCATCGTCGATCTCGATTCTCACCGGCACCCGCTGCACCACTTTGATCCAGTTGCCCGACGCATTTTGCGCCGGCAGCAAGGCGAACGCCGCGCCCGTCCCCGCCGCCATGCCTTTGACGTGGCCGTGATAAAGGAACGAGCCGCCGTAGAGGTCGCTCTTGACCTCGGCCGGCTGGCCGATGCGCAAATGGCGCAGCTGCACTTCCTTGAAATTGGCATCCACCCATAGCGAGTTCAGCGGGATCACCGTCATCAGTGCCTGCCCGGCCTGCACATGCTGGCCCAACTGCACGCTGCGCTCGGCGACGTAGCCGGTCACCGGTGCGATCACGGCGTTGCGTCGTGCCGCGATCCACGCATCGCGATACGCGGCCTTGGCTTGCAATACGGCCGGATTGTCCTCGACGTGGGTGCCGTCGACCAAGGCGTGCGAGGCCACGGACTGGCGCTGCGCCTGCAGCAGCGCGGCGCGCGCCAACGCGACGCTCTCGCGCGCATGCCGGACCTCTTCCGGGGCGATCGCACTGTCCGCTAGCAGCGGCTCGCGCTTCGCAAGATCCGCTGCGGCGCGCCCCAGCTCCAATTTGCGGGTGGTGATCATCGAATCGTATTGCTCCGCCGTCGCACGCTCCTGACGCACCTGACGCACGGTTTGTCCGAGCGAACTCGCGCTGCGTGCGAGTCCGGTTTCGGCGTCGATCGGATCGAGGCGCACCAGCACCTGACCCGCCTTGACGAGTTGGGTGTCGTCGGTGAGTACGGCGATCACCGTTCCGGACACTTGCGCCGAGATCACGACTTTGTTGCCGTTGACGTAGGCATCGTCGGTGCGTTCGCGCTTGGCCAGCACCAGCACGAAGAACAGCGCCCACAGCGCGCCTAAGACGATGAAAATCAGCGCGATGAGCAGCAGGATTCTGCGGCGCTTGGCCGCAGGCGCCGCCTCGGGCGCGGTCTCGATGGTTGCATTCATGGTGTTGCTTTGGTCCTTTCATAGCCGCCGCCGAGGGCGCGCTGTAATCCGATGTCCGTCGACAAGGCTTGCGCGTCCAGCTGCAACAGCGCGTCGCGTTGTTCGATCCAAGAATCCGTCGCGGTCAATTCGGTCCGGGAATCGTCCACGCCCTGCCGCACGCGCGCCGCGGCGCTGGCTCTCAGGCGCTGCGCCGCATCGACTTCGATGACGCGCTGCGCTCTTTGCGCGGCGATCTGCGCGCGCGTTGCGGCCTGCGTCGCGACATCGCGTGCAGCGTCCACCAGGGTCTCCCGATAGCTGGCCACGGCCGAGTCGATGCCCACCTGCGCCGCGCCGTAGCGCGCTTTCAGGCGTCCCTCGTCGAATATCGGCAGATGCACGGCGGCAGCCACTTGCGGTACCCGGCTGCCGTAGTTCAGCAGGTTGCCGATGTCGATGCTTTGCACGCCCAGGAGCGCATTGATGCTGATATCGGGATAGAACTCGGCGCGTGCCGAATCGCGATTTTTTTCCGCCGCTTCCACGCGCCAACGGCTGGCCGTGATGTCCGCGCGGCGCGCGAGCAGATCGATGCCGACATCGTCCGGCAGTGCGCCGTCGATGGCCGGCAGCGGTTTGGCCGTGAAGGCCGGCAGATCCGCGGCGCTGCTGCCCACCAGTGCGGCGATCGCGACGACGCGCAGCCTCGCGGAACCCTCGAGGCCGGCGATCTGTTCGCGCACTGCGGCCACGCCGGAGTCGGCACGATGCATCTGATCCGCGGACTCGAGCTCGGCGTGAATGCGCGATGCGGTGATGCCGGCTTCGCGCAGCAGGGTGGTCTCGCGTTCGCGCGCGAGCGTGAGGCGGCTCTGATCGGCTTGCCAGCCGAAGTACGCGTCCGCCACCGACGTAGCCAGCATCAACGCGGCCGCGCTGCGCTCCGCCCGGGCGGCATGCGCCTCGTCCAAGGCCGCGTCCACCAAGTCCTTCTGCTTGCCCCACCAGTCGAAGGTGTAGCTCGCCTGCAGACCCAGGTCATACAAGTCGTACCAGTAGAACCCCAACAATCGCGGCGGGAATACGCCGTTGTCGCTGAGCCGCTGGCGATCCGCATCGGCCACCGCATCGATGTGCGCGCCGCTGACAGCGCCGGCAATGCGCACCGACTGGCGCGCCGAATCGAAACGGGCACGCGCGGCGGCCAAGGTCGGCGAGGATTTCAATGCCATGTCGATGAGCTGATCGAGCGTTGCATCGTGGTAGCGCTTCCACCAGTCCGGCGCCGGCCAGGTGCCATGTTCGCCGGCGTAGTCGCTGAGCGGCGCCTGGGTCGGCAAGGCCGCCGGCCGCGGCTTCGATGGCAGTCCCACGCAGCCGCTCATCGACAGCGCCGCGGCCAGCACGCTCGCACGCCAGAGCGTCAAGCGGTACGCTCCGCCGCCGCGGGTTGCGCCATGACGGCATCCAGCCTCAGGCCCAGGCGCTTCAGCTGGCCCACCAGATGCGCCAGTTCCTGCTCGGAGAAGCCCTCGAACAGGTCGTGTACGGGCCCGAACAGTTTGGGCAGCAGCTGGCGCACCAGATCCTCGCCCTGCTCCGTGATGCGCAACACCATCTTGCGGCGGTCGTGGGCGCTCGAGCCGCGCGTGATGAGATCGCGGCCGACCAGCGCATCGCTGATGCGCGACATGTTGGCCGGGCTCTGCGACGTGCGGCCGCACAGTTCGCTCGGATGAGCGATGCCGTCCGGCTGGGAAAACAGCGTGGTCAGGACCCGAAATTCGGCCTCCGTGAGACCAAAGGGCCGGATCTGCTGTTCGAACAGGCTTGCCATGCCCCGCCCCAGATGCAGCAGCAATCGGCTGATGAGCACCCCCGATACCGGCAGGTCCGGTACGCGCTCACGCAATCGTTCCAGATTCGCTTCGACCTCGTGTACATGAAGGGGTGGGGATGTAATATTCATTCGTTAGCTAACCATTAACTTCCGTATATTTTAGAGGCTGATTATCTAATTCGTAAATAGTTCTTGCAATGGAAAACGACACCTGTCATTTTCCCCGAGCATGTACAGACGCAGCGATACGGATACTGCAACGCACAATCGTGTGGGCCGACCCCGCCGTGGCACCGAAGGCGCCCGGGCGGACCAACTGATCGCGGCCGCCACGCGGGTATTTCTACGCGATGGCTACGGCGCGGCCAGCGTCGATAAGGTGGCCGCCGAGGCGGGGGTTTCAACCCGCACGATTTACGAGCGCTACAAGAATAAGGCCGACTTGTTGGGCGCCGTCTGCGGGCGCTTGGTGGAACGCGACATGGCGGCGGTGCTGGCACCCGACGAACTCGACCGCTTGGAGCCGCGCCAAGCGCTGACGGTCATCGGCGAGGCCGTGACCGGCCGCGCCTGCAATCCGGACTCGGCCGCCCTCTTCCGCATCCTCGCCACCGAGGCGCACCGCTTTCCGGAACTCGCGGCGAAAATGCGCGGCAGCGCCAAGGAGCGGATCAACGATGCGATCGCCAATTATTTCCGCGGCCAGATTTGCCGCGGCACCTTGAGCCTCGCCGACCCGGATCGAGCGGCGGTGCTGTTCATGCAGATGCTCTGCGCCGAACTGCATGAGCGCCTGCTGTTCGGTTCGGCGGAGGAATTGGCGGCGCTCGATTTCACCGCGCACCTCAGTCATGCGATCGAGATTTTCCTGCACGGCGCCGTTCCGCGCGTGCGCCCGAGCAACGAGGGGCCCTGATATGACT
This sequence comes from Gammaproteobacteria bacterium, assembly GCA_003134045.1. GTDB lineage: Bacteria > Pseudomonadota > Gammaproteobacteria > Steroidobacterales > Steroidobacteraceae > Bog-1198. Next base: position 92,521 of record PLAH01000077.1, read on the forward strand.
CGACCCTTTCCATACCTGCTCGCCGCCGCCTGCATCGTGTCGGCTTGCGCGGTCGGCCCCAACTATCGCGCGCCCGCCGCGCCCTCGACTGCGGGGTTCGTACCGCCCGCCGCGCTGCCTTCCTCCACGGTGTCGGCGCCGATCGCCGGCGGCGAGGCGCAACGTTTCGTCGACGGCATGGACATTCCCGGACAGTGGTGGACGCTGTACCAATCGCCCGAACTGAACGCGCTCATCGAGCGCGCCCTCGCCCATAGCCCGACGCTGGAGTCGGCGCAGGCGGCCTTGCGGCAGGCGAACGAAACCACCGCTGCCGAACGCGGCAGCTTCTTCCCCAGCGTGTCGGGCAACTACCAAGCCGAGCGAGAGAAATCCTCCGGGGCGCAGTTCGGGCTGCCCACCGCCGGTTCGTTCCTCTACACATTGAACAGCGCTTCGGTGAACGTGTCGTACACGCTCGACGCCTTCGGCGGCATTCGGCGCCAGGTCGAATCCTTGCAGGCGCAGGCCGAATCCCAGCGATTTGCGCTCGAAGCAAGCTATCTGAGCCTCACCGCCAATATCGTCACGGCGGCGGTCGCGGAGGCGTCGCTGCGCGCGCAAATCGCCGCCACCGAGGACATCGCCCGCGCGCAGCAAACGCAGCTCGACATCACGCAGGCGCGGGTCAACGCGGGCGGCGCATCGCGCGCCGATGTCCTGCAACAGCAAGCCATCTTGCAGAGCACGCTCGCCACCCTGCCGCTGCTGCGCAGCCAGCTGGCGCAGCAGCGCAACCAGCTCGCGGCCTACACCGGCACGCTGCCGGCGGACTACGCGGGCGCGGAAATCCATCTCGACTCGTTGACGCTGCCCGCCGATCTGCCCGTGAGCGTGCCCTCGGCATTCGTCGAGCAGCGCCCCGACGTGCGTCAGTACTCGGCGCTGCTGCATCAGGCCACCGCCCAGATCGGCGTCGCCACCGCCAACATGCTGCCGCAGCTCACCTTGACCGGCAGCTACGGCGGCGTCGCCACGAAATTCTCGGACGTCTTCAATTCGTCCTCCGTGGTGTGGAACTTGATCGGCGGCGTGACGCAGCCGATCTTCAAAGGTGGCCAATTGACGCATCAACGCCGTGCCGCCGTGGCCGCCGCGCAGGCAGCGGCCGCCAATTACCAAGCCACCGTCATCACGGCCTTCCAGAATGTCTCGAATACCTTGTACGCGCTGCAGGCCGACGCGGAGGCGCTGGCGGCGCAAACCACCGCGGAGCGTTCGGCGGCGGAAAGCCTCACCTTGGTGCAGGCGCAGTACAAGAGCGGCGGCGCCAGCTACCTGCAGGTGCTGACGGCCGAGCAGACCGAACAAAACGCGGCCGTGGCTCTGGTCAAGGCGCGCGCGCAACGCTTCGCCGATACCGCCGCGCTGTTTCAGGCGTTGGGCGGCGGCTGGTGGAACCGTACCGATCTCACCGCCAATTCATCTGACAAGGGACAACCGTGAGTACTATGGAAACTGGAACCGGCGACGACGGCCGGATGAGCGCGCGGCCGCGTGCCATGGTCAAACCGTTGGTGATCTTGTTCGTCGCTGTCGCGCTCGTCATGGGCGGCATCTACGGATGGCACCTGTTCGTGGCCAAGAAATTCATCGGGCCCATGTTGAAGGCCATGGCCACCGCGCCGCAGACGGTATCCACCGTCATCGCCGTCTCGACCCGCTGGCAGGCGCAGACGCAGGCGCTCGGCAGTCTGCGCGCCGTGCGCGGCGCCGATCTGGCCGCGCAGGCGGCGGGCGTGGTCGACAAGATCCACATCGAATCGGGCACCGACGTGGCCGCCGGCACGGTGCTGCTGACGCTGAAGCCGAACGACGATCCGGCCAAGCTCGCTCAATTGGAGGCCCAGGCGGAGCTCGCCGCCATCACCTACAAACGCGATCAGGAACAGCTGGCTGCGCAGGCCATCAGCCAGGCCACCGTCGACGCGGATGCCTCGTCCTTGAAGTCGGCACGCGCCCAGGTGGCCGCACAGCAGGCGCTCATCGAAGAGAAGACGGTGCGGGCGCCCTTCGCCGGCCGGCTCGGCATCCGCCAAGTCGACGAAGGCCAGTATCTGGCGGCCGGCACCACGGTGGTGACACTGCAGGCGCCCGACCCGATCTATATCGACTACTACGTGCCGCAGCAGACCTTGAGTACGATGACCGTGGGAGAACCGGTGAGCGCGACCGTGGACACGTATCCGGGCGTCACGTTCTCGGGCAAGATCGTCTCGATCAATTCCAAAGTCGATACGGCGAGCCGCAACGTGCAGGCTCGAGCGTCGTTCGCCAATGCCGACCGGCGGCTGATTCCGGGCATGTACGCCAACGTGCGCATCGACAACGGGGCCGCGACCCCGCAGATCACGCTGCCGCAGGCCGCCATTACCTACAATCCCTTCGGCGATACCGTCTACGTGGTGCAGAAAAACGGCACGGTGCTGCAGCGCTTCGTGCAGTTGGGCGATACGCGCGGCGATCAGGTGGCCGTGAAGAGCGGGGTCGCGGTCGGCGACGAAATCGTCACGGCGGGTCAGATGAAACTACGCAACGGTGCGGCCATCCACGTCAACAACCAAGTCGTTCCGAGCAACGACTTGAATCCGACGCCCCCCAACGAATAGCCTCGCGCGAGCCGCCCCATGAATTTCACCGACCTGTTCATACGACGTCCGGTGCTGGCGAGCGTCGTCAGTCTCGTCATCCTGGTGGTGGGGCTGCGCTCATATGCCTCGCTGCAGGTCCTTGCCTACCCCAAGACCGAGAACGGCATCGTCACCGTCACCACGGCCTTTCCGGGCGCCGATCCGGATGCCATCGCGGGTTTCATCACCACGCCCATCGAGGCGGCCGTCGCGCAGGCGAACGGCATCGACTACATGACGTCGATCAGCCAAAGCAACACCAGCACGATTACGGTGAATCTGCGCCAGAACTACGACACCTCGAAGGCCGCCGCCGAGATCAACATCAAGGTGAACTCGGTGCTGAACCAGCTGCCGATCGGCTCGCAACAACCGTCGATCACCGTCAAGGTGGGTCAGACCACCGACGCGATGTACCTTGGCTTCTCCAGCCCCACTCTGGAACGCAACCAGGTGACCGACTACATCCAGCGCGTGGTCCAGCCCAAGCTGCAGGCGGTCCCGGGCGTGCAGACCGCGGAAATTCTCGGCGGCGAGTACTTTTCGCTGCGTGCGTGGCTCGACCCGCAGAAATTGTCGGCGTACGGCATGTCCGCCAGCGACGTATCCACGGCGCTCGCCGACAACGACTTCGTGTCCGCCGTGGGCAATACCAAGGGCCAGATGGTGCAGGTGACGCTGACCTCCACCACCAGCCTGCATAGCTTGAGCGAGTTCCGCAAACTCGTCGTCAAGCAGATCAACGGCACCAACATCCACTTGAGCGACGTGGGCACGGTCGAACTGGGCGCGGATTCCTACGAAGCGAACGTCGCGTTCGACGGCAAGCCCGGCGTGTTCGTCGGCATCCAGGTCGCGCCCAGCGCCAACCTGCTCACCGTCATCAACGGCGTCAAAGCCGCCTTCCCCGAGATCCAGGCGCAGCTGCCGCAGGGCCTGAACGCCCTCGTGATTTACGATTCCACCGATTTCGTGAACAGCTCGATCCGCGAGGTCGCGACCACGCTGGTCGAAGCACTGGTCATCGTCATGGTGGTGATTTTCGCGTTCTTGGGCTCGCCCCGCTCGGTCTTGATTCCCATCGTGGCCATCCCGCTGTCGCTGGTAGGCACCTTCGGCATCATGCTGATGCTCGGATTCTCGATCAATCTGCTGACGTTGCTGGCGCTGGTGCTGGCGATCGGCCTGGTCGTCGATGACGCCATCATCGTGGTCGAGAACGTGAACCGGCACCTCGAGGGCGGAATGTCGCCGCTCGCCTCGGCCAGCCTCGCGGCCCGCGAGCTCGCCGGTCCCATCGTCGCGATGACCGTGGTGCTGCTGGCCGTGTTCGTGCCCATCGGTTTTCAAGGCGGCCTGACCGGCGCACTGTTCGTCGAGTTCGCCTTCACGCTGGCGGCCGCGGTCACCGTGTCCGCCGTCGTCGCGCTGACCCTGTCGCCGATGATGTGCTCGCGCCTGCTGAGAGCGCATCGGCCGGACGGAAAGGATTGGGAAACGCGGCTCGTCAGGTTCATCGATGCGCGTTTCGAGAAGCTGTTGCACTGGTACCAGCGCAAGCTGGAACGCAGTCTCCGTTACACGCCGGTGACCGCGGTGTTCGTCGTGGTCGTCCTGGGCTGCATCTACTTCATGTACACGAGCGCGAAGAGCGAGCTTGCGCCGCAGGAAGATCAGGGTTTCGTGTTGATGCAGGCGACGTCCGCCCCGAATTCGACGCTGCAGGGAAAATCGATTTACGACAAGGCCGCCTTCGACATCGCCTCGGCCGCCGCCAAGCCGCAGCATGTGTTCCAGATCGACTCGCCGAGCCAGGTCATGATGGGACTGGCGCTGCCGCCGCTCGGGGAGCGCAAATTGGGGACAGATGCCATTCAGCAGCAGCTGCAACAGCAAATGTCCGCCATCGCGGGCCAGAAGATCGCCGTATTTCAACCGCCCTCGCTGCCCGGCGCGCTCGGCCTGCCCATCCAGTTCGCGATCAAGACCACCGAACCCCCGGCTCGCTTGAACGAAGTGTCGCAGGAATTTCTCGCCGAGGCCGTTAAAAGCGGGCTGTTCATGTTCATCGACACCGACTTGAAGTTCGACCTGCCGCAGTCGGTCATCGAGATCGACCGCGACAAGACGGCGCAACTCGGGCTCACCATGACTCAAGTCGGCAATTCATTGGGATCGCTGCTGGGCGGCAACTACGTCAATTATTTCAACATGGACACGCGGTCGTACAAAGTGATACCGCAGGTCGAACGGCTGTCGCGGTTGAACGTGAATCAGCTGATGAACTATCCCGTGGCCAACATCGGCGGGGTGCCGGTGCTGCTCTCCACCATCGCGACCATCCGTACGGTCACCGTACCCGAGACCCTGGATCACTTCCAGCAATTGAGCGCGGCGACGCTGTCCGGGGTCATGTCGCCCGGTGTTTCGCTGGATGACGCGCTCAAGTATCTGCAGGATCTCGCCGCCCGCACCCTGCCGCAGGGGTATACCGTCGACTACGGCGGCCAGGGGCGCCAGTACGTCGCCGAGTCGGGCGGCATCATGGTGACCTTCGGCTTCGCCATCATCGTCGTGTTCCTGGCGCTGGCCGCCTTGTTCGAAAGTTTCCGCGACCCCGTGGTGATCTTGATCTCGGTGCCGCTGTCCATCGCCGGTGCCCTGATCTTCATCGCCTTAGGGATAGGCGGTGCCAGCGTGAACATCTACACCGAGGTGGGACTGGTGACCTTGATGGGCCTCATCAGCAAGCACGGCATTCTGATCGTCGAGGTAGCCAACACCGAACAGCAAACCGGCAAGAGCAAACTTGCCGCCATCGTTGCCGCGGCGAGCGCTCGGCTGCGTCCCATTTTGATGACCACCGCGGCCATGGTCCTCGGCGTCATACCGCTGGTGTTCGCGAGCGGCGCGGGTGCGGCATCGCGCTTCGCCATCGGCCTGGTCATCTCGACCGGCCTCGCCATCGGCACCGTGTTCACCTTGTTCGTCGTACCGGGCGTTTACATGCTGATTGGGGCCACCCATGTGCATGCGCCGAGTGAGGGAGCCCTTCCGATAGCGCAGCATCAGTAACATCAAGTAGTTATCTGTTATTCCTCATGTCTTAGGTGAGACTGAAGCCGATCGAGGCTCGGCGCCGGCAAATTGCGCGTTGCGTTTTGTCGCTCGTCTTGTATATTCCGAGCTAGATGCCTCGAAACCACTTTAAGGTTTCGCTCTTCCTCACGAGGCCTACATGATTAGTGCATGGGAAAGTTTACATTTCGCGACGCTGGAACTGGTTCGATCGACCTCGATCAAGCAGCGTTTGGTGGGCGCGTATCGAAAACACCTGGCCTCGCTCCCCCGAGATCAGCTGCCATCCGAAGTGCGCGAGACCTTCGCGCAGGTCATGGCGACGCTGGACTGCGTGCAGCCTTTGCGCGGCGAGGATGCGGTAGCCGCCTCGGTGCGTAAAATGTCGTTACAGGAGGCGGATGAGTGCTCCGCGCTCATCGTGGAGATCTATGGGGTCACCTGCCGGGCGCTGGTGAACTCGAACCGCTCCAGCGCGGCCGTCATCCAATTGCACGGGGCGGAACTCAATCGAGCTTGAATTCGATGGTGTCCCAGCGAGTGGTGTCCTCGTGGCGTGCCTGGCGCCGCAGGGCGTCGACCAGATCTCGTTCATTCCAAGCACAAACTTCGTCGGCTAAATCTTTGATTGCCTTAGGAAGAGACTCGGTGGAGCCGAAGTTCTCCATGGCGACGATGGGCCGCTCGGCCGCTTTGGCGAAATTCATCTGAAAGAGCACGAGTTCGGGCGCCCACTTGTAAACCGCCGGCAATACCACCACCACCTCGCAGGGCGCTATCTGCCGACGCAGGTCCTCGCGCTGGCTCTCCTTGTCGATCGGCCGCTTCGCGTGCGGCAGGCTGGAATTTTGATAATAAAAGGTGCCCGGCGCTTCGAGATACTCGAACAGCCGTGTGTAATCTTCGTTCTCCTCCCAGGAGTGCGATACGAATAGACGGATCGGGTTGGCGCGGGACGGCATGGCGCTAGTGTAGCTCGCCGATGAGCATGCGCGAAGGACTGCACGTCGATACAATGGATCAGGTGCGATTGCTGATCTACAACATCCGATACGCCACCGGCACCGGGCCCGCGTTCCATCTTCCCTTACCGGGTGCGGGATACCTGCGCTCCAACAAGCGGGTTCTGTCCCAGATCACCGACTTCATCCAGGGTCAGGATCCCGACGTGGTGGGGCTCATCGAAGTCGATACCGGTTCGATTCGTTCCGGGATGGTCAATCAGGCCGATTTCATCGCCAAGTCGCTCGGCCACTTCTCGACCTACGAATGCAAGTATGGCGTGTCCTCGGTCAATCATTTGCTGCCCATCGTGCGCAAGCAGGCCAATGCGTTTCTGGCGGCGCCGCGCGTCCGCGGCGAGCGCTTCCATTATTTCGACACCGGCATCAAGCGCCTCATCATCGAACTGGAACTGGACGACATCGCCATCTTCCTGGTGCACTTGTCCCTGAAGTACCGGCATCGCCAGTACCAGCTGCGCTATTTGTACGATCTGGTCCGCAAAACGACCAAACCCGTGATCGTCGCCGGCGACTTCAACACCTATTGGGGCGACCACGAACTGTACTTGTTCATGGAGGCCGCGGGGCTGCGCAATGCCAATTCCCGCAGCCTGCCGTCCTATCCCAGCGGCAATCCGAGAAAAGAGCTGGATTTCATCTTGCACAGCTCGCAGATCGAGGTGAATCGTTTCGAGATTCCGGCCGTGCGGTTCTCCGATCATCTGCCGCTGGTCTGCGATTTCACGATTCACGAGAGCGCCCGACAGGCGGCATGACGAGCAGCTGGCTCCTGCACACCGATTCCGACCGCATTGCGTGGTTGGTGTGCGATACGCCGGGCGCCTCGACCAACGTGCTGTCGGCCCAGGTGCTGGCGGATCTCGACGCCGCGTTGTCGCAGGTGGCGGAGCTGCGGCCGAAGGGCGTGGTGCTGCGCTCCGGCAAGCCGAACGGTTTCATCGCCGGCGCCGACATCAAAGAGTTCGTGTCCATCCGTACGCCGGACCAGGGCTACGCCCTGGTGCGCGCCGGGCAATGCGTGCTCGATCGGCTGCAGGATCTGCCCTGCCCGAGCGTAGCCGCCGTACACGGTTTCGTTCTGGGCGGCGGGCTCGAGCTGGCGCTGGCCTGCCGCTACCGAGTGGGCGCGGACGACGACCGGCTGTCGCTGGGGCTGCCCGAGGTGATGCTGGGCATTCATCCCGGCTTCGGCGGCACGGTCCGCTCCGTGCAGGTCGTGGGCGCGCGTACCGCGCTGGATCTGATGCTGCAGGGGAGACCGCTCAAAGGCGCACGTGCCCTGTCGGTGGGACTGATCGATGCGCTGGTGCCGCCCGCCGATCTCGAGCAGCGAGCCAAGCAGTTGTTGCAGCAGGCGCCGGCGCCGCGCACGGCACGCGTCGTCGACAAGTTCTTGAATCTCGCCCCCGTGCGGCCGTTCATCGCGCGCCGAATCGCCGGCACCTTACGGCGCAAGGTACGCCGCGAACACTATCCTGCGCCCTATGCCATCCTCGATTTGTGGCGCCGCTACGGCGCATCGCCGCGCCACGGCTACGAGGCCGAGGCGCGTTCCATCAGCGCGCTGATGGCCACACCCACGTCCAGAAATCTGGTGCGCGTGTTCCTGCTGCAGGATCGGCTCAAGGGATTGGGCGGCGGCGGACGCGAGTTCGACCGGCTGCATGTGATCGGCGCCGGCGTCATGGGCGGCGACATCGCGGCGTGGGCGGCACTGCGCGGCATGACGGTGACGTTGCAGGATCGCAGCGAGGAGTTGGTGAGGCCCGCGCTCGATCGTGCCAAGGTCTTCTTCGGCAAACGGCTCAAGGATCCGCAGGCGTCGGCGCAGGCGTACGCTCGTCTGCGAACGGATGTCGAGGGCGCGGGCGTGGCGACGGCGGATGTGGTCATCGAGGCCATCGTCGAAAGCATCGAGCCCAAGCGCGCCCTGTATGCCGAGATCGAGCCCAAGATGAAACCCGGCGCGCTCCTCGCCACCAACACGTCCAGCATCGAGATCGAGACCTTGGCGAAGAATCTGCGCGACCCCGGACGGCTGGTCGGAATCCACTTCTTCAATCCCGTCGCGCAGATGCAATTGGTGGAGATCGTGAGCGGCGCCGGCACCCACGCCCAAGTCGCGCACGACGCGCTGTTGTTCGCGCGGCGTCTCGACAAGCTGCCGCTGCCCTGTCGAAGCGCACCGGGTTTCGTGGTGAATCGGATCTTGATGCCCTATATCAACGAGGCCATCTTCGCGCTGGAGGCAGGAGTGCCGGCCGACGCGATCGACGCGGCCGGCACGCGCTTCGGCATGCCCATGGGCCCGCTGGAGTTGGCCGACGTGGTGGGGCTCGACGTCTGCCTGCATGTGGGCCGGGTCCTGGCGGAGGCATTCCAGCGTCCGGTCCCGGCCGTGCTGGCGAGCCTCGTCGAGCAGAAGAAATGGGGCCGCAAGAACGGCGCGGGATTCTACGTATGGCGCGAGGGCAAGCCCGTGCGCGGCGCGCAGCCCGGCGCCGCGCCGGACGATCTCGAGGACCGCCTGATACTGCCCATGCTGAACGAGGCCGTTGCCGCCCTGCGCGCGGGCGTCGTCGCCGACGCCGACTTGCTGGACGCCGGCGCCGTCTTCGGCACCGGTTTCGCACCCTTCCGCGGCGGCCCGTTGCACTATGCGAAAACTCGAGGAATCGCCGAGGTGACCCAACGCCTGGGTGAACTCGAGCTGCGTCACGGAGCGCGATTTCGCGCAGATCCCGGGTGGGCGAGCGTCTCAGTGTGACCCACTGCAGGGTCGTATCGCGGTCTCCATGTGGTAGCATTCGCCTCCAAAATGGACGAACGACCTGCCGATCTTGCAATACTCAAGACATTCTCACCCCTCGATGGATTGAAGGCAGAGAATCTGCACGCGCTCGCGCGCAAGACACAAATTCTCGAACTGAGCGCGGGCCGGCTGCTGTTCAAACAGGGCGACACCGACAAGCGCACTTTTTATCTGGTATCGGGCAGCGTCGAGCTGCGCTCGGATGACCGGGTGGTCGCCACGGTACGCGCCCGCAGCCCGGAGGCGCGCGCGCCGCTGACACCCGGCCTGCCGCGCAAGTTCACGGCACGCGCCGCGACCGATCTCGAATACATCGTGATCGACAGCGACCTGCTCGACGTGCTGCTCACCTGGGATCAGACCGGCCAGTACGAAGTGGCCGAGTTGCGGCGCGATGGCTTGGACGTGAGCGGCGACTGGATGACGACGCTGCTGCAGACCAAGGCGTTCCACCGCATACCGCCTGCGAACATCCAGGCCATCTTCATGCGCATGCAGCGTATCAACTACCGTGCGCGCGACGTCGTCATCAAGCAAGGTACGGAGGGCGATTACTTCTACGTGGTGGTCGCCGGCAGATGCGTGGTGACGCGCGAGACGCCGTTGAACAAGGAAGGCATCAAGCTCGCGGAACTCGGCCCCGGCGACAGCTTCGGCGAGGAAGCGCTGATCGCGGAAGCCAAGCGCAACGCCACGGTGACCATGTCCACGGACGGCACCTTGATGCGTCTCGGCAAAGCCGACTTCCAGACGCTGCTGAACGAGCCGCTCTTGCAGTGGGTCGACTATGAGGACGCCAAGGAAATCGTGGCCCACGGCGGCAAGTGGCTCGATGTGCGCCTGCCCAGCGAATTTCAGAACTTCCGCATCGACGATGCGGCCAACATCCCGCTGTACTTCATCCGCCTGAAGTTGAACGCGTTGGACAAGAACACCCAGTACGTCGTGTGCTGCGACACCGGCCGGCGCAGCTCCGCGGCGGCATACATTTTGAGCGAGCGAGGGTTCGAGGCGTACGTGCTCAAAGGCGGACTCGCCGCCACCGAAGCCGCCCGCGCGCGCTAGCCGTCTCTCCTCGGCGTAGTGGTCTCGACCGGCGCGAACCCCTCGACGCGACACCCGCAACCGGCGTGCCGCGGTCCGGTCACATCGTGTGCGTAGGCTTGTCCCCGCCGAGTGCCCCCGCCAGGTAGTTCTCGATCTTCTTCTGGGTATTGCCGCGATCCTGATCGCTGAATTGCACCCCGATGCCCGCGGTACGCTTGCCCTGTGCGCCCTTCGGGGTCATCCAGATGACGCGGCCCGCGACCGGCAGCTTCTCCTCCTCGCCCATCAGGTTCAAGAGCATGAACACTTCATCGCCCAGGCGGTAATTGCTGTTGGTCGGAATGAACAGCCCGCCATTTCGCACGAAAGGCATGTACGCGAGGTACAGAGCGCTCTTGTCCTTGATGGTCAGGGTCAGCAACCCGGGTTTGTTACTTGGACTTCGCAATTACTACCGTTCCCACGCCTCGAGGTACCAAAACGGATCTACCGCCCAGCAGCAGGGCTTCCAGCGCCAGTTGTTGATTCATGCCGGTCGACGCCAGACGCCGCATGTCGCGTGCGGCATCGAGCAGCTCGAAAAGCGCCCTTATCTTGGGCTTAAGTAAAGCGGCAGGCAAGCGGACCCGTTCCGCAGTTTGATCTGAATTCTCCTCGCCGAGGTACGTATGTACGCGCCGTGTGATCCAGTTCTCAAGCCACGCGATGCGCAGCGGCAGGTTGGATCGCGCCCATTGATCGGCAAGCAAGGTCACGTCCACGGCACCGGCGCCGATCGCCCGCAGGGCATCCTGCATGTCGGACTCGAGCGCGGCAAGCCCGCTGGCCTGCAGCTCCAGCGCCAACAGCGGTGCTCCGCCCGCCAGCGACAGGGCCGCGTCCCAGTTCTGGCCGGCGGGTCCGTGCTGCGCGAGCCAGGCGACCGCCATGTCCGTGGGCGGCGGCCGCAGCGCGATCCGCAGGCAGCGGCTGGCGATGGTGGCCGGCAGGCGGTGCGTGGGCCTGGCGATCATCACCAACAGGGTATTGGCGGCCGGCTCCTCGAGCGTCTTCAGAAAGGCGTTGGCGGCGTTCATGTTGAGCGCCTCGGCCCCTTCGATGACCCCGACCTTGTAGCCGCCGCGGTAGCTCTTGAGCGCCAGCATCGCGATCAGTTCCCGGACCTGATCCACCTTGATCTGCTGCGCATCCTCCTCGAGCTTGACCAGGTGGTAGTCCGGGTGAGTATCCGCTTTGAGCAGCAGACACGAGGCGCAGACACCGCACGGCCGCTCGGGCGTCTCGCACAGCGCGAGAGCGGCCATCCAATTCGCCAGGTGTTCGGCGCCGAGGCCGGGCGTGCTCGAGAGCAGCGAGGAATGCGGCAGGCGCGCGGCGCGGTTCGAGTCGCGCAACTGTTGCTGCGATTCGGCGAGCCATGGCAGCGCGTCGGCCTTCAGGAAATCCACGATTTGGACTCCAGTATCCGGGTGATGTGCGCGGCGACCTGGTCCGCCGGCTGCGCCGCATCGATCACCGCCATGCGCTCGGGTTCGGCACGCGCGCGCTCGAGGTAACCGGCCCGCACTCGCTCGAAGAAATCCGCGCGTTCGCGCTCGAAGCGATCCCGCGTCTTGCCCACGTCCCGCAGGCGCGCTCGCTCCAATCCCACCGCCACGGGCACGTCCAGCAGCAGCGTGAGGTCGGGCCGGCGCGCGCCTTGCACCAAGGTTTCGAGGCGGCCGATGTCCTCCGGACTCATGCCCCGCCCGCCTCCCTGGTACGCATACGTCGCATCGGTGAATCGATCGCAGAGCACCCACCGGCCGGCGCGCAAATTCGGCTCGATGTGATTGGCGAGATGCACGGCGCGCGCGGCGAACATCAGCAGCAGCTCGGCCATCGGCGGCAACGCTTCCTCGCGCGGGCTCAAGACCAGATCGCGAATCTTCTCGGCCAACGGCGTACCGCCGGGCTCGCGCGTCACCACGTGCGCAATGCCGCGCGCGGACAGCGCCTGCGACAGACGCGCGACCTGCGTGGTCTTGCCCACGCCTTCGATACCCTCGACGGTCATGAACCGGCCCGTCATCGGCGTTGCCGCGACAGGTACTGGGCCACGGCCGCGTTCTGCTGTTCGAGCGTCGCGGAGAAGACGTGACTGCCGTCGCCCTTGCCCGAGGCCACGAAATACAGCGCGTCGGTTTTCTCGGGATGCGCGGTCGCATTGATGGCGGCGGCGCCGGCGAGCGCAATGGGGGTGGGCGGCAGACCCACGCGGGTATAGGTGTTATAAGGTCCATCGGTGCGCAGATCCACGGTGTGCACCGTGCCGTCGTAGGACCCGCCCAATCCGTAGATGACGGTGGGATCCGCCTGCAGGCGCATGCCGATGCTCAAGCGGTGCAGATACAAACCCGCAATCTTGGGCAACTCCTCGGGCACTGCGCTCTCCTTCTCGACGATGGACGCCATGATGAGCAATTGGTCGGCATTTTGCAGCGGTATGGCCGGATCCCGGCCGGCCCAGGCCGCGTCCAGCACCCGACCCAAGGCAACGTGCGCCTGGCGCAGCAGTTCGACATCGCTGGTACCGCGTGGAAAGCGGTACGTTTCCGGCAGGAACCGGCCCTCGGGATTGCCCGCGAGGCCAAGCTTGTCCGGAAGATTCGCCGGCGCGGACAGCGTGGACAGTATGTCCGGATTGCGGCGCATGGCCGCGAGCAAGTCCTCGACGCGCCAGCCGTCGACGATGGTCAGCGAATGCAGCAGCACCTGTCCGCTCACCAGTTTGTCGAGCACGCTGCGCGGCGTGCTGCCGGGCAGGATTTCATATTCGCCGGCCTTGATCGCGCCGGCGAGACCCTTCCACCGGGCATAGAGTGCCCAGGCACGCGGCTGCGGGACGACGCCGAGCCGGCCTAATTCGCCGGCGACCCGTGCAAAACGCGCGCCCGCCGGCACCTTGAACACCAGCGGCGCCGCGACGTTCAAGGGCTCGTCGATACTGCGCAGTGCGCGCCAACCTGCGAAACCCGCGCCCGCCAGCAACAGCGCGATGAGCGATGCCGACACGATGAGGGCGCGGCTCACACCCGCTCCAGACGGGCGCGCAACGCCTGTGCCGTGTGCTGTTCGGCAAAGCGCAACCGAGTGCGGCCGTGGCGGATCGCCGCCACCGGCACGATGCCGACCACGGCGTTGGTGAGGAACACCTCCGACGCCCGCGCCACATCCTCGAGGCGCACGCGGCCGACCGTCACCCGCAGTTCGAGCGCGCGCGCCTGTTCGAGCACCCAGCGGCGCATCACGCCCGCAATACCGCAGCGGTCGAGCATCGGTGTGGCCAACACGGATCCCTGACGAAGGAACACGTTGGACATCGTACCGCAGACGACGTTCTCCTCCGTGTCGCGCATCAAACCCTCCCAGACGCGCTCATCCGTCCATTCGGCACGAGCCAGCACCGACTCCAGCCGATTCAAGGTCTTCAAACCGGCGAGCGCCGGGTTCGCGCCGAGACGGGTCGCGCAGACGCGCACCTGGACGGCGGCCTCGGCCGCACGGATCGCCGCCGCCGAGAGCGTCTGCAGCGACATCACGCGAGTGCCGCGCTCGGCACCGCTCGGTCGATAGCCGCGCGTGCCGATGCCGCGCGTGACGATGAGCTTCAATACGGCATCGGGCCGTCGGGCGGCGGCACGAATCAGCTCGCTGCGCAAACGCGCCGCGTCCGGTGCCTCGATGGCGAGGCGGCGGCAGCCATCGGCGAGGCGGTCCAGATGGAAGTCCAGCAATCGAATCGCGCGCTGCCGTACGCGCATGGTCTCGAACAGGCCGTCGCCATACTGCAGGCCGCGATCGCGGTAGTCGAGCATGTGGCCGGTGCGGCCGTTGATCCACGATTCGGCCGGTGTCTTCATGCGGCGCTCTCCAAGGCACGCAGCAGGCCCTTGGCCTTCGCCCGCGTCTCGGCCAGTTCCTGCGAGGCGTTCGAATCCGCCACGATGCCCGCGCCGGCGCGAAACGTGAGGGCCGCGGCGCCCGGCGCGGCGCTGTCCAATGTCAGCGTGCGGATCAAGATATTGAGGTCGCAACTGCCGTCGCGATTCAAGTAGCCCATCGAACCGGTGTAGGCGCCGCGGCCGGTGCCCTCGAGTTCGGCGATGATTTCCATGCAGCGCACCTTCGGGCAGCCGGTGATGGTGCCGCCCGGGAACAACGCGCGGATCGCTCCGACGGGCGAGACGTCCTCGCGCAGACGCCCGCTGACGTTCGAGACGATGTGATGCACGTGGGCATAGCTCTCCACCGACATGTATTCGTCGACGCGTACGCTGCCCCCGACGCTCACCCTCCCCAGGTCGTTGCGCTCCAGATCGATCAGCATGACGTGCTCGGCGCGTTCCTTCTCGTTGTTCAACAGCGACTCGATCAGCGCCGCATCCCGCTCGGGCGTACTTCCGCGCGGCCGGGTGCCGGCAATGGGACGCGTCGACACCACTCCGCCGCGGATCGACAGCAGCCGTTCCGGCGACGAACTCATCAGGGAAAATTCGCCATGGCGCAACAGAGCCGCGAAGGGACTGGGATTCGCGCTGCGCAGGCGCCGATAGATCGCCGCCGGATCGATGGGTTGGCGCGAGCCGGCTTGCCATTGGCGCGACAGATTGGCCTGGTAGATGTCGCCCGCCGCGATGTAATCGAGCGCGCGCCGTACCGCGGTCAGGAATCGCGCCGGATCCTCCTCGAGGATTTCGAACCGGCCGCGCGTCGCCGGTGCGGCCGGCGCGGCGCTGAGCGTGCGCACGTGATCTTCGAAGCTGTCGAGCAGCCCTTCCGAGCCTGGCTCGGCCACCAGCCAGGCCTGGGCGGCGGCGCGGTCGCGAATCCACGCCGCCGGAGTACGGATGGCAAGGGCGATGATCGAGTCGGCGCTGGGCGGCAGCGTGAGGCGCGGTTCGACTTCGGCGGACAGCTCGTAACCCAAGTACAACAGCCAACCTCCCGTGAACGGCAGGGGACCGGCGCCGGCGGGCACTCGCAACGACTGCCACCAGGATTCGAGTGCGTCGAGAAACCCCCGGCCGGCCGCATGCGGTCCCGTCAACCGGCGGGCAGAACCCCGGCGCGAGCCTAGTTGCAGGCTCTCGCCGCAACTCATCGGCAGGATGTCGAAACGGCCGCCGGCGGTCAGGGGCCCTAAGGGCGCGCCGCTCTCGAGCAGCCCCGGATAGCGCTCCGGGTACTGCGCGACCAAGCGCAGGGGCTCAAAGTCTGCGGAAAACGAGCGAACCGTTGGTCCCGCCAAAACCAAACGAATTGGACAGCGTGTACTCGATGTGCATCGGCCGCGCGTGCTTGGGCACGTAGTCGAGGTCGCAGCCCTCGCCGGGCTGTTCCAAATTGATGGTCGGCGGCGCTGTTTGATCGCGCAGCGCCAGCACGCAGAAAATGGCCTCCGCCACACCGGCCGCGCCCAGCATGTGGCCGGTCATGGATTTGGTGGAACTCACGGCAAGCTTATCCGCAGCCGCGCCGAACGCCCGCCGGATGGCCGTGGTCTCGGCGCGATCGCCGAGTTCGGTCGAGGTGGCGTGCGCATTGAGATACTGGATCTGGTCGGGATTCAGGCTCGCATCGACCAGCGCCTTTGCCATGGCCTTGCGGGCGCCCTCGCCGTTCTCGGGCGGCGCAGTGACATGGTAGGCATCGCCGCTCATGCCGAAGCCGACGATCTCGGCATAGATTCTGGCGCCGCGCGCCTTGGCCGATTCGTATTCCTCCAGCATCATCGCGCCGCCGCCGTCGCCCATGACGAAGCCGTCCCGATCCCTGTCCCACGGCCGACTGGCGCCCTCGGGATCGTCGTTGCGTTGCGAGAGCGCCTTCGCCTGCGAGAAGCCGCTCATGCCGGTCACACAGGTGGCCATTTCGGAGCCGCCCGCCAGCATTGCATCCACCTCGCCGTATTGAATCAAGCGCATCGCCAAACCCAACGCATGGGTGGACGTGGTGCAAGCCGTCGCCACGGCGAGATTCGGTCCGGTGATGTTGAATGCGATCGATAAATGCCCGCTCACCAGATTGATGATGCTGCCGGGGATGAAGAACGGCGATACCCGCTTCGGCGAATGAGTCTCGAGATACTTGTCGTATGTCTCCTCGATGGACTCGAGACCACCCATGCCGGAGCCCATGAGTATCCCGATGCGATCGGTATTGGCCTCGGTCACCACCAGTCCCGAATCGCGCATGGCCTGCATGCCGGCGACCACGCCGTACTGCATGAAGGCATCCATGCGCCGCGCGTCCTTCACGCTCATGTAGGGTTCGAGGTCCAGCTGGCGAATCTCGCCGCCGAAATGGGTGGGGAACGTCTTGGTATCGACCCGGGTTACCGGGCCGATACCGCTGCGGCCGGCCATGATCGACGCCCAAGCGGAGGCTACGTCATTGCCGACCGGAGAAACGATCCCCAGACCTGTAACTACGACGCGTCGTTTGCTCAACGGCGACTAGGCCTTGCTCTTGTGCGAATTGATGTAATCGATGGCCTGTTGAACCGTCGTGATTTTCTCGGCATCCTCATCGGGGATCTCCGTCTCGAATTCTTCTTCGAGCGCCATCACCAGCTCAACCGTATCCAGCGAGTCTGCGCCGAGATCGTCGACGAACGAGGCGTCATTGGTGACTTCTTCTTCTTTTACGCCCAACTGTTCGGCGACGATCTTCTTAACTTGCTGCTCAACAGTACTCATCGTTAGGGTCCTTTCGGGATTGCTATATCAGTTGCACCGGTATCGGCAGGGCGCGTATTTTATGTGAACGCAACGACGGCGGCTACCCGCAACACACAATTGGTTGGAAAAGGCCGGCTAGTGCCTTGACAAACGGTGCGATTTACGCCATGAGCATGCCGCCGTTCACATGCAAGGTCTCGCCGGTAATGTAGGACGCGTCGGGCGAGGCCAGAAACGCCACCGCCGCCGCGATATCCGCCGGCTGGCCCAGCCTGCTCAAGGGGATCTGCGCGTTCAGGGCCGCTTTCTGGGCGTCGCTGAGCGAGCGCGTCATGTCGGTGTCGATGAATCCCGGTGCGATGACGTTGACGGTGATGTTGCGCGACCCCACCTCGCGGGCAAGCGATTTGCTGAAGCCGATCATGCCCGCCTTGGCGGCGGCATAGTTCGCCTGGCCGGGATTGCCGGTGAGCCCGACGATGGACGCGATGCTGATGATGCGGCCCTTGCGGGCTTTCATCATGCCGCGCAGCACCGCCTTCGACAGACGGAACACCGACGCCAGATTGGTCTGCATCACCGCCTCCCAATCGTCCTCCTTCATCCGCAGCAGCAAGGTGTCGCGGGTGATTCCGGCGTTGTTGCACAAAATTCCGACCGCTCCGTCCGTGGCATCGATGTCCGCGAGCAGCGCATCGACGGACTGCTGGCTGGTCACGTCGAGAACAGCGCCGCGCCCACCCCTGTCCCCGAGGCTCTCGGTGATGCGAGCCGCGCCCGCCGGGGTGGTCGCCGTGCCGATGACGCGGGCGCCGTCGGCGGCCAGGCGCGCCGCGATCGCCGCGCCGATGCCGCGCGATGCGCCCGTGACCAATGCGACTTCTCCGTTCAGCATGACAGTGCCTCCTCCAGCGACTTCGGATCCTCGAGCGCCAGCATTTTCAGATCGCGATTCTTGTCGACCCGGCGATTCAATCCGGTGAGCACCTTGCCGGGACCGCATTCGACGATGCAGGTGGCGCCGGCGGCAATCATGGTGCGCACCGTCGCCGCCCAGTAGACCGGCGTATGCAGCTGCTTGACCAACGCCGCGCGGATTTCATCGGGCCGAGTATGAATTTTCACATCGACGCCGTAGACCACGACGTCCGCGGCGGGCGCGACCGCGGCGTCCGCGAGACGCCCGCGCAGTTTCTCGGCCGCGGGCAGCATCAGTGAGCTGTGCGCCGGCACGCTCACCGGCAGCGGCAGCACGCGCCGCGCGCCCTTCGCGTGCAACGCGTCGATGGCGAGCGCCACGCCGGCGCTGCTGCCGGCAATCACCACTTGTCCCGGCGCGTTGAAATTGACGGCCTCGACCACGCCCCCCTCCGCCACCTCGGCGCACGCAGCCTCGACGTCGGCATCTTCCAGGCCCAAGATGGCGGCCATCGCACCCTCGCCCTGCGGCACCGCCGATTGCATGGCCGCGGCGCGAAAGCGCACCACATCGACCGCGGTCTTGAAGTCGAGGCAACCCGCCGCGACCAGGGCGGTGAACTCGCCCAAACTGTGCCCCGCCATCATCCGCGGGATGGCGCCGCCCCGTTCGCGCCACAGCCGGTAGGTCGCGACCCCCGCGGTCAACATGGCGGGCTGGGTGCACTCGGTGGCATTGAGCGCGTCGGCGGGGCCTTCCTGGCAACGCTGCCACAGATCGTAGCCGAGCACCGCCGAGGCCTCGGCGAAGGTCGACTGGATCACCGGAGACAGGGTTGCCAAGCTGCTCAGCATGCCGATGCTTTGCGAACCCTGGCCGGGGAAAACGAATGCAAGTGACACGGTGCGGCCCCTAGGCGTTGAAACGGTGCCGAATTATAGCGATCCGGCCGCCGAGTGCAGCCCCTACGGCAAAACCGCACAACGCCCCGTATAAATGAGCATCGACCACCACCAGCGGCTGCTCGTGACCGCCCCATTGCTCGTAGGCGAGCTTGACGGCCAAACCGATGAGCAATATCCACCGATCCCAGGCGCGTTCGATCAGATGCTTGGCCGTACCTGCGGCGAGGACGGAATGCAGCACGCCGGAGGCGCCCACATACCAACCGACTCGCGGACTGAGCCACCACAGTCCGGAACTGATGGCGAGCGCGCCGGAGAGCACGATCACACACCAGTCGACCGCGTCGAAGTCGTCCGCGAACAACGACCACATCAGCACCAGACCCAGCTCGTTCAGAATCAAATGGTGCGCGTCCAGATGCACGATGTGGGCCGTAAGCAACCGCCACCAGCCGCCCGCGGCAATCGCGCCGCGATCGTAGCGCAGGAGATCCCCGACACTGTCGCCAAGACCCAACACCAGATCCAGCCCCAACACGATGAGCAGCAGCCAAACCCAGCGGCCGCGATCCCATTGGAGAGCGGCAGCCACGTGTGCCAATCGATTTGCGCCGTTACGAGGCATCGATGCCGCCTATTTTGGTATCATTCAAGGAATTTTCGAGGTCAACATGCGCAATGCTCAACGCGGATTCACTCTGATCGAAATCATGGTCGTGGTCGTCATTCTCGCAGTGCTCGGCGCTCTCGTGGTGCCGAAAATCCTGGAGAACGTCGACAAGGCCCGCGTCACGCGCGCGCAGAGCGATATCAGGGCCATTCAAACGGCACTTGATCTGTACCGGCTGGATAACTTCAAGTATCCGACCACTGAACAGGGTTTGCAGGCATTGGTCAAGCAGCCCGCCGATCCGACCATCACCAACTATCGGTCCGGAGGCTACCTGCCCTCCCTGCCGAAGGATCCCTGGAACAACCCGTATCAATATGTCAGCCCCGGAGCCGACGGGCGCGACTACGACATCCTGACCTTCGGGCGCGACGGCAAGGCCGGCGGCGAGGGCTACGACGCCGACATCAGCACGACGACGCTCGATCAACGATAACGCTCGCGCTTGCGGGCGCGGCAGCATGCGCAGCAAAGGCTTCACGCTCGTCGAAATCCTGGTGGTCGTGGTGATCATGGCCGTCGTGATTTCGCTCGCCGTGCTGTCGATCGGCGTGACCGGCCACGATGCACAGCTCGACGAAGAGACGCGGCGCATCGAAGGACTGGTCGGTCTGCTGCACGAGCGCGCGCTGCTCGAGGGCCGCGATTTCGGCATGCGAATCGAACCCACGGCGTATGAATTCGTGGCGTACGATGCGCTGCGCGACCGCTGGTCGCCCATGGATCAAGAGCACGAGTTCCGGCACCGCAAACTGCCCAAGGGCGTGAGCTTTCAGCTGCAGCTCGATTCGCAGATCGTCGTGCTCAAAGCCGTCGACCGAAATCTCGTGAGCAGCGCGACTCCGCCGACGCCGCAAGTGGCGATTGCCGCGAGCGGCGAAGGCACGCCGTTTCGTCTCACGCTCGAGCGCGAGGAGACCAAGGCGAGCGCCTCGGTCGACGGCGACGCGCTCGGCAGAATCTCGCACGAAGATTCGGATCATCCGGCAAAGCGCACATGAGAGCGAACAACGCGCGCGGCTTTACGCTGGTGGAAGTGATGGTCGCGCTCATGATCGTCGCGATGGGGCTTGCCGCGCTGATGATCGCGGTGAGCGGCGCCGCCCGCACCAGCGCCTATCTGCGCGATAAGACCCTGGCGCAATGGATCGCCATGAATCGCCTGACCGAAGTGCGCTTGAACAGCAACAACAAGTTCGCGCAGAACACCGATACCGCGGAAGTGGATTTTGCCGGACGAAAGTGGCATTACGACACCAAGTATTTCGGCACCAGCATCGTCACCATGAAACGTGTGGTGGTGCGCGTCTATGCCGGCGACGCCAAGACCAAGGGCAACCCCTTGGCGGAGTCCACCAGTTTTCTCGGCAGCGGCGTGGCCACGTTCGGCAGCTCCAACGCCCAGTGGGTGAGCGGCGCGACGCCGCCCACCGGCGTTCCCCCCGCAGGCGCCGCCGGCACCGGGAACACCGCCGGTTCACCCTTGGCCTCGCCGCCGGCTACCACCACGCCCGCCGTCACGCCCACGCCGAACACCTCGCAATGACTCGCCTCCCCTCACGCAGCGCGCGTGGCTTCACGCTCATCGAAATGCTGGTGGCGCTCCTGATCTTAGGCGTCCTGTCGGCACTGGGCTACGGCACGTACCGCGCCGCCCGCATCTCCGCCGAACGCACCGAGGAATCGCTCAAACGCTCGCGCGAGATCGAATTCGGCATGCGCGTGCTGGTGATGGACTTCGCGCAGATGGCGCCGCGCCCCGTCCGGGATCCCTTGGGCCAACAACGCCTGCCGGCGCTGCACGGCAGCGCGGGCAACGGCACCAGCGCCGGCACCTCGGCGTCCGGGACCGGCTCCTCGGCCCTTGGCGCGAACTCGAGCATGCACTTCGATTCGGGCCCGGGTTTCCAGTCGACGTTCAGCGGTTCGAGTTCGAGTACGACCAGCCTGCCGCTGGCCGAGTTCACGCGCGGCGGCTGGTCGAACACCGCCGGCCAGCAGCGCAGCACGCTGCAGCGTGTTGCCTATGCCTTGGTCGACGGTACCATCAAGCGCAGCTATCAAACCGCGCTCGACACTGTGCAGGGCAATCAACCCATCGTGCAGGATCTGCTCACCGGCGTGAAGACCATTCAGTTTCGCTACATGGATGAAAATCAGACGTACCAGAATCAATGGCCGCCGCCGAATCTGCCGCAGCCGGACAGTCTCGTGACCCGCCCGGTCGCCGTCGAGATCACCATCGAGTTCAAGGACTGGGGCCGCATCCGCCGCCTGGTCGAGGTGGCCGGATGAGAACCCCGCCGCCCAGCCGCCGGCAGCAGCGCGGCGTCGCCCTCATCATCGCCCTCGTCCTGGTGGCGCTCGCCACCATTCTTGCGACCAAGCTGAGCTTCGACGGCTGGCTGGAACAGCGGCGCACCACGGCCGTGATTGCCGCCGAGCAGGCGGTGCATTTCGGGTACGGCGCCGAAGCCCTGGCGGCCGATGTCCTCGGCCAGACTGCGCAAAGCGGCACCAGCACCACGGCGCAAGTCACCCTCGCACAGCCCTGGGCGCAAGCCACGCAACCCCTGCCGCTCACCCCCGAGAACGACGCCGAGGGCGAACCCATCGGCACCCTGCAGGCCGGCCTCGAGGACATGATGGGCCGTTTCAATCTCAACAATCTGGCCGTGGTCACAACCGACAACGGCGGCGGCGCCAACCCTGCCAACGCCAACGCGCAACCCATACCCGATCCAAAACCCTTCGAGCAGTTCCAGCGGCTGCTGGTGTTGGCGGGGCTCGACGCCAAATGGGCCGGCATGGCGCGCGACTGGATCGATGCCAACGACGTGCCCGGCACTCCCGACGGCGCCGAGGACCAGGTCTACACCTCGCAGACGCCGCCCTATCGCACCGGCAACTGGCCCATGACCAGTCCCACCGAGCTCATGAACCTGCCGGGGTTCACGGCCGATATGTATCGCAAGATCGCACCCTACGTGACGGCGCTGCCCGTGCCCACGCCCATCAACACCTGTACGGCCCCGGCGCTGGTACTCGAAAGCCTCTGGGAAGGCGGCAACGGCGAATATACGCCGGAACTGCTGGCAAGCAGCCGCAAGACCGGCTGTTTCCCGGACAACAAAACCTTGGTGAACACCATGGGCGGCGCCGCAGTTGCCGCCAAAGCACCCCCAATCAAGGAAACTTCGACGTACTTCCGCTTGACCACCCGGGTTACGCTTGGCACTACCGAGTTCACCTTGTACAGTCTTTTGAACGTGGGGAACGGCGGGAAAGTGACGCCACTGCTGCGCACATTCGGAACCCTTTAATAAAATATGCCGCAAACACTACTTTTACGTCTTCCGGCCGTGCGCTCCGAAGACACCGAGTGGCTGACCATCGATGAGGCCGGCGAACCTGCGACGGCGCGGCAGCGCGGGCCCTTGAGTCTCGCCGCCGCGGTCGGCCGCTCGGCGAAGGTCGTCGTGCTGGCACCGGCCACGCAAATTCTTCTGGCGGAGCCCGAATTGCCCCCCGGCAGCGGCGTCAAGCTCGCGCGCGCGGTGCCCTTCGCCCTCGAGGAGCAACTGACCGAAGACATCGATCAATTGGTGTTCGCGTTGGGCAAGCGCCGGCCCGCCGGCGGCACGCCGGTCGCGGTGGTATCGCGCAGCGTGCTCGACCAATGGGTGGCTGACCTCAACGCGGCCGGCATCGAGCCTGCGGCGATCTACCCCGACATGTCGCTGCTGCCGCAGAATCCGGGTCAGACCGTGCTCTGGTTCGAGAATGGGCGCCTGGCCGTGCGGCGGCCGGGCATGCTGCCCTTCGCCGTCGAACTCACCCCCGTCACCGAGGCGCTGATCGTCGCGGGCGTGATCGCCGATCCGCTCGCCGGCAATGCGCTCGCCGCGGAACTGGAACCCCGGCCGTTGGAGAACGTCATTCTGTATGCGACCCGCGAGGACTGGTCGCAGGTGCAAAGCGAGATCGAAGGGCTGATGGATCACTTTGCGGCGCTCAAGATCCAGCTGCTGCCCGACGGCCCCCTGCCCTGGCTGGCCCGGGATCTGGCGGCCACGGACGCCGTCAACTTGCTGCAGGGCGACTATGCGAAGAACACCGGCTATGGCGTGCGCTTCGAACGCTGGCGCACCGCGGCGGCCCTGGCGGCGTGCTTGTTGGTGATCCACGTGGCCGCGCAAGCCTACACGCTGCATCGAGCCAAGCGCGACACCGCTCTCCTCGACACGGAGATCGCCGATGTGTTTGCCGCCGTCATGCCGGCTGAACCCCTGCGGGATGCACGGCGCCAGATGCAGTCGCGCCTCGACCGCATCCGGCACGCAGGCCCCGGACCGCAGCATTTTCTGCGCACCCTGCAGACCTTGAGCGGCGCGATCGCGGAGGCGCCGGCAACCACCATCGACGCATTGAGCTATCGCGACGAGTCGCTCGACATGAAAGTGACCGCACCCAGCCTCGCCGCGCTCTCGCAACTGTCGCAGTCGGTGGGCAAGCAGGGTCTGACCGCCGAGATTCAATCCTCGACGCCGATGGGATCGGGTGTCGAAGCGCATATGCAAGTGCGGGCACAAGGCTCGAAGGCGCACCCATGAACAAGCTCAAAGCCTGGTACGCCGGTCTGCAAACGCGTGAGCAACGAGTCGTCGGCATCGGCGCGGCGGTGCTGGGCGCGTTGATCCTGTTCGCCGGAATAGTGTGGCCCTTGGAATCCGCGGTCTCGAGCGCGGTGAAAACCCGGGAGACGCGCACCGACGATCTGGCGTGGATGCGCATCAATGCCCCCGAGATCCAGGCGGGCAGTGCCACGGTGTCCGCCAATACCGGCGAGGCGCCGGTGGTGCTCGTGGACCGTGTCGGGCGCGAAGCTGGCCTGGGCAACGCCCTGCGCGGCACGCAGCCCAGCGGCGCCGGCGTACGGGTTCAGCTCGAGGCGGCCCCCTTCGACACCTTGGTGACCTGGCTCGCCTCGCTCGACGAGCGCTACGGGCTCGCGATCGAATCCATCTCCGTGGATCGCGCCGCGAAGCCGGGAGTGGTGAATGCCAACATCACGTTCGCTCCGTCAAAACACTAAGCCGCTGATCCTGATCGTGGTGCTGGCGGCGCTCTGCGTCGCCCTCAGCGCCGTACCGGCATCGCTGGTGAGACGCTTCCTGCCGCCGTTCATCAGTGCGGAGGACTTCAGCGGCAGCCTGTGGCACGGGTCTGCCGGCAAGTTCACGGTGAATGGACGCGACGCGGGCGCGCTCGAATGGCATCTGCACCCCGCCGCGCTGCTGTTCCTGAGGCTGTCGGCGGATCTGCACTGGGTGAAAGTCGGCTTCGTCCTCGACGGCAGCGCGGACATCGATCGGCGCGGCATCAAGGCGCGCAATATTCAAGGCGGCGGACCCATCGAGGACCTTGCCGGTCTCGGAGTGGCGAACGGCTGGCACGGCGTGAGCGCGTTCAAATTCGATGAACTGCAGATCGATTTGACTCGAGGTCCGGCGGCCGGCGCCGTCCTGCGTTCCGCCGTGGGCGATCTCACCGTGGCCGATCTGGCCGCACCGCAGATTGCGAATGGCGTCGATCTGGGCGGCTACGCGTTGCATGTGGCCGGTGCCGCCGCCGAACTCACCGATACCGGCGGCCCCCTGGAACTGCAGGCCACCATTCAATATTCCGCGAAGGATCGCACCGCGATGCTGTCCGGCACGCTCAAAGAGCGGCCCGATGCACCGCCGGCGCTGCGCAGTCAACTGGAGAATCTCTCCCAGCTGCATGCGCGCGATGCGCAGGGCCGCATCCCCGTCGATCTCGAATTCACGCTCTGAGCAGAGCCACGCCGGCAATCGGCGCCGCGCCCGCGCCGCTTCGGCGCCCTCGGGTCACGACATGTTCGCGAAAGAATCGGCGGGATCTCGCAGCCACCGGCACATCGCCGCATGTGCCTCGCAGTGGGGGTCGACAAGGTCCATGTGACGGGCGGTCGCGAGTTCGATATAGGACACCGTATCGCCCGCGGCGCGTGCCGTGGCCACGTAGCGCCGCGAGATCTCGACCGGTACGTCTTCGTCCAGCGTCCCGTGGATCAGCAATTGCCGCACGCCCAAGGGCAGCAGCTCGGCGGGCGACGCCGCGCGATAGCGCTCCGCAACCCCGTCGGGCGTACCGCCCATGAAGTCCTCGACCGCGCCATGACTGAGATGACGCTCGTACGCCAACCGCAAATCGGACACCGCCGCCAGGCCGACGGCCGCGGCGATCCGCACCCGCCTCGCTGCGCGCCGCTGCGCCGCCCACAGCGCGAGGTGCCCGCCGGCAGAATGTCCGACGGCGGTGACCTGTGCCGTATCGATGGGCTCGCCGCGCACCGCCAGCGCCGCCAGATAGTCGATGCCGGCGGCCACATCGTCGAGCGTTCCCGGCCAACCGCCGCCCGGCGTACCGACGCGGCGATATTCGAGATTCCAAACGGCGAAGCCGCGCCGCGCGAGGTCGAGCGCCAGGGGCGCAATGTACTCGCGTCCATACCGCACGCGCCAAAAACCGCCGTGCAACAGACAGATCACCGCACGGTTCGCGCCTGCGCCGTTGCTCCCGCCCGCGGGTAGATACAGATCGCCCACCTGGTCCGGCAGCGAACCATATGCGATCACGCGCATCGGCGGAACCTTGGCATCCGGCATCGGGAGAGTTTATCACTCTACATTGCAGAGAACTTGACGCTTTAGCCAATCCTCCCTAGAGTCGGGCCATGCAAGGCCCCATACCCATCGAGAGCCGAGCGCTCGGTACGCTCGCCTATATACGCACGTCGATCGAATCCTCCGGCTCGATGGCCGTGCCCGGCATGGCGGGCATCGTGATGGGAGCCATCGGCATCCTCGCCGCCATCGTGACTTCGCTGCCCCGCTTCGCCCCCTTTTGGCTGCCCATCTGGCTGGTCGCCGCCGGGATTGCGCTGTTGGTGGGCGGCGCGATGATGGCGCGGGAAGCGGCGCAAAGCGGGCACGCGCGCTATCTCGGCCCGGTACGCAAGTTTTTATTCTGCCTGTGCCCCGCCCTCCTCGCCGGCGCCGTCCTGACGCTGGTGCTGTGGCGAGCCGGCAGTACGAACCTCATCCCCGGCGTATGGCTGCTCCTGTACGGCTGCGCCGTGCTGTCCGCGAGCACCGTGACCGTCGCTCGGACGATGCGTCTCATTTGCATCATGGGTGCTCTGTTCATGCTGCTCGGGCTGCTGGCGTTCGCGGCCCCGGCCAACGCCCACACGCTGGTGCTCGGGATGGGATTCGGCGCGCTGCACAGCATTTTCGGTGCGCTCATCGGCCAGGTCAGCCGTGGCGAGTAGAGCCGTCGTCCGAAAACGCGAGGATTCCACGGAAACTCACGCCATCAAAGCGCGGCCGAAGTCCGTTCCCGCGGCGCGGCCCGCGCGGGCGGCCGATGACGGCGGATTCGACCGGCTGATCTATGAAAGGGTGCGCCTCGGCATCATGAGTGCGCTCGCCACCAACGACGAACTCACCTTCAACGAACTGAAGGCGCTGTTCGACGTGAGCGACGGCAATCTGGGCGCCCACGCACGCAAACTCGAAGAAGCGGGCTACGTCGCATGTACGAAATCTTTCGAGGCGCGGAGACCGAAATCCCGGTATCGCATCACACATGTGGGCCGCAAAGCATTGTTACGATATCTCGAACATATCGAGGCCGTCATCAAGGCAACACGGCGAAGCCAATGCATATAGCAATCATCATGGATGGGAATGGGCGCTGGGCCACGCAGCGCGGACTGCCTCGCACCGCCGGCCATGTCGAAGGCGCAAAAGCGGTGCGTGCCACCGTCGAGACCGCCGCGCGAGCGGGGGTCGACACGCTCACGCTGTACGCGTTCTCGGCGGCCAACTGGCGGCGCCCGCAGGTGGAGATCGCGGCGCTGATGAAACTGTTCGGGCAGTATTTGTTCAGCGAGACACGCCGCTGCGTGGAGCAGTCGATTCGCGTCAACGTCATCGGACGGCGCGACCGCCTGAGCGACAACCTGCTCCGCTCCATCGAACAAAGCGAACGTCTCAGCGCCTCCTGCACCGGCATGCACCTGCGGGTCGCCGTGGATTATTCATCGCAATACAGCATCCTCAAAGCGGCCCAGCGCGCCGATCGTGTCAACCCGCAAGACGGCGATATTGCGCCGGCCGATTTCGAGCGGCTGCTGCACGAGGTCGATCATTCCGCGGCCGACGCAGGTCCGGTCGATCTGTTGATACGCACCGGCAATGAGCGGCGTCTCAGCGATTTTATGCTGTGGGAATGCGCCTATGCGGAACTGATTTTCTCGCCTCGCATGTGGCCCGATTTCGGGGTGGACGACTTGCACGCCGCGGTCCGCGAATTTCGCGGCCGGGACCGGCGATTCGGGGCCGTCGCGCCGCCGCTGACGCGCCGGCAGGAAGCCTGGCTGGATTAAGAATCGGCGTGCCGTTGTCCACTGGGCAGCCGTCTGCAATGGTGCGGCTAGCCAGTCTAAACCTTCGACTTCGTGACGTTGTGCGTTTGTGGCGGAAAC